>NZ_JMMA01000002.1:2585777-2908999 GCF_000686125.1 Ruminococcus sp. NK3A76
TGGAACATTTCCGAGGAGCTCAAGAAGGACAAGAAGCTCTCTGAGAAGCTGGGCGTTATCTTCCTTGAAAACTACTGCGTATCGCTTTCTGAGAGGCTGATGCCGGCTGCTGAGATATCCGAGCAGATATCGCTCGCAGGTACTGAGGCAAGCGGTACCGGCAACATGAAGCTGATGATAAACGGCGCTATCACACTCGGCACGCTTGACGGCGCTAACGTTGAGATACACGAGCAGGTAGGCGATGACAACATCGTTATCTTCGGCATGAACGTTGACGAGGTAAACGAGGCAAAGCCGCACTACAACCCGATGAATGTTTACAACTCCAATCAGGTAGTAAAGGCTGCTATCGACCAGATGTCAAGAGGCATCAACGGCCAGCAGTTCAACGAGATAGCTACATCTTTAAAGACCAAGGATCCCTACATGGCACTTGCTGACTTTGATTCCTATCAGAAGGCTCAGGCATTTGCAAGCGAGGCTTACAAGGACGTTCTCAGGTGGAACAAGATGAGCTTAAAAAACATCTCCGGTGCAGGCATCTTCTCGGCAGACAGGTCTGTTGAGGATTACGCAAGGGAGATATGGTGTCTTACCAAGTAAAATAAAAAAGCCCCCTGAGGGGGCTTTTTTTGAATGCTGAATGCAAATCTATAGTGAGTACATCTGCGAAGGGGGCTTGGGGGGCGACCGCAAAGCCCCCCAACGCCGCCGCAGGCGGCTGCCCGAATGGGCATAAGTCGGCACAAGCCAAGTTATGCGAAGCGAAACTTGCGTCCTTTAAGCCTTTGGCTTAAAGGACAATACACCACAACTATTAACTGTTAACTATTAACTGTTCACTATTAAATGTGCGTAGATACGCACTTTCCGCCTGCCCTACCGCTGGTTGAGGACTCGATTTTAAGTAGTTTTCCTCCAAAAACAGCAACTTCAACCAACGGTTCGTAGACTTTTGGGGCGGGGTGTGGTATGATGAAGTCACAGCAAAGGAGATGAGCGTATGGACATGATAACGATCGGAAAATTCATAGCTTCATGCAGAAAGGAAAAAGGGCTCACGCAGGCGCAGCTTGCAGAACACTTAGGCATAAGTGACCGTGCGGTATCAA
Organism: Ruminococcus sp. NK3A76; assembly: GCF_000686125.1. Lineage (NCBI taxonomy): Bacteria > Bacillati > Bacillota > Clostridia > Eubacteriales > Oscillospiraceae > Ruminococcus > Ruminococcus sp. NK3A76. Next base: position 2,586,893 of record NZ_JMMA01000002.1, read on the forward strand.
AATGGGAGACAGGGCGCTCGATGCCCGACTCGTCCATTATGCTGGAGCTTTGCGACATCATAGGCATAACGGTCAACGACTTATTAACAGGGAGGAAAACTACTATGGAGAACTACAAGGAATTAGCGGAAAAGAATCTTTTAATGATGAGGCAGAGCGAGGAGCGAAGCAACAGGACTTTACTCAGGCTCGAGGTAGTTATAGGTCTTATATCGGGGCTTACATTGGTTCTATGCATCATGGCGGCGGCGCTTGCGAATGTAAACGACTCGTGGGTTGCGATACTGATATCTTTCGGCGGCATACAGTTTTTAGTAGCGGCGATGTTCTGCTTCTACATTGAGAAGGCTGCGGGCTACTACGAATGCGCAGAGTGCGGTCATCGCTACGAGCCCGAGTTCATTCCCTCGATGTTTGCGCCCCACATGGGCAGGACAAAGAGAATGAAATGCCCCAAGTGCGGCAAGAGGAGCTGGCAGAAAAAGGTGCTGACAAAAGAGGCAGAATAATTTCAGGTAACAGGTAACAGGTAAGGAGTCCGCCTTCGGCGGAAAGATCAGAAAGCAAACACCGCCCCCGGGGTCTTGATGATGACCTCGGGGGCGGTGTTTTATGGGGATTATTGACTTTTGGGAAAATATATGCTATACTATACTCAGTTCGAGTTTGGCAACATAGATTTGGCGGTCTCCTTACAGAGTAAGGAGGTGATAGCATGGCATACCTGACATTCACAGATCTGGTCTTATTCACCAATCTGCTTGTTGACTTCGCTGCCCTCTGCTATCTGATCTTCCACAAGAAGAAATAGCAAGTACTTAGAGAAACCTTCAAAGGGGACAACAAGGAAAACACCGCCAATGCTCTGAACGTAATGGCGGTGTTTAAAACACTATATTTACCAGAGGAGCGCCGTCATTGATCCTGAGGTGTTACCAGCACCTCGGGGCTCGGGCTTCCCTTTAACTACAGTATATCACATTCCCCCTGCTTTGTCAAGGGGGTTTTTATTTGCCCAAAGGCGATATGACCAGCGGCTGGAGCTGTCTGCCTTGCAGGGCGGCGCTGACTGCGGCTTCTGTCTGCGAAAGGTCGGCGACTATCGAGTTCGGCTTGGCGGAGTAGTTATCCTGTCTGTAGGGGACGAAATAGTAATTCTTCATGCTTTGCAGAAGGCCGATATTCTTTGCGGCGTTTGAAAGGGCATCGTTTGTGGATATCGCTATCACGACGGGCAGGGCGTTGCGCACATGGCTCTTGACGGCCATTGTCACGGGGGTATCTGTGATACCGAGTGCGAGTTTAGCGGCGGTATTGGCAGTACAGGGTGCTACGACGAGCACATCGAGCAGCCTTTTAGGGCCTATTGGCTCGGCATCGGCGATAGTGCGTATGACCTGTCTGCCGGTCATGGCTTCGAGCCTTTTTATATGATCCTCCGCCTTGCCGAAGCGTGTATCCATGCCGGCGGCGTTAAAGGACATTATCGGTATCACATCAAAGCCTGAGTCAACAAGCCCCTGCGCCGCCGCAAAGGCCTTATCAAAGGTACAGAACGACCCTGTGAGCGCAAAGCCCACCCTTATCTTTTCATTCACGGCTCACCCTCCTTTCTTTTTATGATGATATCTCTCACTGCACGGGCGATATACTCACCGCTGGTCTTGGGGGCGCATTTGGCAGGCAGGCCGGGGGCGTTTATCAGCTTACGGCCGAGGGTCTGCGCAGCACTCTCGTCTATCCCGAAGGGGGCAGACGCTATCTCGATAAAGAGCGCTTGCTGCTTTGAAGCGGCAAGCTCCTTCTCCCCTATTATCTGCGAGGGAACGGTGTTTACGATGATATCTGCATGAGAGATGATGTTTTTGATACTTGATATCTCTGCCGTTTTATAGCCATAAGCTTCAGCTTCGGCACGGGCGGCAGGGCTTCTTGCGGCTATGCACACCTTACAGCCGAGGGCGGAAAACATTCTTGCCGTCTGCTTGGCGCAGGCACCGAAGCCGGTTATCAGCACGCTTGTAAAGCTGACTATGCCGGGGGTATTCTGCATTGCGAGCATGAGCACGCCCTCGGCGGTCGGCAGGGCGTTTTGCAGTTTAAGAGAGGGGCTTTCGTAGTAGTCGGCGACCTCATAGCCGTTTGATGCAAAGCTCGCCCTGAGGCCGGGCGGTATCCTGCCGCCGAGCACGAGAGCACCGGGGCGCAGGTGTTTTGACAGCCCCTCAAAGGAGCCGTTTTTGGTAAGCATCGGCAGAAGAAGGATATCCGCCGAGGCTGCTCCCGAGAGGGGGAACTGCGTTTCTGTAGTGTTGAAATATCCTTTGAGCGACTGCACGGCATAGGTCTGCCGGGCATCGCCCTTTATAGCTAAAATGAGCGGTCTGTTCGTCATTGCAAGGTTCCTTTCGTTTTTGTTTATACTATGCGGTGGCAGGGGTTTTGGTTAATCGGGCGGGGTTTATGATTTGTTAATAGTTTGCCGAAAGTTTATACACATTTGCGTGATATTATTAAATGCATAAATACAAAGATCACTTTTTACTTTTGTGTTATTAAGGCAACACCGCTGGGCCATTGTACGTCAGACACGCAGTCAAATTATTCGTCAGATTGGCTAAATTTACCGCAGGAATACTAACGTATTTCAAGGTAAATTTGGGTAATATGACGGAAAATTTGCAAGTGGATGGCGTGCAAAGGTATCCGCCGGTGGCCCGGCGGTGTTGCCTTAAGATAAATCGGGATTTGCAGGGGTCGAGCCCCTGCAAGCAGTGAATAATGAATAACGAATAGTGAAAAGTGAATAGTTAAGGTATCGCCTGCGGCGATGAATTAAAATATGTGAGCGAAGCGAACACCACTACTATTCACTATTTGAACCTGTCAAGTTTTCTGCACACATAAAGTTAATAAAACTATTGATATCAGCCAATAGAAAGCTTTTCATTTCTGAGCTCATATGGCGTTTTTAAGCCGTTTGAGCTGTGATAACGATGTGTGTTGTAAAAGCCAAAGACGTATTCAAATATTTTTAGCTCGGCTTCCTTCCTCGTTTTGAACCTACAGCCATGTACACAGGCATTTTTGACCGTTGCCCAGAAGCTTTCCATAGGTGCATTGTCATATGGCACACCGCTTCGAGACATGCTCTGGATCATCTTGTACTTATGAAGCTTGTTTTTGTATGCATTGGAAGCATATTGCACGCCTCGGTCAGAATGGAACAGCAGTCCTTCGCCCGGCTTGTATTTTTTGAATGCCTGATCAAGCGAATCGATCATCAGTTCCTGCGTGTGTTTGCTGCTAAAGCTTAATCCGACACAATCACGTGCACATAGGTCTATTATCCCTGCTGCGTACAGCCAGCCTTCGTCTGTCCATATGTAAGTGCTGTCTCCGCACCACTTTCGGTTTGGCTTATCAGCATTAAAATTGCGGTCAAGAAGATTTTCTGCAACTTGATACTTGTGCCTGCTGTTGGTCGTTGCCCTATATTTTTTGCATTTTTTCGGGTACATATTTCCTTGACGCATCAGCCTTCCGACTTTCCCCTCACTCATCGGGTATCCGGCTTCTTCAAGTGCTTTTTTCATACGCACTCTGCCATACTCCTCATAGCTTTCAGCGAAGATCGTCTGCATTTTCTCTACAAGCTCCAGATCTTCTTTTTCTTTGTTGCTGCGAGGGTTTTCCTTTCGGTCATAATATGATCTTGTACTTATCCCGAGAGTCTGACATACCAGATTGATCGGATATTTATCCAATCCTCTCGCCCGCAAGTCATCTATCTTTTCTTTGACTCTTGCTCTGCCTGATATGCCGCAACTTTTTTTAAGATCTCTACCTGCATCCTGAGCTTTTCGTTTTCTTTCTTCAATCGCCTAAGTTCTGCATCCTGCGGACGCTGTTTCCCACAGCCTACAAATGCATCCTCGCCGTACTTTCTGTACTCTCTGCGCCATGTGTAGATCGTTTGCTCCGGTATTGCGAATTTTTCGGATAACACTTTCACAGATATGTTATCTTTGAAGTGCAGTTCCATGATCTTAAATTTGAATTCCCGACTGTTTTCTCCATGTGTGCTCATTTGAAGCCAACTCCTTTTTTATATTATATCATTATTAACTTCAAATGTGTAGTTTTATTATACAGGTTCAATTCATTCTTCACTATTCACTATTCACTGCTTGTCGGCGCATAGCGCCGACAAATTCTGATTTATCTCAGGAACACTTTTGTAAAAATGGGAGATACAAAAACAGGAGAGACACAAAATGAAAAGGATAATTACACTTATTTTAGCGGTATGCATGACTGTATCGCTTGCGGCGTGCGATGACAAAGCAGGCAGCAGCAAGAAGGACAGCTCGTCTGAGAGCGGGGAGAGTGTCAGCAGCAGCGACAAGACCAATGACAGCGCAGACAGTGCAGACAGTGCAGACAGTGCAGGCGAGAACCGTTACAAGAAAAAGCTGGAAAAGATACTTGAAAAAGCAGGTGTTATTGACAAGCCCTATGCTCACGCACTTGATGATTATTTCAAGGCGCTCGAACACGCCGATGCCGAATTGCTTATGAAATGCACTCCGTTTTACAAAACAGATTATCTTAAGAAAACGGGCGGCGCTGATTTTGATGTCGATGCACATTTTGAAAAGCGTGCCGATGCTCTGCTGGATTATTTTGAAGATGAATTCGGCGACAATGTAAAGATAACCTACGAGATCAAAGATGAAAAAGAGCTTTCGCAGAAAAAGCTCGACAGCATAACGCAGGAGATAAAGGACAGCTACGGGGCAGATGTCACCGTTGAAAGCGCATACAAGGTAAAGATATTAGCCAGGATAAAAGGTGATGATGAAGATGATGCCGACACCTCAACCATAACAGTTGCAAAGATAGACGGCGAATGGTACATCTTTGACGGCGGATATGTATAAACAGACAAAGATCCACACTCCATACGGGGTGTGGATCTTTTTACAGCTTATAGTTTTGCGGCTTGCGGTCTTTGAAAAGGGTGACATACTCAAAGCCGAACTCACGCAGCAGCTCGCAGCCGTCCTTTATGCCGGCGCCGATGTCGCTGAGCTTATGGGCATCGCTGCCTATCGTTATCAGCTCGCCGCCGAGCGAGCGGTAGAGCTTAAGATACTGCGCATCGGGGAACGGCCTGCCGTATTTCTGGCGGTAACCTGAGGTGTTTATCTCAAGCGCCTTGCCGCTTCGGATAAGTGTACAGAAAATATCCCTTATCTTATTATCAAACCTGCTCATATCAAGGGTGATGCCATACTCCCCTACTATATAGCGCAAGGGGTAGGTCAGGTGGCCGAGCGAATCGAAGGGCACGGTTTTACACATTTCAAGCAGCTCGGAGAAGTAGTCATCGAGGAGGGTGTATATCTCGCTTATGTCCATTTTGTTGTACTGCAAATAATAAAAATCCGCTTTTCCGGCGTTCATATGAAGCGAGCCTATAACAAGATCAAGACCCTCGGTGCTTAATATCTGCTCTGCTGCCTGCTTATTTTGCAGCGGCTGGCCGAGCTCTATGCCGCAGAGGAAGTTATCACACCCTGCTTTCAGAGCGAGGGCTTTTTTTATACTCGGCAGCGCATAGTCACGGCAGCCGAACATTATACTGTCCTCTTTTGGGTACTCTTTATAATCCTTTTCCGATTCAGGCAGCCAGTAGTTACAGTCGCAGTGGTCGGTCACGGTTATATAGTCAAGGCCGTATTCACGGGCTGTCAAGGGCATTTTCTCCATATCGGCCGCCCTGTCGGCATCGGGGGAAAAGCTCGAATGTGTATGGCTGTCAAAGAGCATATTATCACTCCTAAAACATAAGAGGGTAAAATATTACCCTCTTTGAAATTCTATCCTTATCGGTTCTGCATCATCTACCTGGATCACGCCATACAGGCTGCCGTTTTCAAGGTAGACCTTATGGAAAAGACCCAGCGTCTCACGGGAGGGGTCGATATCCTGGATATAGACCCGGCCGGGGTCTTCATAATTTACACGCAGGCCGACTATCTTACGGCCGCCGTACTTATCGAGCATCAGCTTATCGCCCTCAAAACGAAGCGTCGCAAAAGCGCTTGTCCACAAGCCCTGTATCTGCGGCAGTATCTCCTCTGTGACCATTGTGACATCGCCGAATCGTGTGCGCCTGGTTTTTTTCATGACCTCTGTATTATCGCCGGATATCGGGAAATGCTGGGTCACTCTGAGCTCGCCTGATTTGAAGCTTATCTCCTTTACCTCAGCGTAGGGCTGGGCTTCGTAGGAATATTTGAGCTTATCATCGGCTAAGATCAGTATCAGGCCGCCGTTCCATTCCTTAGTTTTAAAGGTGGTGGAAAGGGTGACGCCGCCACGCCAGAGTATCGTGATACTCTCCCCCTCTATCTCAACACGGGGGCCTATATGCGCCGGCTCATATGCGCCGTCGAGCTTTGACGGCTTTTTAAGGCCGAGCATCAGTTTTTAAGAGAATGGAGCGGTGCAGGTATCTGGCCGCCACGGTTTATAAACTTGGAAGCGCTTGCCTTCTTAAGAGGCATAACAGGGCCGCAGCCGAACAGGCCGCCCCAGTCGAGCTCCTCGCCGACATCCTTACCGATAGCAGGAACAACACGGACAGCGGTAGTCTTACAGTTTACCATACCGATAGCTGCCTCGTCTGCTATGATAGCAGCTATAGTATCAGGTGTCGTATCGCCGGGGATAACTATCATATCAAGGCCGACGGAGCAGACAGCAGTCATAGCTTCGAGCTTCTCTATTGTCAGAACTCCGGAACGTGCTGCATCTATCATACCTGCGTCCTCAGAAACAGGGATAAATGCGCCCGAAAGGCCGCCGATAGACGAGCAGGCCATAACGCCGCCCTTCTTTACTGCGTCGTTGAGCAGGGCAAGGGTAGCTGTTGTACCGTGCGTGCCGCACTGCTCCAGGCCTATCTCCTCTAAGATATGAGCCACCGAGTCACCAACTGCCGGGGTCGGAGCGAGAGAAAGGTCAACTATACCGAAAGGCACGCCGAGGCGCTTTGAAGCCATTGTGCCGACAAGCTGGCCTACTCTTGTTATCTTGAAGGAAGTCTTCTTTATTATATCGCTTATCTGGGTTATATCTGCATCGGGGTATTTTGCAAGGGCAGACCTTACAACGCCCGGGCCTGAAACGCCGACATTTATCATACAGTCAGGCTCGCCGACACCGTGGAATGCGCCTGCCATAAAGGGGTTATCCTCGACTGCGTTACAGAACACAACGAGCTTTGCCGCGCCGAAGCAGGCCTTATCCTTTGTTATCTCGGCGGTATCCTTTACTATCTGACCCATGAGCTTGCAGGCATCGAGGTTGATACCTGTCTTGGTAGAGCCGATATTAACAGACGAGCAGACTCTCTCTGTGCAGGCAAGTGCTTCGGGGATAGAGTTTATAAGCTCCAGGTCACCTGCCGAGAAGCCCTTCTGCACGAGGGCAGAATAGCCGCCTATGAGGTTTACGCCGACTGCCTTTGCAGCAGCATCGAGCGCCTTAGCAAAAGGCACGGGCGAGCAGTGGCAGGCAGCCGAGATTATAGCTATAGGAGTTACCGAAAGGCGCTTATTGATTATCGGGATACCGAGCTCCTTTTCAATATCCTCGCCGACCTTTACAAGATCCTTAGCCTTGGTGGTTATCTTTTCATAGACCTTTTCGCAGGCCTTATCTATATCAGCATCTATACAGTCAAGCAGCGAGATGCCCATTGTTATCGTTCTGATATCAAGGCACTCGTTCTGTATCATTCTGATAGTTTCAAGTATATCATATGTCTTTATCATCGCCTGCTGTCTCCTTATACCTCGTGCATTACCTTGAAGATATCCTCATGCATGGTGTGTATCTCAAGACCCATGCTCCTGCCCATAGCAGAAAGATCGTCAACGAGCATTGTGAACTCCTTATTAAGTCTTGAAATATCAACAAGCATAGTCATAGCAAATATATCCTCGAGCACCGACTGGGAAACCTCAACGACATTTGCATTATACTCTGCGCATTTTGTGGAGACCTTTGCAAGTATACCCACAGCGTCCTTTCCTATAACAGCAACTACAGCTCTCATAATACAATACCTCCAATATTGTCTAATTTTTCACATTCTATTATATCACATTATAAAGCGATTTGCAAGGGGTCACAGCTTTGTTATCAAATTCGGTACAAAAAGTTTATACAATAAAGCCCCCTTGACAAAACGAGGAGGGTGTGGTATACTGTATTTAAGGAATAGCCCGAGTCCTGCGGAGATTGGACCCTCCGCAGAAAAAGACGGCACTCCTTGTGAATTTTGGTATTATAAAACACCGCCGGCACTCAGAGTTTCGGCGGTGTTTGCTTTACTTGCGTTGTCTCACTTTCGATGAGCTACACGTTTGAGCTTACCTTTTCTTCTTGTTACGGAAGAAAAAATAGCACATTATCTGTATTTCAACTACTCTTAGCAGCAACTCTGTAAGGAGTATATAATCGCTGAGCGTTAAATACATTGTGCAACCCCTCCTATCTCTGGAGGAGACCGCCAACTCGAACCGTGTATCATTATAGCATATGATATCTTATTTGTCAAACCAAGTCGAAACTCCATATCTATTGACATTTTTCCTTTGATATAGTATAATAAATTAGATATCAACAAATTACTGGAGGTAATATAATGTTAAAAACAGGTTCTGATATAATCATCGAGTGTCTGCTCGAGCAGGGCGTTGATACGGTATTCGGCTATCCGGGCGGTGCTGTGCTCAACATCTACGATTCGCTGTATATGTATTCCGACAAGATACATCACGTTATCACAGCGCACGAGCAGGCTGCCTGCCATGCTGCTGACGGCTATTCAAGAACTACCGGCAGGACAGGTGTCGTTATTGCGACCTCAGGCCCCGGAGCTACTAACCTTGTAACAGGCATAGCTACGGCTTACATGGATTCGATACCGCTCGTTGCTATCACAGGCAACGTGCCTACAGGGCTGCTCGGTCTTGACAGCTTCCAGGAGGTAGACATCTGCGGCATCACGATGCCAATTGTCAAGCACAACTACATCGTCAAGGACATAACCAAGCTCGCAGACACGATAAGAGAGGCTTTCTACATTGCAAACTCGGGCAGAAAGGGGCCTGTGCTCATAGATGTGCCCAAGGACATAACTATCGGCAAGACAGAGTATGAGCCGAAAGCACCCAAAAAGATAGTCAACCACAATCCCGAGGAGGTAAACGAGCAGATAGATGCAGCGATAGAAGTCATCAAGGCTGCAAAGCGCCCCTACATCTACGCAGGCGGCGGTGTCGTATCATCGAATGCTGTTGAGGAAATGGCTGAGTTCGTGACAAAGGTGAATGCGCCTGTTTCGCTCTCGCTCATGGGTCAGTGTGCATTTGACAACACAAGGGACGAATACCTCGGTATGCTCGGTATGCACGGCACAAAGGCATCTGCTATGGCGCTCAACAAGTGCGATGTCATGATAGTTCTCGGTTCACGTTTCTCTGACAGAGTTATCTGCAACCCGAACACATTCGCAAGCGACACAAAGATAATCCACATAGAGATAGACCCTGCCGAGATAGACAAGAACATAGCAGTAAGCTACTCGGTAACAGGCGACATAGAATACATACTCGCAAAGATGAACGAAATGCTCCCGCAGCTTGAGCACAAGGAGTGGATGGACGAAGTCCTTGGCTGGAAGAAACAGTATGCGCTCAAAATGGTTCCTATCGAGAGCGACGACGAGGTGCTCCCTCAGGACGTTTTAGAGGAGCTTGACAGGCTCACAAACGGCTCGGCTATACTCACAACAGAGGTAGGCCAGCACCAGATGTGGGCTGCACAGTATTACAACTTCCGCAAGCAGAGACATTTTGCTTCGTCGGGCGGTCTTGGCACAATGGGCTACGGCCTTGGCGCAGCGATAGGCTCAAAGGTCGGCAACCCTGATGAGACGGTCATAAACATCGCAGGCGACGGCAGCTTCTTTATGAACCTAAACGAGCTCTCGACCCTTGCAAAGCACAAGCTCCCCGTTATCGAGCTTGTATTTGAGAACGACGTTCTCGGCATGGTAAGGCAGTGGCAGAGGCTGTTCTACGGCAAGCGCTTCTCGCAGACGAACATCGAGCGCGGCACAGACCTTATGAAGCTTGCAGATGCTTTCGGCATTGAAGGCGTTCGCATAACAAAGAAGAGTGAGATAAAAGCAGGCCTTGAAAAGGCACTCAGCTGCGGCAGACCCTGTCTGATAGACGTAGTCATCAACAAGGACATAAACGTTCTTCCCATGGTTCCGGCAGGCGCTGATGTCAACGAGCCGATAATGGACATCGACCTTGACAGCTGATAATTTATAAAGAATACACCGCAGTCTCTGTGAGGCTGCGGTTTTTGTTGACTTGCTTTCCATTATGTGCTATAATGGTTGTTGGTTCGAGTTGGCGGTCTCCTTAGAGATAAGGAGGTGGTAGTATGCAGGATTACGTCACATACGAAGATCTGTTCCTCTTTGCAGGGATAATCATACAGACTGTAACTGTGTGCTATCTTATCTTCAAAAAGAAGAAATAGCGTAACTTTTACATAAAAAGGAATGCACCGCCAAAACCTCCGATAAGGTTGGCGGTGCTTAGTAACCTAAAACCATAAGGAGTGCCGTCTTTTTCTGCGGAGGGCTCAATCTCCGCAGGACTCGGGCTATTCCTTAGATACAGTATATCACACCCCCGACGCTTTGTCAAGGGGATTTTTTATGCCCTGGGCTTTTCCTGCTTATAGGGGTCATACGTCCTGGCACGCTTTACGGCGTAGAGCTTATCATCGGCAAGCTCTATTACCGACTGCAGGTCTTGTGTATCCGAGCAGTCAAACTCGCATATACCCATTGAAAGGTCTATCCTGTAGGGCTTATCGGAGGACTCATTGAGTTCTTCAACGTATGCCTGCTTAAGCTCCAGGATATGCTTTTCGGCCTTTTTTCCGTCCTCGGGGAATGCGAGGATATTGAACTCATCGCCGCCTGTTCTGCCGATAACAGCAGAGGGGCCGAATATCTTTTTAAGTATAGAAGCACTCGCTTTTAGCGCATAGTCGCCCTCGTTATGGCCGAAGCGGTCGTTTATGAACTTAAGGTAATCAAGGTCAGCAAAGACGATGACTGCACGCTTGCCTGATGCCCTGCCCTTTTCAAACATCTCATCAGCAGCCTGTTTGAAGCCACGCCTGTTGAGCAGGCCTGTAAGCTCATCGGCACGGGATATGCCTGCAAGCTCGACGTTATCGCTGCGGAGCTTTTTCATATGGCGTTCGAGCTCGTTTATCAGGTTGATTATCCTGACAGCGGCGCCGAACTGGTAGGTGATGAACTCCAGATACTCAAAAAACTGCGACTTTAGCTCACAAAGCAGCATACCGAACTGCTGCTCGCCGGAGTAGAGGTCTGCCATGACAAGCGTAAAGCGCCGATCAGGCATATACTTATTTCTGTAAACAGCCGTGAGCGGCATATCACGCTCGCTCTCGTCTATATTGTACATATTCTCATGGTCGGAATAGGCAACGAAGCGCCACCTGCTGAAATCGTAGAACTCATCGCCCTTTTTATACGACACCGGCTCGGGGAGCAGGTACATAAAGCTCGAATCGACTTCGAGCAGCGGAAGTCTCCTTAAGAGGTCTGCAAAAGCGTTATTACCGCCGCTTCTTACCATAAGGGTATCACGCACGACGATATTCGAGCGCCTCAGCATCTCGACAGACTCCTCACCTGCACGGAATATCTGCACGCCCACATCACGGGAGAGCGTTCTGTATATCTCAAGGTAGAGGTTTTCGAGCACGGCCTTGCTCTCAGCGTCCTTGATATGGGTGCTGAGCCTGTGATAGACAGCATCGGCAGTTATCAGTGTTTTCTTGATGAACATATAATACTGCTTATTATAATCCATCATCGCCTTGACGACATCTTTTATATCGTGTGCCATATCACGGGTCATAACGCCGTTTTTCTCGACATAGACGACTGTGTCTATGATACGCTGCATATAGCCTATAAGAACAGGGTCACGGCAGGCGTCTGTGCCGTCATAGATAAAGCAGAGCACCTTATTCAGTCTGTCGGGAGTGATATCGGCAAGGAAAAGGTCGATATCAGTCATCGCTCTGTCAACATAGCCGCAGGAAGCACGGGGGATAAATCTTGTAGGCACGTTGCGCCTTTCTATCTCCCTGCCCTCGATAAGGCGCACGGCGTTAACTATTGCAAAATACCCAAGGTCCTCAGCCGATGCTCTGACAGAAGCAAGGGGCGGGTCGAGCTTTTCGGCATAATCCATATCGTCAAAGCCGACGACCAACATATCGCTGCCGACTGTTATCCCACGCTCAGCGCACAGCTCATACACGCCTATACACATATCGTCATTAGCGCATACCACCGCCTGCGTTTCGGGGTGCTTATCCAGAAACCTCGCAAAATCTTCCTTACAGACTCTTGATGTATTTGCATAGATGATAAACTCATCATCTACCGGGATACCGTTATCATCAAGGGCGAGCTTATAGCCCTCGAGCCTTTCCTCGCAGTCGGTATTATCAGCGCCCGTCAGGCAGGCTATCCTGCTGACGCCACGCTCCTTTATCATGAAATTCACAGCATCACGCACGCTCTGAACGTTATCGTAGACAACATACTCAAAGCCCTCGACCGCCGCAGCGACGGACACGGTGGGAACGTCACAAAACTGTGCGACGAACTCCCTTTTCTCCTCCTCGCTGCTTGCGTAGGCGATAGTGCCTGTACAAACGCAGACCGCATCAAGGCTCTTACCGGAAGCGTACCTGAATAAATTATTATACTGATACTCATAGGTAGTATCCGAATTAGCATAAGAAGTGTCACAGATATACTTGCCCGGTATAAGGATAAGGTTCACATCGAGCTGCTCGGCTGCTGCCATAGCGCCCTTTGCCGCCTGATTTGAAAACGGGTCTGTAATATTCGCAACAAGCATACCGAGGACATACCTGTTCTTTTTATCCATGATACTCACCACCGGACTTACATGATCTATGCTCTGAATATATGCTGAGAATTATTCCTTATCTGTGATAGCGGCAACGAACTGCTCTATATACTTAGCAAACGGGTTATCCTCACAGACGGGCTTTGCGCCCTTATTGCCCGAGGAAACCTCGTCGATATACTTTTTACATTCAAGGATATACTTCGAGAGGGTGTTGAGACCTTCCCCGAGATCCTGAGCGTCAGGGCTCAGAATAGTGACATTAAGGTTCTGATAGCGACTTGAATACATGATATCCTTAAGGAAATTCAGCAGTATCTCCGCATCTCTTTTTTCCATATCATCATATCCCCCTCATTACTGATTACATATACATTATTATAGCATATTTTGTTGTTTGTTGTCAACAAATAATCAATAAACAAAGAAAAACATTTTACACTAAGGCAACACCGCACGAAGATTGTGCGCAAATTGCGCAGTCAGCTTTTTCGTCAGATCGCACAGATTTTCCGAAGGAATACTACCGTATTTCAAGGAAAAAATGTGTAATATGACGGAAAAGATGCAAGTAAGTTGCGTACAAAGCCTTCAGGCGGTCTTTGTGCGGTGCTGCCCTAAGCACAGGCTATACAGAAAGTTGCAAAAAGCCGCAGAATATGTTATAATCAGTATGGAGTTTTAATAAACACATAAAGTCTGACAAATACACCAAGGAGTGATATACTATGTTCTGTCCTAAATGCGGCACAAAGCTCGATGACGGCGCACGCTTCTGCCCGGCGTGCGGAAATATGTTTGAAGCGGCAGCAGTTGATGATGATACAGCCGTGCAGCCGACCGATATGCAGGCATTCGTGCCGGCGGAGGAGATCTCTCCCATGCAGCCTTCCTTTACACAGGAGATGCCTATTCAGTCTGCACCGCAGCAGAATACGCCGCCCATGCGCCCTGCACCGCAGCAGCCTGCACAGCAACAGCCTGCACAGCAACAGCCTGCACAGCAGGCAAAGAAGTCTTCACACAAGGGGCTGACGGCTTTTCTGGCTGTTTTACTGACTTTACTTGTTGCAGGGTCGGCACTTTACTACTTCAACCCGGGCGGGATATTCGGTTCTTCCGATGATGACGACAGCTCGTCAAAGAAATCGAAGGATTCATCTGTTTCGCAGGTCGATGATGAAGATGACGGCGATGACGACAGCTCGGACGATGAAAGCTCGCAGAGCGATGACAGCAGCGAGACTGAGACTACCACCACTACCACAGTGACCACGACCGACGAGCCGGAGGAGACGACAACTACATCGGAAACGACTGACGATTCATCAGACCCGACCGACACGACGACCTCGGCAACTGACGACACCACGACTACTACAGGCACGCCCGGGAATGTCGATGAGGACGAGGACTACAACGAAGCTATGAAATACAGCACCGACGAGGAGCCGGACTTCGACGAGTTTGAATGGTGCTACGGGCAGTCTGACATGGTGACTGCTGCACCGGCAGGCGCTGAGAAGATAACAAAAGCCAACAGAATGGCAGGCGGCTGGAAGTGCATGATAATTTACAGCACGAGCAAGCAGAGCGAGGCTTTAGCAAGAGAAGTCAACAAGGTGACTATCGACCCGACAGCTGACGGAGTGAACATGACTATCGACTGGCGCACTATGGAAGTGCCGGGCGCAGGCACGATACCTGAGGACACGAGCGACGACACGACATTCGCAGTCAGCACAGACTCTAACGGCAAGCTCACAGGCAACCCCGAGGACGGACCTCTTGCAGGGGGCGAGCTTGTGATAAGCGACTTCTGGAATGACGGCTCGCACGATTACGCTGTAGGCGAATACAAAAACGGCAGCTTCCTTTACGGATATGTTGCGCTTTACAGATGATAGGAGGGGTCATGCCGTGGTAAGCGACAGGATAGGTTATCTGCTATGGGTGCTTGCGACCGATAACACACAGCTTGCGGCATATGCAGGGTGCTCGGAGTCGAATTTCAGCAGGCTTAAAAGCGGTTCGAGGGAGCCTTCAAAGGACAGTCTGACGATAAGGAAATTTGCCGAAGCGATTTGCATGGCGGCAAGTGACGGCAAAATGACAGACACGCTTCGCACGATCATAAATGCTAATGAAACGCCAAACGAGCAGCTTAGCGATGCCGTGATCGAGTGGCTTTTTGACACGCAGGACAGCACCATGCCGGCGGCGCCGTCGGGGATAACTGCGGCACAGTTCGGCGAGAAGCTATCGGCGGCGATGAGCGTTGCAGGGCTTTCAAACTCGAAGCTCAGCAGGCTTGCTAACATCGACCCCTCATACATAAGCCGCATGAGAAGCGGCAGCAGAATGCCGAAAAACAGCCCCTCGCTCGTTCACAGGCTTTGCGGCATCATCGCAGAAAAGGCAAAGGAAAAAGGCAGCAGCGAGACGCTTTTTGAGCTGACAGGGCACAAGCCGGGCGAAGGGAGTGAGCTTACAGGGGTATTATTTGCTTGGCTATACGACCACAGCCGCACCGAGGGCTCGCTGGCGGTAGAAAAGCTCATCGACACGATATCGGCCATACCCGGAACAGGCAGCGCAGGCACGGAAAAGGCAAGGATACCCATACAGGCGCAGACTGACAAGGTAGAGACATACATCGGCATCGAGGGTCTGCAAAGTGCCGTGACACGCTTACTGAGTTCGGCGGCAAACGAAGGCGGACGGCAGCTGATGCTATATTCCGACCAGCCGATATTATGGAAAAGCGGGAGCTTTCAGAGCACATGGGAAAGGCTTATAGAGACCTGCATCGAAAACAAGGTAAGAATGAAGATAATCTATTCGTTAGACAGGATACCCTTTACCAACATATTTGAAGCGATAAGCAAAAGTCTGCCTGTATACATGACAGGGCTTGTAGACTCTTACTACTGCACGCTAAGTGCAAGCATGAGAAGCTACAGGACGGTGTTCCTTGATGTCGGCCACGCCTGCATTGAAGGCAACTTCATAAGGGGCATGGAAAGGGAAGCAAGATACAGATACATCACCAGCCAGGACGAGCTTGAATACATCAAGAAAAACTATGACATGATAATGCTCGACTGCAAGCCGCTGATAACCGTAAAGCCCACCGACTCGCCGCCGGTATCGGGCAAATACGGCGTATTCACCTCGGGCGGCATACAGATATGCATAAACGAGGACGAGGTGATAGTTCACAAGCTGAGCTCGCCGCACATGAGCTTCTGCTTTGAGCACCCCAATCTGATAAAGGCTTTCAGGCGATACATTGAGGAAAAGAACATATACTGACAGCGCATCGGCGATGTCTGCCGCCGATGCTAAAAGAATAAATAAAAAAGAAGAAAGAATAATGAATAATAAAGGTATCGGCTGCGCCGATGATATTTAAAATCATCGGCCGAAGGGAAATGTTTTGCAAAGCAAAGCATTCGTCTTATTGGCATTCGCCAATAAGACATGATACCTTTATTATTTCCTATTTATTCTTTCTTCTTTATTCTTTTAGCAGGAAAAGCGAGGGGGATCCTTGCTTCTCCTGCGCTTTTTATATTATCTTTCCTTCGAGGTGGTCGCACTCGTGCTGGATGATCTGAGCGGTGAATTCGGTATAGCGGCCTTTACAGGGCTTGAAGTTCTCATCAAGGTATCTTACCTCTATCTCCTTATAGCGCACTGTCTTTCTTGTGCCTGCAAGCGACAGGCAGCCCTCATCGGTCTCATACTTACCTATGCGCCTGGTGATGACGGGGTTTACCATGACGACTGCGCCGTCGCCGCCGTCAAATATAATAACACGCTTCAGAACGCCTATCATATTTGCCGCCATACCCACGCATCGGTCGCTGTTTGCACTCAGGGTATCTTTTAAGTCCTGTATGACCTGTGCGTCGTCCTTGTTTGCGAATGTGCTCTTTTTTGAGAGAAAGCTCTCGTCTCTTACTATCATTCTTACCATTTACTTATCTCCTGCACGGGCTTGCTTCATAGCCTTTTTAGCCTTATACATCTCCATATCGGCAGCAGCGAGGTAATCTCTGACTGAGAAGCCGCTGTCACGCTCGATACAGGAAGCCCCGTATGCGATACTGAGCTCCTTATCCATTATACGGAATCTCTGCTGCTCTGTCAAGAGCTTGGAGATATAGCCCCTTGCAGTTTCAAGGTCAGCCCCGGGGAGTATCATCGTGAACTCGTCGCCGCCCATTCTGAAAATGAGCGCACCCTCGGGAAGTGTTGTTTTAAAAAGCATGGTGGACATTCTGATATACTCATCGCCCACGAAGTGGCCGTAGTTATCATTTATGAATTTAAGGTCATTCAGGTCTGCCGAGATAAAGCTGACAGGCTTGGGGGCTTCGTTTATACAGGTGATATACTTATCGAAATAGTGTCTGTTAAAGGTATCTGTGAGCTCATCACGCAGCGCCTTGGCTTCGAGGGAAAGGCGCAGAAGATGCTGCTCGGTGATATTGTTTATAAGGGCGATTATACCCTTGATATTGCCGTTTTCGTCTCTTACAGGGCGCTTTATCACTTCGAGGTAATCAGACACGCCGTCGGCCTTTTCCTCGATGACATATCTTGCGCCCTTGCCTGTACGGATAATTTCGAGGTCGTTTTCCATAGCCTTGATAGCGTTTTTCTTATCCTTGCGTATCTCGACATCTGTCTTGCCCCTGATAGTCCAGTTTTTATCGTCTGAGTGGTCAAGGTGATGCCAGTAGTGGGTAGCGAAGATATATCTGCCGGCGTTATCCTTAAGGTAGATATTTGACGGCAGCTCTTTAAGCATATTCTCTATCTCATAGAACGAAGCCGAATCCTTAAGGCGTGCAGCGTTATCTATACGGCGGAAGATAAGCTCCTTATGAAGCGGCGGCATGATGACATCGACAGCACCCTTTTTAAGGCACTCATAGGTCACAGGCAGCTCGCTTTCGTCCTTACAGTAGATAAGCATAGGCACGGCCTCGATGATAGAGTCACGCTTTATCCAGTCAAATATCCTATAATCATCTGCCGCAGCGGAGGTGGTATTTATTATTGCAGCGACGAACGAGCCTGCGCCCGAGCTGAACTGCGAGAAATCCCTGTTCTGTTCATCGACGGCTATGACGGTATACTTTTCTTCAAGCAGCTTACACAGCGGCGACGGGTCGGTATCATGCCCATAGACATACAGCACGAGCTTTTTTACCGCGGAAAACTCTATCTTTTCCATTAGCTTCACTCCTCTGCCCCCATAAGCGAGGGCATATTATCCTATTATTTCTATTTTATCACTTTTGGTAAACGATTTCAATTGACTGAACGACTAATATTCGGAGGTGTTTTTAGTAAATAATGACATAAAAAAGCCCCTGCCCAAAAAGCAAGCAGCGCTTGACAAAAAGGCAGGAGTGTGGTATAATCTAATTAACAGGTAGTCCGAGCTTCGGGAGAGCCGAACACTCCCCCGATATTAATGACGGACCCCTTGATTTAGTTTTTAGTGTTAAAACACCGCCAACTGTGCAAAGGTTTTGGCGGTGTTTTCTTTGTTGTCCCCTTTTCAGGTTTCTCTAAATACTCACTATTTCTTCTTGTGGAAGATCAGATAGCAGAGGGTAATGACACCCACGAGCATATTAGTATATAACACCAGCTCGGTAAAGGTTATGTATTCCATGCTATCACCTCCTTGACCTTCATCAAGGAGTGCCGCCTATCCTATATTTCGGACTCGAACAATCATTATTATAGCACATATTCCCCAAGATGTCAACATCCCAACAAATACCAAGCGCAAAAAAGCGGCAGAGAGCTCTGCCGCTTTTATTGTTATATTATTCCCAGTAAGCCACAACAGGTGTACCGATCGGCACGTTCTCATAAACATACTTAGCCGAATCGTAGGAAACATTTATACAGCCGTGCGAACCGCTCCACTTATAGAGCTCACCGCCGAAGTAGGGCTGCCATGTTGCGTCGTGGATACCGATCTGAGTGCCCCAGTCGGAGATATTGTTCCAGTAGGAAACCGTTGTTTCCCACTTATCGCCGCCGTTTTCGCCCTTCAGCTTGGAAGGAGATTCCTTTGTCCAGAGCTTATATACGCCCTCGGGAGTATTTCTGCCCTCGGTAGGAAGGCCGGAAACTATATCACATTCCCACTTCTTCTTGCCGTTTTTATAGAACCACATATGCTGTGCATAGAAGTCTATCTCAAGGTAGGTATTGCCGATATCGTCCTTAGCAGTCCAGCAGTCGGGGTTGCCCTCGTAGTCGATACCGCCGGAGGAATAGAAGATAGGATCAACAGTAACGCTCTTGCCGTCCTCTATCAGCTCGGTGATATAATCTGCCATACCGCCCTCGGGCTCGGTATTGAGCCACCAGCCGTAGATGCCGGAGCCGCCCTCTACTGTTATAGTGCCCTTATTTGTAGACTTGAACTTTCTGTCCTTACGGTAGGTATCATATTTTTCTGCAAGCTCATCGACATACTTATTGACCTCATCTCTGTCAACAGAATATGAGCCGTCTTCATTGAAATCGAGCCAGTCGATAAAGCGTGAGCCCTTAAGCGTAGCCTTTTCATACACGAAGTCGAAGCTGATCTCGATATCTGCGATACCTGCAAGCGAATCATACTGCTTCTGAAGGTCGGAAGCGAGTATCGAGGGCTTCTCATAAACGTCAAGGTCAGCTATCGAGATATCGAAGTTGCCCTTTGCAAGCTCGCTGGAGATATATGCATATATATCGCCTATCTTGTCCTCATCTATACTGTTGCCGACCACCTCCTTGACGAGCTCGAAGCCGTCATCGGTACGGTCGATATATGCGTTCTTTGATTCTATTACGTTCTGCCCCTCGATAACGTTCTTCTTGATTATCGCATTGAGCTTTGTCTCGTTGAACTTTGAGTCGGGGTCGAACTCATAGCTGCTCTCGTTGCCCATTACCGACTTGAACCATAGGTTATGGTTCTGCTTTTCATATGCCTGAGTAACGGCGTCCTGTATATTGCTTGAAAAATCAAGCTGCTTCAAGTCGATATCGACCCTTGTGCCGTCACGCTTGGTTATCGTTATCTTATCGTTGAAATCTATCTGGCCTGTGAGCTTGGCTATAGCCTCGTCCTTTGTGAGCTTGCTGACGTCTATCTTATTTATCGTCGTATTTGCAAGGAACACGCCGTCGTAGGCCTTTTTACCGTAAGCATAGGCACCTATCACACCGCCGACTATAGCAAGTGCCATAAAACCGCACACTATATCGACAGCATGAGACTTTTTCTTCTTTTTCTTTCTTGACGAGCTATGGCCTGACGATGAGCTATGGCTGCGGCTTGACGAGCTGCGGCTGCTCTCGCGGCTGTACGATGTCTGGCGGCTCATCTGCGGCTGCACCTCTTTCTTAGCCGGAACGGCAGCGAACGAGATATCATCGTCATCATCGTCGTTATCGTTCATAGCCATATTTTTAGCTATCTGCCTTGCAAGCTCCTCCTTACCCGAGGCAGCAGGGGCAGCAGGCACAACAGGCTCGGGATCCTTACCGGGATCTTCAGAGCCGAAGAATAGATCCTTTTCATTCGTTTCGTTAGCCATAAACCGTTTCCCCGTTACGACGAGGAATGCCTCCTTTCGGCTTATATGTACACATTTCTACACAATTAGTCTATCGTATATTTTATTATATCACAAAGGGCAGACAATTGCAACAAAAATAATACACAATCTTACAGCAAATAAAAGCCCTTCAATAGTCAATAATCACACAGCCCCGGGTGTCACTTGAAAATGTCGTCATAATCGGGCTGTTCGATAGTATTCACAGCGGCGTTTGCAAGCGGGTCTTTTCGCTTTTTCTGCTTATTATAGTAATCGATGATGATTATTATCACAAGCAGCACAAAGAGCCCGAAAGCCACCAGTGCGCCGATATTCTCAGCAGATGAATCAGTATTCTCGGTGCAGTTGCGTGAGGGGTCTGACGGGTCATAGTAGACTGTGACCTTTTTTCTTGCGACGAGGGCTGTTGTCTGCCATGCGGTATAGGCGGTATACTTTTTATCGTCAACCTCAAACTCGACAACGCCACGGTATTTTGTCATACGCCTGCTCGACAGGCCGTTTTTGGTCTGCGTGCTTACCACCTCGCCCTGTGTTTCAGCGGTACAGGCCTCAACTATTTTGACCTTTTCCTGATGATCCATATATCGGTTTATACCGTATATCAGGGCAACCACTGCGCATATCGCAAACACGAGCCGTGTATGCTTCTTTATAAAGTCTCTTACAAACGGGATATCCGACAAGCTCCAGCGATGTCTCACAGTTTAAGCCTCCTTGTATTTTTTGTTTTCTTCTCCCTGAAAAAGCAGTGAAGTGAACTTCTCAGCATTCACTGAGTGCCGGCGCTTCATGATGATACGAAAAAGTATGTAAGCGTGAGCCATTCACGCACCCAGTAGGTCGGCAGGTATCTGAGCTCTGTTTCGGCGGCAAGGCCGAAGGCATCTATACCGTCGTTCTTGGCGATAAGGCCTGCACGGTAGATATGGTAGCCGTCGGAAACAAAGCATATATTCCCGGTTATGCCACGCTCTTTGAGCAGGGCGTAGGAGAAATCCATATTCTCCTTTGTCGAGGTAGACTTGCCCTCCTCTATGATACGGGACTCATCTATCCCCTTTTCGACAAGATAGTTTTTCATGACCTCGGCCTCTGAATAGTCCTCGTCCCAGCCCTTGCCGCCGGAGACTATACAGACACAGTCCTCATTCTCTGTGAGGTAGTCATACGCCTTATCGAGGCGGTGTGCGAGCATTCGTGAGGGGCGGTCGCCCTTTATCTGGCAGCCGAGCACGATAACTGCGTCTGCCTTACAGTGCTCGCCGTCCTTTATCGCTTTATACATGAGCACAGACAGCACCGAGCAGTAGACTACGGCCGCTATTATCACAAGGGATACGAATATGACTATGACCTTGCCGCCGGGCGTTTTGAAAAGTGCGCCGACTATGGCCTTGAACTTATCAAAGAAGACCGTCACGAGTATCAGCGCACTGCTGACGGCTATACCGGCGACATTGCCTGCACACACGACCGGGAGAGCCCTTAAAAAGCTCCACAGCAGCACCGATTCGAGCACGGCTATAACAAATCTTATCACCATTTTTGTAAGATCGACTTCCTTTTCCAAATCCTTTAACAGCTCCTATTCTATAATGACAGCATGGCTGCCCTGCTCTTTATAGCGTTTATCAAAAAGCTCTGCGTCATACTTTATGGGCAGGACGCTGCGCTTTGACGGGTCGGCGCAGTAGATGGCACCCTTTTCCTCATCGTATCCTATGAGCACAAGGCAGTGTTCATTGTGGAGCCAGGTTATCTCCTTACCGTCGGCGGTAAGCCAGGTGTCGGTCTTTTTCGAGGCTTTAAGGTCTGTCGTTGCCCAGACAACGACGGGGGTGCCGTTGTTTATATACTTATACAGCTTATATAGCTTACTGCCGGTGAGGTCTTTTGCCCTGAGGTCGGTATCCTGCGTGGCAAGGTACTTATTTGCAGCGTCGGCTATAGGCTTTGCATAGCAGCCGTAGCTGTCTTCATCGGCCGGGTCGCCGGGGAAAGCCTCGTTGGGGTCGGCACCGTAAAGCACCGTCCCGCCCTTTTTGCCCTTTTTCTTTTTCTCGGTAAAGGGTATCTTTTCAAGATAGTCAGCGGCTATCTCGTTTTTGGTCACATCAAAGCCGCAGTAGCGAAGCAGCGAGGTAAGTGCCGAGCACTCACAGCCGGTGGGAAGCGAGGGCTTAGAATACTGGCAGACATTCTGCACGGTGAGGATACACTTATCCCTCATAGTCGTGAGCTTTATCTCCTTTGACTGGGCGGTATATTCGATAACGCCGTCCTTTCTGACATAGGCTCTGACGCTGAAAAACCCACAGTCGCCCTGCTTGCTGCTGACTATGGTGTATTTATTCCAGTCGGCGGCAACGAAGTAGTTCTCGGTCTTTGCCCCGGAGGCTGAGCGCATGAACACCTCATACCCCTCGGCTCCCTCAACGGGCTTCCAGCTAAGGTCAAATGTTCCCCGGGTAGACGAGCCCTTAAAGCCCTTTAAAAGCGGCAGAGTCACCTGCTCAGGGAGCTGCTCATCGCCCTGTGTGATGCTGACATCGGCATCGACTGCACTGCTCTCGTCTGCTGAGCTGCTGCCTGTCTTTACAGTACACGAGCACATCGAAAGCGCCAAGGCTGCCGCCGATACTGCTGCTATTTGTTTTTTCATACCGGCTGACACCTCGTTTCTTTTTATTAAACCGTCTGTCAAATCCAGTTAACAGTTAAGAGTTAACAGTTAACAGTTGTGGTGTCCTGCCTGCGCAGGACGAATGCCCATTCGGGCACGGGTCATGCCGAACCTCTTTGCCCCCGAAGGTGGGCGGATGGGTTTCACCTTGTCCCCATAAGCAATGCTTTAAACAAGTGTTTCAAAAAACTGAAGCACCTCTGCAAGGGAAACAAACTCACACTCGGCCATTTTTCTTACCTCGGGGGTGTTCTCGACGATATCCGGCACGAGAAGTGCTCTCATGCCTGCACGGTGAGCGGAGATTATGCCGTTGTTTGAATCCTCTATCGCAAAGCAGTCTGCGGGGGCTTCGCCGAGGGCGGCGCAGGCCTTTAAATATATCTCCGGCTCGGGCTTTGAGTTTATGACCATATCGCCGCCTATGACCGTGCCGAAATACTCATCAATGCCTGCCGTTTTAAGGTGCGACATAACGCCTTTATACTCGGTCGAGGAGGCTATGGCGGTCTTTATGCCGTTAGCTTTGAGCCAGCGAAGGAGATCATTAGCACCCTCTTTGAGCTTCAGCCCCTCGGCGGCTATCATTCTTTTAAACTCTGCAACACACTCGTCCTTTAAAGCAAGTATGTCCACCTGTGGGTAGGCTGCCTGAAGTATTGCTATACTGTCCTTGGTGCTGCGTCCGATACACTCTCTTGCGTGTGGCTCGACATTTTCAAGGCCGTGCCTTTTACCGACTGCCGCCCACGCTTTAAGGCCGACTGTCTCGGTGTCGAATATAACACCGTCCATATCAAATACTACCGAAAAGCTCAAAGTGTGACCTCCTTAACATCTGCAAGTGTGAGCGTCATAAGCTGCTCGTCTGTCATATCCTTTACAGAAGCGAGCCTGTCGGCCTGGTTTGAGAGAGCCTTTTCAAAGAAATTCCTCGCATCACGGCCGTTTGCAAAATACTCAGGCTTATTGGCTATCCTCTCGTCAAAGAACTGCTCGACATACTCCAAAACGCCGTCGTCGGCCTTAAGCGAATACTGCTTAAGATAGAGCTCGAACATCTGCTTAAGCTCTGATGCGGTGTAGTCTGCAAACTCGATAAAGCGGTTGAAGCGTGAGCGCAGGCCGGGGTTGGAGCTTAAGAATTCCTCCATAAGGTCGGTATAGCCGGCGCAGATAACAACTATATCTCCCCTGTTGTCCTCCATGAATTTGAGCAGGGTGTTGACGGCCTCGATGCCGTAGTCGTTCTGTCCTGTTTTATTGGTAAGAGCGTAGGCTTCGTCGATAAACAGCACGCCGCCGAGTGCGCTCTCGCAGACCTCACGGGTCTTGATGGCGGTATGGCCTATATAGTTGCTGACAAGCCCTGAGCGGTCTACCTCGACAAACACGTCTTCCCGGACTGCGCCGAGGCGGTGGTATATCTTTGCAAGAAGCCTTGCAACTGTCGTCTTGCCGGTGCCGGGGTTGCCGGTGAACACGAGGTGGAGCGACATCTCAGGCTGCTTGAAGCCCCTCTCCTCACGCAGCTTTCGCACCTTGATGAGGTTTGCAAGGCTGTAGACCTCCTGCTTTACGCTCATAAGACCGACGAGCTGATCGAGCTTTTCAAGAAGCTGCTCTAAAGTCAGCTCTTGCTCTTGCTTTTTCTTTTCTTCTGCTTTTATCTGCTTCTGAGCCGGTGCAGGGAGCGCCTTTTTAGCTGACGGCTTTTGTCTTAGACCGCCTGAGCTCTGAATCCCCTTGACATAGCTCTCGCCAAAAACACGGAGCCTGTAGACAAGGCGGCTTAGAAACTTTGTCTCTCTGTCGTCTGCCGTGCCGTCTGCCGCCATAAAGCCCACACCGAGGTCGTTAACAAAGGTGTTGAGCTTTTTATAGTCGGTATCGACCCCGTCTGACTGAGCGTCGATGAACACCTTGCATATCCTTTGCAGGCTGTCGGTCACAGAGTCGGGGGTTATCATCTTTTTAAGGCGCTCGAGCTCATAAGGGCTCTGCGTGAGCGTTATGCCGAGCGTCCGGCAGATAAAGTCGCTCTCGGGCTTTGTCATTCTGTCATCGAGTGTGCTGATACAGATGAGCATCTTCATAAGAGAGATCTTGAAATACTCCTCTATAGTGCCCTTATCTTTTATCTCATACCCTGCCTTATCAAGTGCGGCGCACTGAGCTTTGAGCTCATTATAGGCAGTCTTCAGATCAGCAGACATTTTTCTTCCTCCTTTATTCAAACAGCCCCGGTTCAAGCTGAGCCAGAGTGATATCAATTCTTTCGATATTTTCGACCACCTCGGGGTCATGGGCTATCCACGAGCCGAAAAGGACGGTATGCATTGCCCTGTACTCACTGCCCTGCCTGACCACCCAGCAGACCCGGAGCATTTCGAGCGTGCCTTGTTCCTCGCTCTCGTGGCGGTCATTCGTCATGATATACGAGCCGTCATTTATAAAGCGGAAAAGCACTCTTGTATCAGGGCGTGGGGTGAAGCCTGCGGCCTCTGCCTCACTGTTATTTATAAAAACTGGCTTATCCGGCATACGAACACTCCTTTACATCTGATGCACAGCTTGCTGCGGTCATTTAAAGTACATATACAGATTGCACTTTATCATGCCGTTATAGAGCTTGCGCTTTTTATCGGCTTTCTTGCCGAAGAACTTTTCAAACTCCTCGTGGGGGGTGATGATATAGCAGGGGCTGTCCTTATCGGGGGCAAGCTTATCGCCGAGGACTTTATAAAGCTCCTCTGCCTGTCTTATATCAAGAAGCCGCTCGCCGTAGGGCGGGTTACATATCGTCACAGCGCCACGCACGGGCTTTAAGTCTCTTATATCCTGCTCGGTGACTGACACCTTTGAGCCGACACCGGCTTTTTTGGCGTTCTCTATTGTCAGGTCAACTGCTGCCGTGTCGATATCAAAGCCGAGGGATCTGAATTCCTTCTCACGGTTTATAGCCTCGACCGCCGCTGCACGCTCTGCCTGCCAGAGCGAAGGGTCAGTCTGCTGCCACTTTTCAGCGGCGAAGCTGCGCCGAAGCCCCGGGGCGATGTTCAGTGCCTTATACGCACCCTCCACCACAAATGTGCCCGAGCCGCACATAGGGTCAAGCAGCTTATCATAGAGCCTTACCCTTGCAAGGTCGATGATACCGGCAGCAAGTGTTTCCTTGATAGGGGCGGCGTTGGAATTCTTTCTGTAGCCACGCTTATGCAGGCCTGCACCCGATGTATCGAGGCAGATGCTCACCTCGTCCTTTAAGATATTGAAGACTATCTGGTGTACAGCGCCAGTCTCCTCGAACCAGTCGGTATGATAGCTTGCCTTTAAGCACTCGACTGCGGCTTTTTTGATGATGCTCTGGCAGTCGGGGATACTGTGAAGCTGCGAGTTTATCGAATGTCCCTTGACCGGGAAAGCATCTTCCTTACCGATAAACTCAGCGAGCGGCAGCGCCTTGACATTATCAAAAAGCTCGGTAAAGCTGCGTGCCTTAAAGCTGCCGAGCTCTATGAGCACACGCTCGGCGGTATAAAGGTGCAGGTTTGCCCTTGCTATCATTTCCATACCGCCGGTGAAGGTCACACGGCCGTCGGTAGTGGTGACGTTCTGGCCGCCGATACGCTTTATCTCGCCTGAGAGCACGCTCTCAAGCCCGAAGATACACGGGGCGGATAGTTTTATTTCGTTCATTATGTAGCTCCAATCTTTTCAATGCACAATGCTTTTGTCAGTTAACAGTTAACAGCTAACAGTTAACAGTTAAGGTGTCCGCCAAAGGCGGACGAATGCCCATATCGGGCGAGCCGTCTGCGGCGGCTATGCGGGGGGTATTGCGGTCGCCCCTGTGCCCCTTCGCAGGCGCACCTTAACTGTTAACTATTAACTAATAAATATACCTCCGTAGCGAGCGGAGGTATATCCTTAGTCAATTTAGTAGCCGATATTACAGTATTCAGGCATTGCGCTTTCCTTGTAGTAGCCGGTCTCGGTGTTCTTGCAGCCGCTGGTCGCAAGAAGGCCGGAATGCTTACAATACTTGGCCTCGACAACGCCCTCGGGTATCTCGAAGGTCTTATGGGGCTCATTCTCAGCGATATCGCCGAAGATGTTCTTCCAAAGCTGTGCCGAGTCGTAATAGTCGCCTGTGGGTATAGTACGCGGATTATCCGAATAGCCTATCCATATACCGCTCACATAGTCAGGTGTACAGCCGACGAACAGGAGGTCCTTCCAGTCTTCAGATGTACCTGTCTTGCCGACGAGGTCTGTAGTCTGGAGCTTTGCAGCCGTACCTGTACCGCTGTTAACGACCTTCTGCATCATTCTGTTCATGACATATGCGCTCGAAGGGTCGATAGCCTGGGTATAAGAGTCGGAGTGCTCATAGATGACTGTGCCTTCCTTATCCTCGATAAGGGATATCCATGTCATCTCATACTTCTTGCCGCCGTTGCCGAATATCTGATATGCCTCAACAAGCTCAGTAAGGTGGAGACCGTTACTTGTTGCACCGATAGAAAGAGGTGCGTAGTCGGCATCGTCGAGGGTAAGTGTCGTGATATCGAGCTTCTGCTGTAAGAAGTTATAGGAATAGGTCGGTGTCAGCATTTTCACGAGCTGAGCAGAGGCCGTATTCGTCGAGTTCTGGAGCATTGTCCACAAGGGGAAGTTCTGATACGTCCAGTTCTCCATTTTTGATTCTGAGTAGTTTACAGGCCATTTCTTGGTCTCGGTATCGCTTATCTTTATTTCGATAGGCTCGTCCTTAAGTATAGACGAATAGTACACAAGACCCTGGTCGATAGCCGGGCCGTAGGCTGCTATCGGCTTGATAGTCGAACCGGGCGACACCTCACCGCTTGATGCGATAGAGTAAACTCTGCTGCCCTTTTTCTTCTTACGGCTGCCGACGACAGCTTTTATCTGGCCGTAGTAGTCACAGCAGACGAATGCACTCTCGAGCTTATCCTTTTCAAGAGGATAGGTCTGGAAATTCTCCTTGGTGCGCATTGCCTTCTCGAGCTTTTTCTGCATATCTATATCAACTGTCGTATAGACAGTATAGCCGCCCGAGTAGAGCTTCTCGCTCGCCTCTGCTGCTGTGATACCGTAGTAATCCATAAGTATCTCTACAGTCTGGTTGATAGCATCGTCCATAAACCAGGAAGTATCGCCCTGATCCTTAGTCTCGTCCTCGAACTTGGTAACACTCGAATAGGTGATATCACCTGTTGTTTTGAGGTTATCGAGGTCTTCAAGAGCCTTTTCCCAGTCATCTGAGGATATCATACCGACATCGTTCATTTTTCTTAGAACATACTGAGCTCTTTCCTTATTGTGATCTCTGTCCTCTATCGGGTTTATCTCAGCAGGCGCCTTTATCATTGCGGCTATTGATGCGCACTCAGCGAGGTTGAGCTGAGAAACGTCCTTACCGAAGTAGTAGTTAGCTGCCGCCTGAACGCCCTTGATATCATATTCATACGTCGCAAAGGAGATGATGTTGAGGTAGCATTCAAGGATATCCTCCTTGGAGTATGTTCTCTCAACGTTCATAGCACGGAATATCTCTCGTATCTTTCTTTCTGCACCCTCTGTGCCGTCTCTTGCGTCATCGCCGGTAACGTTCTTGATAGTCTGCTGAGTTATCGTCGAACCACCGGATTTCGCATCATAGATAGGAACGAAGACGTTGACGAAGGAAGCGAGTGTACGCTTGAAATCAACACCGTCGTGCGAGAGGAATCTCTCGTCCTCGGCAGCAACGACTGCGTTGGAGAGGTTCAGGGGTATACTCTGATAATCCGTCCAGACTGCGTGCTGGTTGGAGTTTTTCAGCGCATAGTAGAGCAGATACTCGTCGCCCTTTTTAGTATCCTCGTCATAGTCGGGGTTTTCATACAGAAAGCGTGAGGTATAGCTTGCAGTGATATTTTCAAGGCTTACGGTAGTTGTGGTATCTGCGTAGTTGAGCACATATATCGTCAGGGCTGTAGCGAATATCGACCCTGTGATAACGAGCACAAGTATAACAGACAGCAAAAACGTACCCAGCACCTTCATAAAGCCTGCAAATACCTTAAAGCCCGTACTTTTATGCTTTTTATGCGAGCGTTTTTTCTTTTTTGCCGTGCTTGCTTTTGTTCTGTTTTCACTCATAATTTTTAGTCCTTTATAAAACCAAAATAAAGTTATCTGTCTTTTCAATATAAACGGGGACGATCTCTCGCCCCCGAAAAATCATACCAATCTACAATGTTTACGTTGCTTTAAGATCAGTAAACCGGTATTACCTTAAGCATTAAGCTTCTTCGTTTGCAGCTTCCTCTGCTGCTTCTGTTTCTTCCTCTTCGTCCTCGGGGAGAAGCGCACGGATAGAGAGGCTTATTCTCTTCTGCTCATCGTTTATCTCGATGATCTTAGCCTCGACCTCATCGCCGACCTTAAGGATATCGCCCACGCTGTCAACTCTCTTGTTAGCGATCTGGGAGATATGTATAAGACCGTCAACGCCCTCGATGATCTGTGCGAATGCACCGAAAGATGTGATAGATACGATCTTAGCGTTTACTGTCTGGCCTACCTCATACTGAGACTTGAAGAGACCCCACGGATTCTCGCTGTCCTTCTTCATAGAGAGGGACACCTTGCCGGCTTCCTTATCTATATCCTTGATAGTTACCTCTACCTTATCGCCTACAGCAACAACGTCAGAGGGGTGCTTGATCCTCTTCCATGTGAGGTCAGCTCTTCTTACGAGGCCGTCAACACCGCCGAGGTCTACGAACACGCCGTAATCTGTGATGCTCTTTACCTCACCTGTAACTGTCTGGCCAACCTCAGCGTTCTCAAAGAATGCTGCCTGAGCTGCTGCTCTCTTCTCCTTAAGGAGAGCTCTGATAGAGCCTACTGCTCTCTGCTTGCCCTCGTTTACCTCAAGGATCTTGAAGTCTACTGTCTTCTTAAGGAGCTCGTTAAGGTCATCGTCTCTTCTTGCAGTTGCCTGGGAAGCAGGGATAAACACCTTAACGCCGCCTGCTGTTACGAGCACGCCGCCCTTTACAACGTTTGTTACAACGCCTGTAAGTGCTGCATCTGTCTCCTTAGCCTCGATGATCTTCTCGAAGCCCTTAGCTGCGTCTACCTTCTTCTTGGAAAGAGTTACGATACCGTCTGTATCGCTTGTCTTCATAACGATAAGATCAACTGTATCGCCGGGCTTTACTACATCCTCAGGCTTGAGTGTCGGGTCATCTGTAAGCTCATTTGCCGGGATATAGCCTGTATGCTTTGTGCCTATATCAACTTTTACTTCACCGTTCTGGTCGATGCCGATGATATAGCCTTCCACCCTTTGCCCTACATGTATTTTTTTGAGAGTTTTCTCTAACTCCTCCTCAAAGTTAAATACTTCCTCTTCAGTAGTTTTTGTCATTTCACTCATGGTTTGTTGTACCTCCTTGATTATATAAGCCGGTGTCGATGCGCCGGCGGAAATCCCGATATATTCTGCGCCTGCGAAGTCGCCCTCATCAAGCTCTGCCGCTGTCTCTACGAGCACTGTCTTGCAATACTCGCCACAGACGTCGCACAGCTTAAGGGTATTGGAGCTATGCCTGCCCCCGACTATTATCATCACGTCGGACTTTTTTGCAAGCTCTCTTGCCTCCTGCTGTCTTGCGGCGGTGGCGTTGCATATAGTATCACATATCTGCGCATTTGGCACAAGCTCCCTCGCCCTTTTCTCGCAGCTCTCAAATATCTCCTTATTAAAGGTCGTCTGAGAGACGATAAGCAGAGGCTTATCCGCAATGGCGGCTGACTTAAGGACGCATTCAAGCTCCCCCTCATTCTTGAAGGTATACACATCGCCCTCACAGTGGCCCATGATACCCTCTACCTCGGGGTGCGCAGGGTCGCCTGCTATGAGAACAGCGCCGCCCTTTTTGGAGTGGCTGCTCACGAGCTTATGTATACGGGAAACGAACGGGCAGGTAGCGTCAACTATCTCAGCGCCGGCCTTTTCAAGCTCATCATAGGCCTTTCTGCCGACACCGTGAGAACGGATAACGACAGTCTGCCCCTTCTGAGCCTGTGTGATATCTATAGCCTTGACACCCTTTTGCTCAAGATCGGCGACGACGTTGGGGTTATGGATTATAGGCCCCAGTGTCGCAACATTATGTCGGCTATTTAATTTATTATACACTATTTTGACCGCATTGTCTACACCAAAACAAAAACCTGCGGTTTTTGCAACAGAAATTTTACACTTCGTTAACATCTTTCTCTACCAATCCGGTTATATCTTCCATTATTCTGAGCTTGAGCTTCTTTAAAGAGCGTGGGTCGGTACCCTTAACGCCTATCTCGGCAGGGGTAAGGGGCTTACCGTAGCGCACTGTCACCTTTTTTCTGAAAGCGAGTTTACCCTCAAAAACTATACCCACAGGCACGATTTTCGTCTGAGCGACAGCAGCCACAAGAGCGACGCCCGTCTTACCGGGGCCTACCTTACCGTCCTTAGAGCGTGTGCCCTCGGGGAAGATAACGAGGTTACGTCCCTTTTCGAGCTTTTCTATTGATGTATCTATGACAGCCGTATCGCCCTTGCCTCTTGATACAGGGAAAGCGCCGAAGAACTTTATAAGCCCGGTAAAGAAGATATTATGCTTGAAAAGCTCCTCCTTTGCCATATAGGATATCGGCACACGGGTATGGAGAGCAATGAACACGGGGTCCTGATAGCTGCGGTGGTTTGATGCAAAGACATTGCCGCCGTCTTTAGGGACATTCTCGGTACCCTCGAATGAGATATCGTAAAACAGGTGATAAAGCCCGAGCACGATAAATCTTAAGAAAGTATAGAGAAACATCTTTATATGGGTGAGCCTGTGCGTCTTGGTTATAGGGCGGACAGGCATCAGCTCTCTTACCCTACGCTCTTTTTTTTTACCTGTTTTTTCGGTGATGACCTTTACTATCTCCTCGGCAGTCTCCTCTAATGTGAGTGCTGACGAATCGACGAGCACGGCATCCTCAGCCTGCTTAAGCGGTGCGATATCTCTATGGGTATCGTTATAGTCACGCTGGTTTATATCAGCGAGCACCTCCTCATAGGTCGAGGGGTCGCCTTTTTCCTGGAGCTCTTTAAAGCGTCTGTTTGCTCTCTCCTCGGCAGAGGCGGTGAGGAATATCTTGACCTGAGCATCAGGCAGCACGACTGTGCCTATATCACGGCCGTCCATGATGATATCGTTCTTTGCGGCGATATCCTTTTGCAATCCGAGCAGGAAAGCCCTTACCTCGGGAATAGCCGACACCTTTGAAGCGCCCATAGATATCTCAGGCGTTCTGATAAGGTCGGATACATTCTCGCCGTTTAGGAACACCTGCTGGGTGCCTTCATTTTTAAGCTCTATATTTATCTCAGGCAGAGCCGCCTTCACAGCCTCGCTGTCGTCGGGGCTTATACCCTTACCGATAACGTAGTATGCGATAGTACGGTACATAGCGCCCGTATCTACATACACAAAGCCGAGCCTTGCTGCCGCCATTTTAGCGATAGTCGATTTTCCTGCCCCCGAAGGGCCGTCAAGTGCAACGTTGATACTCATAGTTTATCCTCCTCTTTTTATAATGCAAAATGCATAATGCATAATGCATAATTGTGGTATCGGCGCTAAGCGCCGATGATATGGCCATTCGGCCGGCTGCCTTCGGCAGCGATCAATAATTAACAGTGTATGAATGCTGCAAGACCGAAGGGGTATCTGTGCGGTCTTGCAGCACTCCTTCATTGCGCATTGAATCTACTCATTCTCGTCGTAGTTTATCGTATTATCCGGGTTATCCTCTTTATTGCTCAGGTATTCATCAAGCCTTTCGGAGTCGCCCATAGGCATTATCAGATTAGCACTTATAGACATTGCCACCGAGCGCAGCTTTACGCCCTCGACGACCTTTTTGGTAAGCTCGCTCTGCTTGCCGGGCTCGACGATGCTTTTTATCCGGTTTCTCTTGACAACGACCTCGTATGTCTCGCCCTCACGGAACTTCTTATACATCGAAAGCGAGCAGTAGAGCGACCTTGATTTTTTCTTCATGCCCATGCGCACGTCCACGATATACTCCTTGCAGCTTGTCGCCTCGGGGCGTGTATTATGCTTGCTCGCACGGTGTTTAAGGCGCTTATTAACGATAGTTATCTTGCGGTTGCCGTCAACGAAGAACAGCAGAATGAAGTTTATGAACATCCCCCCGGGGAGCCAGAAAACAACAAAGGTACGAACTGCCCTGATCTTATTCATAAGACCTGTCCCCTTTCAGAAATATCCCTTGCCGCAGCCGCAGCGCTCGCAAAGGCAAGCTGGAGATTGAATCCGCCTGTATATGCATCTATATCGAGCACCTCACCTATAAAGTAGAGGTTATCCGTCTTTTTCGAGCGCATCGATCTGGGGTCTATCTCCTTTACATCGACGCCGCCTCTTGTTATTATCGCTTCATCTATCGGGCGAAGTGCGGCTATATCGAGCCGGAACGCCTTTATCTCATTTATGAGCTTCTCACGCTCTTCTTTGGTGAGCTGGTTTATCTTTTTTGCAGGGTCTATGCCCGTGCGTCTTATTATCACCGGTATCAGCTTTGCAGGCAGCAGTCTCCCGAGCGAGTTTGAGAAGTCTCTGTTCTTTGAGTCCTCAAAATCACGGAGTATCCGCTTATCGAGCTTTTCATTATCGAGTGCCGGCTTTAAGTCTATGAGCACATAGAATCTTCCGTTTTTCATATCCCTGATATGCGCCGAGGCTGACAGCACGAGGGGGCCTGATATGCCAAAGTGTGTAAACAGCATCTCGCCGAGCTCGGAAAACAGCGGCTTGTCCTTGCCCTTTTCACAGAGCGAGAGGGTGACGTTTCGCAGCGAAAGCCCCATCATCTCAGCGCACTCTGACTTCTGCGCCGTGACCATCGGCACGAGCGAGGGGGTTATCTCAGTGACGCTATGGCCGGCGGCCTTTGCAAAGGCATATCCGTCGCCTGTCGAGCCTGTTTTCGGGTAGCTTTTGCCGCCGGTAGCGACGATGATATTATCGCCGAAAAAGCTGTCGTTATCGCATCTGACACCTGCTGCACGGCCGTCTTTACAGATTATCTCACGGGCGTTCTCTCTTACTATCTTAACGCCTGCCTGCCTGGCGGTGTTTATCAGGCAGTCGGCGATATCATTTGCGTTATCAGACACCGGGAAAACACGGTTGCCACGCTCTGTTTTGAGCCCGACACCCAGCATCTCAAAAAACGCCATAGTATCCTCCGGGGAGAATCTACTGAGGGCTGAGTACATGAATCTCGGGTTTGAGACAGTGTTATCAAGCACTGTTTTAGCATCGCAGTTATTGGTGACGTTGCATCTGCCCTTGCCGGTGATGCGCAGCTTTTTGGCTATAACACGCTCATGCTCTATGACAAGAGCACTGCACCCGCCCCATGCAAGCTGCACGGCACACATAAGCCCTGCCGCACCGCCGCCTATGATAACGGCATCAAAACGTTCCATCACTGTTGTCCTCGCCTTTTTCGTAGACATCGTAGTCTGCCCATATCTTCTCCAAGCGCTCAAAGCTCTTGGAGACTGTCTCCTTATTTTTGACCGAAACAGCCACGATAAGCGCATTTATAAGGCTTAGCGGTGCCACGAGCGAATCGACGAAGGAAGCCATATCGCTCCTTGCGCAGAGAAGGTCGTCGGAAAACTGAGCTATCGGCGACTTATCGCTGTCGGTTATGGCTATTACATGAGCGCCGCTCTCGTGGGCATATCTTAAAGCCTTGACCGTCTGCTTTGAGTATCTCGGGAATGATATGCCTATCATAACGTCGTTCTGGTCTATACGCAGTATCTGCTCAAACATCTCGCTCGTTGTGGTAGAGCGCACGAGCTTGACCTGCGGATAGATAAGGTTTAAATAATAATTGAGGAAGGAAGCGAGCGAGGCCGCACTTCTTGTTCCTAAGATATATATGGTCTTTGCCTTGATTATGCTCTGCACTGCACTTGAAAAGGCCTCACGGGAGGTCTGTTCAAGTGTACGGCGGAGCTTGTCGATATCTAAGTTTATAACTCTTTCGAGCACATCGTCCTGACCGATACGGTCAGATGTGACCTCTATTCGCTGCACGGCTGTCAGGCGGTTTCGCATAAGCTCCTGAAGGCTCCTTTGCAGGTCGGGGTAGCCGTCAAAGCCTAAGTCTGATGCAAATCTCACGACAGTGCTCTCTGACACGCCGACAGCAGCGCCCAGCTTCTGCGCCGTCATAAAGGCTGCCTTATCGTAGTGGTCGAGTATATATGCCGCTATCGCCTTATGGCCCTTTGACATTTTAGGTGTTTTTTCTTTCAGCTGTGAAAAAAGATCGTTTTCCATTTCCAAAAAACCTCCGGTTTTTCTCAATGCACAATGCAAAATTGCGGTATCGGCACAGATCGCCGATGATATGCCCATTCGGGCTTATTTTTTTACTATATCGTACAAGGCCTGCGTATGAACCGAAACGGCCGAATGGCCATAAATTCGCCGCAGGCGCACCTTCATTATGCATTATGCATTATGCATTATGCATTACTCCTCAAACAGCTCGTTTTCAAGCTGCTGTATACGCTGTCTGCGTGCGGCAGTCTCCTGCTCGTCGAGGATAAACTTCCCCTGCTCAAAGCGCAGCACGTCGCCTGCCTTCACTTCTCCCTCGAAGTGGAAACGCCTGAGTTCCTTTGTGTCGCCGTCGTCGTCGCAGAGCATGACATATTCGTCATCGACCCTGTCTACGGAATAAAACATGGTGGTTCCCCCTCCGTTTTGCGATGGATCGCAAAACAATGCATAATGCATAATTCATAATGCATAATTATGGTTGTCGCCTACGGCGACGGATTTTAAAATATATGCCCGAAGGGCATTCCTTAATTATTCATTATTCTTTATTATTTCTTCTTTATTATTTTAGGACGAAGTCCGCACGGAAAGCCCCTTGCCGTCGGAAACGAACACGACTGTGCCGTTTTCATCGGTGCGGTAGATATAGTCTGCATACTTTTCAAGTCTTGACACCGTGACATCGTGGGGGTGGCCGTAGCTGTTGCCGCTGCCGCAGGATATGACTGCATATCTCGGCAGCACTTTATCGAGCATATCGGCAGAGCTCGCAGTCGAGCTGCCGTGGTGGGCGACTTTGAGCACCTTGGCTTTTAAGTCCACACCCTTATCTATAAGCAGCTGCTCCTCCTCGTTCTCGCAGTCACCTGTTATGAGGAAGGAATTTGCGCCGTTTTCTGCCCTGACTATCACGGAGTTATTATTAAGGTTCTCGCCCTTATAGGGTGAGGTATATATCTTTATATCAGTCTTGCCAAGAGCAAAGCTCTCATCCTTTGCCGCCTCTATCTTAAGGCCAGCCTTAGCCACTGCCTTCAGGAGCTTCTCATAGGCAGGCGTTGTGGGGGTGTACTCCTTATCGACACGGGGCATTATGATATGCGAGGTGCCTGTCTTTTTAATGATATCCGCCATGCCGCCCATATGGTCGGTATGAGGGTGTGTTATCACTATATAATCGAGCTTTTTAACACCCTTGCGCTTAAGATATTTTATGACATCAGAGCTGTACTGCGACTCGCCTGAATCTATGAGCATACTCTTTCCGTCTGAGAGCAGCAGCGTACAGTCGCCCTGCCCGACATCTATAAAATGCACCGACAGCTCCTCGCCCTCGGCCGGCATATCACGCAGCCCGAGCTTGACTAAGATATCTATCCTGCCGGTATACTCCAAAATGCCCACAACAAGGCAGAAGAGCGCCCCGAGGGCAACGAGCGAATACTTTATTATACGCCGAAGCTGCGCTTTTGTCAGCTTCTTTTTCTTTTTGGCGGTCTTGCGCCTTTTTGCTTTTGTGCGGCGTTTTGCTGCTGCCATTTATTTCGTCCCTTTGTTCCCTTTACAGGCTTTGCGGCCTGCTTTTTCCTTTTATACTCAACATATTCCCTGTCAGGAGGCACGAGCTTGTCCTTGCCCTGGCCGATAAGGTCTTCACGGCCGGCTTTTATAAGGGCTTCTATTATCATGCGCCTGTTCTCAGGGCGGTAATACTGCAAAAGCGCTCTCTGTGCGGCCTTATCCTCACGCTTTTTGGCAACGAAGACAGGCTCTAAGGTATACGGGTCAAGCTCTGCGTAGAACATCGCCGTAGAGATGGTTCCCGGTGTGGGGTAATAGTCCTGCACCTGCTCGGGGTGTATGCCGTTTTCCTTTAAAAACACCGCAAGCTCGATAGCGTCCTTTATAGTCGAGCCTGGGTGGGAGGACATAAGGTAGGGTATAAGATACTGCTCCTTGCCCTTTTTGCCGGTTATCTGGTAGAATTTGCGCTGAAAGCGCTTATAGGCTTCGATATGCGGCTTGCCCATCTTATCGAGCACCGCTGCCGAGCAATGCTCGGGGGCGACTTTCAGCTGGCCGCTTATATGGTGCTCTATCAGCTCGTTCATAAACTCATCGCTCTTATCCTCGATAAGGTAGTCATATCTGATACCAGAGCGGATAAAGACCTTCTTGACCTTATCTATCTTACGCAGCTTGCGAAGCAGGTCAAGGTACTCGGTATGGTCAACGACGAGGTTCTTACAGGGCGTGGGGGCAAGACATTTTCTGCCCTTGCACAGGCCGTGCTCTAACTGCTTTTTACAGCTTGGCAGTCTGAAATTCGCCGTCGGGCCGCCGACATCGTGTATATAGCCCTTGAAATCGGGCAGTGTGGTGAGATACTTTGCCTCTTTTATAACGCTCTCCTCGCTCCTGACGCTTATACGTCTTCCCTGGTGGAGTGCAATAGAGCAGAAATTACAAAAGCCGAAGCACCCTCTGTTATGCGTTATTGAAAAGCGCACCTCTAAGATAGACGGCACGCCGCCTTCCTTTTCATACATCGGGTGATATGTGCGCTCGTAGGGCAGAGAATAGACCCAGTCCATCTCCTCGGTGGTAAGGCTTTTGGCAGGAGGGTTCTGCACCAGCATCTTATCGCCCTGGCGCTGTATCATCATTCTGCCGTAGACCTCGTCCTGCTCGTCATACTGCTGGCGTGTGGCCTTGGCGTAGAGCTTTTTATCCCTCTTTACCTCGTCATATGACGGGCACTGGACTCCGCCGTAGGGGGTGTCCTTCGGGTCGCAGAGGTAGCAGGTGCCACGGACATCGGTGATAGTCTTCACGTCCTCGCCCGCGTTTAATCTGTCGGCTATTTCGAGCATTGCGTGCTCGCCCATGCCGAACATCAGTATATCAGCCCCACAGTCAACGAGCACCGAGGGCATGACTGTATCCTTCCAGTAATCATAGTGCGCAAAGCGCCGAAGCGACGCTTCAAGGCCGCCGCAGAGTATCGGCTTATCGGGGCAGGCCTTTTTTATCATCTTGCAGTAGACGGTGAGCGCTCTGTCAGGGCGCTTGCCCCCTATACCGCCTGCCGAATAGAGGTCGTCCTTCCTGGGCTTTTTAGCAACGGTATAGTGCGACACCATAGAGTCGATATTGCCTGCCGTAACTAAAAATGCAAGTCTCGGTGTGCCGAGCGCCATTACGCTTTGGGGGTCTTTGAAGTCGGGCTGGGCGATTATGCCCACTGTATAGCCTTTGGCTTCAAGTATGCGTGAGATTATAGCCACGCCGAAGCTCGGGTGATCGACATACGCATCGCCGATGACATACACAAAGTCGAGCGTTTCTATACCACGCTCTTTCATATCTTTCTTTGACACTGGCATGAAGGACATATCGTCACCACCTTTTTAATGCAGAATGCAAAAATGCATAATGCATAATGAATGTGTGCGCCTGCGGCGCACGTTATGCCCATTCGGGCAAATTGTCGATCAACTCGGCTGCGCAGACGCTTTTTAAGATCCGTCCTGCGCAGCAGGACACCGCAATTATGCATTATGCATTCGCAAATAGCGGCTGCGCCGCTATTTGCGTGCTTCCCTTTCGAGCCACTGTTCACGGCTTATGCGCACCTCACGGCCTTTGGCGCCGTTGGCGGGGCCTACATAGCCCATATCTTCAAGCTCGTCCATTATCCTGCCTGCACGGGCATAGCCGAGCTTGAGCTTTCTTTGCAGGTATGAGGTCGAGGCTGTCTGTGTCTCGGCGATTATCTGAATAGCCTGCTCGATGATGCTGTCATCGTCATTGAGCACTACATCGTCGCCCTCGCCGCCTGAGCCTCTTTCGTCCTTGGGTCTGGGGGTGTTCTGCTCGACCTTTTCCATAACCTCGGCAGAGTATTCAGCCTTGCCGTT
The DNA here is from genome assembly GCF_000686125.1 of Ruminococcus sp. NK3A76. Taxonomy (NCBI): domain Bacteria; kingdom Bacillati; phylum Bacillota; class Clostridia; order Eubacteriales; family Oscillospiraceae; genus Ruminococcus; species Ruminococcus sp. NK3A76. The sequence goes on from NZ_JMMA01000002.1 coordinate 2,626,676, forward strand.
ATTTCGCAGGAATTCCACAAGGTCAGCTATCTCGCTGTCGGTACAGAAGCCCGACTGCACACGCAGAGTATTCTTTACCCCCTGCGGCTTGAAGAGCAGGTCGCCGTTGCCGAGGAGCTTTTCAGCGCCCACCTCGTCAAGGATTATACGGCTCTCTGTGTTATTTGAAACGCTGAGCGCTGTTCTTGACGGGATATTGGCTTTTATCACGCCTGTGATTATATCAGCTCTCGGCGACTGGGTAGCGATTATAAGGTGCATTCCTGCCGCACGGGCAAGCTGGGCTAAGCGCTGAACCGAGCTCTCGGCCTCGTTCTTTGCTGCGAGCATAAGGTCAGCAAACTCATCGACTATTATAACTATCTTGGGCTTTTTAGGGAGTCTGAGCTCCGGGTGAGCCTCACGGCGCATATTATAGCCTTCGAGGTTCTTGACACCGTTCGCCTCAAAGAGGTTATATCTCATCATCATCTCATTGACAGCCCAGCCTAAAGCGCCGACTGCCTTATCGGCCTCGGTGACAACTGGTATGAGCAGGTGCGGTATACCGTTATACACGGGGAACTCGACCTTCTTGGGGTCAATAAGCACGAGCTTTACGTCATCAGGGGAAGCGTGGTAGAGGATATTTATGATGATAGAGTTTGTAAACACCGACTTACCTGAGCCTGTAGTACCGGCTATGAGCATATGCGGCATCTTGGATATATCGCCCACAACTATCTTGCCCTCGATATCCTTACCGACTGCAAACATAAGCTCATGCTTCATATTGCGGTATTCCTCACTGTCTATAAGCTCACGCAGAGATACTGTATCACGGGTGGTATTAGGCACCTCTATGCCGACTGCATTCTTGCCGATTATGGGGGCTTCTATTCTTACGCCGCCCTTTGCGGCAAGGCAGAGGGCAATATCCTTATCAAGGCTTGTTATCTTGCTTATCTTGACACCGGCATCGGGTCTGAGCTCATATCTCGTTACAGAGGGGCCTCTGAATATGCCCGAGATAGATGTATGCACGCCGAAATCATTAAGCGTCTTCACGAGCACGTCTGATTTTGAGAGCATCTCCTGCTTGGCCTGTTCGGTGGGGATATTGTTTTTGGCATATTTGAGTATATCGAGCGGCGGCGGCGTCCACACGGTCTTCTGCTCGTCCTCTATCATAGAGGTCTGGCCGCTCGCCTCGACATGGAGCGTCTGATAGCCGCCCTTATCGTCGTGGGTGGCGTTTTTCTGCGACTGTGCGACAGCCTCCTCGATTATACGGTCAAGCTCGGGGTTTCCGGGCGGCACGTCCTCGTCCTCCGGGAAGAATATCTCAGGCTCCTCTATCCCCTCAGGGGGCATAAGGTCCTCCTCGTAGCCGTATTCGGGCTGGGTGTCTATAACAGTCTTATCCTCGGTGACGGTGCTGCTGATATTCATCTCAAACGGCGGCTCATCGGCAGACACGGGCGCCTGCTCGGTATACGTCACGCTGTCTGAGCTGTTCATATCAAGTGCAAGCGTGAAATCGGGTATCTTCTTTCCGATATCCGATTCCCTCATCTCCTCAGGGATAAAGGGCACATAGTCATCGGGGTTCTCATAAGTCTTTTCAGGCTTCTTTTTCTTGTTGGGGTCGTATTTTATATCGACACGCTTTTTGCTTCTGGCTTCTTCCTTGGCCTTGCGCTCGGCCTCCTGCTTTTCACGCTCGGCTCTTTGCTCCTCATGGCGCTTTCTGCGCTCCTCGGCACGTTCTCTGGCGGCTATCTTATCCTCATTGAGAGCACGGTAGACTGCCTTGAAAAAGCCCGAGAAGGAAGCCGCTATCTGCGGTATCGTCAGGTTTGTGAGCATAAGCAGGAACAAAATAGTCAGCAGGACTATGATGATCTTTGAGCCGACTGATTTGAAAAGTGCGAGCAGCGTCCAGCCGATAACAGCGCCGAAAAGGCCGCCGCCGCGCACGCCGGGCTTGACACCGTCAGAATACAATCCGCCGAGCTTTTTGAAAAACGTTGCGCCCTCGACCTTGCCCTGCGCAAAAATAAGCCACATACCGCACACGAGCAGAAGCACTATAAGCCCCTGCACGAGCTTGGCTATCACGGCATTTTTATCGCACTTATCCTTGGATATGAACACGCCCAGATAAATGAGCATAGGGGCGAGCAGATAAACACCGTCGCCGTACAGGCCACGCTGGAGGTTATAAAGCCCCGTCCAGAGGCCGCCGTCGCCCTTAATATATGTAAGGAAGCCCGTCAGCACGCCGAACGCAACGAGCAGTATAGATATGAGCCTTCTTCTTTCAAGCTCCTGCTCTGCACTTGCCTTTGCGCTTTTTTTCGCAGAGGACTTTGCAGGGGTCTTTGACCTTGAAGAAGTCTTTTTTGCGCTGCCTGAAGCTGCCAACGGAGTCACCTCTCTTTCTCAATGCAGAATTAAGAATGCATAATGCATAATTGTTGTGTCATGTCCTTTTCGCCTTCAGCTCAAAGGACTCAAGTTTTGCTTCGCATAACTTGGCTAAGCACCGACGTATCTGAATATCTTTGATCATTTACAGTGTATAAGTGCTGCGAAGCCGAAGAGACTTGGGAGCGACCAGAAAGCCCCCATAGCCGCCGCAGGCGGCTGCCCGAATGGGCATCTGCGGCTTGCCGCTCCTTCATTATGCATTATGCATTTTGCATTATGCATTTTATTTAGAATGTTATAGTCGTTCCCCTTACCAGTTCGAGAATAGCTATAAAGAGCACGATTATACCTAAAACGCCGGTATAGATAGAGAACACCTTGAATTTATCGCTCTTGACGAGCCATTCGACCATTTTGATAGCGCATATGCCGACAAGGGCTGCCACCACGAAGCCGACTGCGCAGTTTGAAAAGCCGACTGCTGCCTCGTCTGCCTTTAATGCATCGACTATCTCGAGCAGGCAGCCGCCGAGGATAGCCGGGATACCGAGCACGAAGGAATATGACACGGCCGTCGAGCGGTCAAAGCCGCAGAAAAGGCCTGAGGATATCGTCGAGCCTGAGCGTGAAACGCCCGGAAGAAGTGCAACGCCCTGGAAAAAGCCGACCGTTGCTGCGTCCTTGGCGACTATATCGCCCTTTTGCTTATTGCCCTTGGTACACTTATCGGAGAGGAAGAGTATAGCTGCCGTATACAGGAAGCAGAAGCCCTCGGCCATGATAGACGTATCCTCCGCTATGCCCTCAAACCAGCTCTTGAAGAACATAAACGGCACGAGCATGAAGGTGGATATGATTATCATTACTATCATGCGGCGCTCGGGGTTCATCTTCTCCCAGATGAATTTCTTATGTACTATATCGCTGCACATTCTGAAAAACTCAAATACAAGGTCGATGATGAGCTTTCTGAATGCGAGGAAAACCGCCACGAGCGTACCGAGGTGGAGCACCGCCGAGAACATGAGCGCACCCTCACCGCTGTTGCCTGTGAAATGCTGATACAGCGACAGATGCCCCGAGCTCGACACCGGCAAAAACTCTGTAAGCCCCTGTATCACCGCCTGGAATATCGTTTCTAACATACTCATATATTTTTCTCCTTTTTCTTTCGTTCTGTTCTATTGAAGGATATTATGCATTTTCCGAAAAATTATGCAGGGTGTTTGCTGCAAATATATATTATACCATATTTTATATACTTTTTCAAGCCGTGGTGCCTGAATATTCCTTGCTCACCGTGCTGTCCACCCAGCGGATAAGGTCGCCGAAGCAGCGGGTATCGACCTTGGCGCTTGAATAAAACTGCGAGCCGTCCTTTGTGCCCTGGGATATCAGCTTACCTGAGGAATAGAGCGTCACGATATAGTCATCGTCGCCGTAGAGCCCGAAGTCAAAGGAGATATAGTCATCGTCCCTTGTGTCACTGTTATCGTCCTCGCTGCGTGCGAAGCTGTCGATAAGCGTCTTGGCCTCGATATTATCCTCATAGCTCATGATATAGCAGCTGCCGGGCTTTCCGGCTATACTTAAGTCTATCTTGGCGTAGGTGCCCTCGTAGACAGTATAGTTATAGAATTCGTCAAAGGCTATAATATAATAAGCCCCGTCCTTAGTGACGGTATAGGCCTTCTGGCAGCTTATATCCGAGGGGAGCTCGGAAACGTCCTTCTGCGACACGCTGTCGTAGCCTGTCTGCCCGACTGTCACGCCGTTTGCGACGATATAGAGCAGCACTCTGTCGCTGTCCTCGACACGGCGCTCGGAAGTCCTGATATTTGATGATTTGAATGTATGCGTCTCCTCTATCTTGGGGTCGTTCTTATCGGAGATATCGGCATAGACAAAATCGCTGCCCTCGAAGTCATAGAGATACATTCTAAGCATCGTAGGAGACACGAATTCGGCCTTTGCGAAGGTATCGGCCTGCATGATAACGCTGCCGTCAGAATCGAGCACGCCGACGAAGCTGCCCTCCTTATAGATATAGCGCCCCGAGTAGGCTTGCAGGCACTCTTTGTCCTCAAAGGGCTGCGTCGTCACCTCGGTAAGCTGCGAGGGGTCAAAGCTGCGGTAGTTGATATTTGACAGCGAGTCGGAAGGCTCTATCCTTTCAAGGAACGAGGGGTAGCCGTATGCAGGGACATTCGGGGAAAAGCTCGGGCCGCCGTTATCAACGACAGCAAGGCCTACGCCGTCGTCGCCGCCGTTTTCTGACGACGAGCAGGAACACAGCAGCAGCGACACTGCCACAGCCGCAGATATGCACCTTCTGAGCATTCACCCTCACCTCTCTCCTGAAGTCAATACTTATCTATTATATTATATACCTATTTAAAAGAATTTGCAAGTATTTTTTTGGACAGGAGGGGGATTTGGGCAATATGTCCGATTGTTTACAAAAAATTCATACTCCCCTGTCAGAATTGTATTACAATATTTGAATGTAATATATGAAACGTTTCAAAGAAAAGAGGTGCCGGCATGACTGACGGCGAGCTGCTTGAGCTGCTGAGAGCCGAGCCCGAACGTGGGCTTGCAGAGGTGCTTGATACATACAGCGCATATGTTTACAAAATAGCATATTCAAAACTCGGCTCGGTATGCTCAAAGGAGGACATCGAGGAGGCCGTGAGCGACATTTTCCTGATGTTTTACGAATACGGCAGGAAAAAGGGCTTTGAGCTGCCCTCGGTGGGGGCTTATCTTTCGGTGATAGCAAAGCGGCGGAGCATAAATCTCTACAAAAAGCTAATCACAAAAAGCGAGGCTGTATCGCTTGACGAGATAGAGGACTATGTAGGCGAGAGTGCCGCAGCAGACGGCAGGCGGCGTGAGATCATTGAAACGATAAAACAGCTCGGCGAGCCCGACAGCGAGATAATACTCCGCAGATACTTCATCGGGCAAAAGAGCCGTGAGATAGCCGGCGACCTTGGATTAAAGCAGAACACAGTAGACAAAAAGATTTCGAGAGGGCTTAAAAAGCTGAAAGAGATACTTGAAAAGGAGGGAATGTGATGAAAGACAAAGAGTTTGAAAAAGAGCTTTTCCAAAACCTTGACAGCATTTGTGCCAATGAGCTTGAAGGGCTGCAGGAGACAGTTGAGCTAACTGCACAGCACATGACCCTTGATGACGGCACAAAAGCAAGGATAAGCTCAAAGGCCCTCGGAAAGGCAGGGATAACTATGAGTGACAACAAACATGAGAACCGCATAAACCTAAGCAAAAAGAAAAGGATATCCGTGATAGCCGCATTTGCCGCAGCTGCTGCTATAACCGTTACGGCCGGGGCTGTGACGATAAGCAATTACAAGCAGGCAAACCACGAAGAAGCTGTACACAGTGCAGTCAATGAGGACTTGGAAAGCAAGGACTACTACATCGGCAAAGCCAAGCAGGCAGACAACGGGCATTTAAAGCTGACAAACGAATCCGTATTGTTTGACGGCGAGAACGGTGTGATCATACTGACTATCGAGCCGACAGACGAGATAGGCGAAGATATAGTCAATTCCTCGCAGTATATCGAGTTTCCTTTTCAGATATTTGACAAGGACGGATACTTCAAGGGCTATACCGACGGAACGAGCGGCTGCAAGCTGACAAACGGCTGCCTTGTTGAATACTATGCATTCACCACAACAGAGCTCACCGATGAAAAGCTCACGGCAAAAGGAAAGCTAAATGCAGTAATAACCTCCGAAGATGTAATGAACGGAGAGGGGCAGGATATTTCGGATATAAGCTTTGAATTTGAGAAAAACTGCGAACCTGTCACACTCAAAAGCGAAAAGGGCGTTGTAATGCATTTAAACGATTATCTGTTATATATCGAGCACAATGACACAGAAAAAGAGCCTTATATAATAAGCTCGGATATAACCGTCACCTACAAGGACGGAACAACTGACATTATCAAGAACTGCGAATACAAAAACGATTCGCTCGTGCTTAATGACTTTGCCGCAGATACAGGCAGATGCAATACAAAGAAATACGGAGACGCAACGATACAATACTTCCTGAAGCTCATTGAATCAAGGAATGTAGAATCAGTTTCATTTGACGGCCAGACCTTCACAGTAGAACAAAGCTGAATAAATCTAAAAGGTGCGCCCTTGGCGGAGTTGTTCCGCTTAAGGGCGCACCTTACCTGTTACCTGTTACCTGTTACCTGTTACCTGTTACCTGTTACCTGTTACCTGTTACCTGTTACCTGTTACCTGTTACCTGTTACCTGTTACCTGTTACCTGTTACCTGTTACCTGTTACCTGTCGCCTGCCTCCGCCCTGCCGAAGCGCTTGAAATTCGCCCTCGCTTCAATGAGCGTGACGGAGTTTGCGCCGGTGTCTTCGGGGTTCTTGCGCTGGCAGGCATCGTCCTCCCAGCCGCAGAAGGGGCATATGTCGTGCGGCTCGCTTATAGTGTATGCGCCGCAGCAGTCGCATTTTCTTAAGTCTTTCACCCTGCACCTCACTGCTTGTTGTAATACTCTATACCCTTGTCAGGCCTGAAATATGTGCGGATATACCCGTCAGGCGAGAGGAAAAGTATCTCGTTGTTGAGCGTGTCGTAGAAGATATAGTCGCCGTCCTCTGCCTCGGTCTTGTGCAGTATCGTGTCGCTCGGGTTGTAGATAAGGTCGTTGGCTTTTTTGAGGTATTCCTCTTTTGTTATCTCACCGAACTCCTTGCCGTGCTTATTAAAGTGGCTGTCGTACTGCTCCTGCGTGCGGAAGGTGTATTCAACACGCACGAATTCCGAAGAAGCCTCGTCCTCGCTGCTGCTCTGGCTGTCTGTCTGCGACGACGAATGCGTGCTGCCGTCCTTGTCGGAGTTCTTTGCAGCATTCTTGCCAAGCGACATTCCTGCAAATATCAGCGACATGGATATCAGGATAGCTACGAATGTCGCTATAACTATACTCATTTTTCTGTCAAACATTTTATTGCCCTCTCTTTTACCGTTATTGCCGGTTTTCTGACATTATAGCATAAAGAGGGCACTGTGTCAAGATTTGAGGATATCGCACTGCACGCTGAACTGGGTATCGTCATAGAGCTGATACAGTCGGCTTTTATTCCTGGCAAAGAGTGCCGGCTCTCTCAGGCGCAGCTGCTCAAAGAGCCTTACTGCATCGGCATCACGGTCTTTGAGGTATTTATCAAGCAGACGGCTCAGCTTTTCCGAAAGCCCGGCAGACACCCCCTCAGGGTCAGTCAGGCGCTCGCCGGCTGTTGCTGTGAGCGTGATATCGCAGCAAAGCCTGCCGCTTTGCTTGGAAAAGCATATATCCCTGCTGATATCCGACAGCGGCACAAGCCCCGAAGACAAATGCAGCTCGTGCGGCAGGGTAAGGCCGGTATACGTCCTGCACAGAAGAGAGAGGCAGGAGCACTCGTCAGGCGTGATGATATCCCCTTCAAAGCCGTGGCTGCTCAGTATCACGCTGCCTGTCACATCAAGGCTCTGTTTACCCTTTTCGCCCTCTATCTCAAGATACGGCATAGCAAGAGCGCCGCACTCGCCGAGGACGTTGTCTATATCAATAAGCCTTGCAGAAAATGCGCTGCCCCTTGCGGCGGCGTTTTCTATTATGAGGCGGTAGTTCTCGGCGGTCACGGCGTTTTCCTTTATCGGGAAAGAGACCGTCTCGCCGGCGTTTTCGGCGCAGGCAAGATAAAGCCCGGAGTAGATGCTCTTGTCATCACGAAGCGGCGACACGAGCTCGCTGATATCGCCTATCTCTATATCCTTCCCCAGCACGAGCAGCTGCATATGCCCTAAAAACAGCTCGCTGCCTGCCCTGCCCGAGAGCTTGTAAAGGCACTCCTGCATATCCTTGCCTGCGGCGGAGATGTTTTTGAAATTCGCCTTGCTTATATCTATCGGCGTGTCTGCCCCGGCGGCCTCGGGCTTGAATATCTGTAGTGTGACAAGATAGCCCTCGTCTGACCTGTCAACGCCTATTGCGTGGACTATGCTGCTGTCGGTTATGCTGGGCGTCCTGCCGCCGGATATGAGCAGCACTGACAGGAGTATCAGCAGCAGTAATACATTAAGCCGTTTCATTTGTGACCTCTTTTCTTTTTGCGATGCCTATAACACACACCCTGACCGTGCTCATGCCAAGCGCTGCCATAACAGCCGCCGAGAGGGTGAGTATAAGCGTATACAGCCCGTTGAAGCGCTCTATCAGCACGCTTTTTGAAAACGCCGCAAGGTCGTAGGCAGGCATTTTTGAATAGTGGATATGCTCGCCCAGCACATATATCACAGGCAGCGTAAAAAGCAGGAGCACCGCCGCTTTGAGGGCGGCAAACTTCAAAACATCAAGCCTTTCGCAGCGTACCGAGATACGGCTCACCGGGTAATACACATCGAGCGTCATAAGTGCTGCACCCGAGGCAAGGCCTTTTAGCATATCGTCAGCCGGCGTGGGCGATGAGAGGTGAAGATTTAATGCGCTGCCGTTTTTTATCGCCATAAGTGCTGCGGCGGCAAAGAGCGAGAGGGTGATGATGAGCACAGCGGCAGACAGCCTGTACTGCGCCCCCTGCGAGAGCGATGAGATATAAGCCCCTGAAAGAAGCAGCAAAACGCTTATCAGCGCAGCGCCTATCCTGTGATGCGAGAGAAAGCCGCTTATGCTCACAAGCTCTGACACGGCATACACGGTAACGGCAAGAAAATACACCGCCGACACTGCAAAAAACAGCCGGGTGATGCGCCCCTGAGCCTTGGCAGGCTTTTTTATGAGCGCATTTAAAATGCCGAGCAGCAGCGCCTCCGGCAGCAGCGAGAGCATGACACCTATGGTGAAAAAGACATAATTGCCTGCACTTTCTCCAAGCAGCGACATAGCAGGCAGCAGGGAGAGCGCGAGCAGCGGCGGCAGGGGGCTTTTGCTTTTATCAGTCATCGGCGGCACCTCCGGCAGGGGGCTTTTGCCAGAAAACGCTGGTCAGACGGCGCTTATCGAGCGGTATCACGGGGCTTGTGTAGCAGAGCGAGAGCTCGTCCATAGCGCAGATATTTGCAAGCATGAGCAGCAGCGCACAGGCAAGCCCATACATTCCTGCAAGCGAGCCTGCGAGGATAAACACTATCCTCATAACAGAGGTCTGCTGCGAAAGCTCGGGGATAACGAACGACGATGTAGCCGTAAGCCCAACAAGGATAAGCAGCGGCGCTGAGATTATTCCGCACTTGACGGCAGCGTCGCCGATAATAAGGCCGCCGACTATCGACACGGCACTGCCGACAGCCTTTGGCAGCCTGATGCCTGCTTCCTTCAGCACTTCAAGCAGGAGGGTTATTATTATCACCTCGACACCGAGGGGGAACTGGGAGGATTCCTCGGCGGAGTAGAGGTTCAAAAGCAGTTTGAAAGCAAAGCTCTCCGGCTCGAAGACTGCCGCTGCATACAGACCCGGGAAAAGCGTTGCGAGGAAGAATGCGAGGTATTTGAGCCACCTGATAAACGACACATAGACAGGCTTGCCTGCAAGGTCGTCGGGGGTGAGGAAGGCTTCTGAAAAGAGGGTGGGTACGATCATCGCAAAGGGCGTGCCGTCGATAAGTATCGCTATCCTGCCCTCGGTGAGGGCTGTGCAGACTGTGTCGGGGCGCTCGGTCAGGCGTGAGGGGCAAAAGAGCGTATTAGGGTAGCCCTTTTCCACAAACGGGCGGACATATCCGCTTGAAAGCACGGCGTCAAGCCTTATGCTGTTTATCCGTGAGCGGAGCTTACTTACAGCCCTTTCGCTTGCACGCCCCTTTATATAGGCGATGCACACGTCTGTCTTTGAAAGTTTGCCTGCCCTTAGCATCTCAAAGCGCAGTCTGGGCGTTTTGAGCCTTCTCCGCACAAGTGTGATGCTGACACGGACGTTTTCCGTAAAAGCCTCCTGAGGGCCGTAGACCGTCTGGTCGGAGACAGGGTTTGACACGCTGCGTGATGCAAACATCTGCGTGCCAAAGGCTATCACACGGGAGCTGCCGTCGGCTATTATCAGCGTATAGCCTGAGAAAAGTCTTATCAGCCCGTCGTCTATGAGCGTTATCAGCGTCTTGTCAGGGGAAACGAGCAGTGTGCCGAAGATAAGGTCGATAAGCTCGTCGCCGCTTTTTACAGGCTGAGCGGCGGCTGTGATAAAGGCGCTGTTAAGCATCTCGCTTTGCATGAGCGCCCCTGACAGCCCTTCAGCGGATATCACGGCGACCTCTTTCCCGGCGACATGGTAGGTCGCAGTATTGAGCTCGCAGGTGCCGCCTGTGAGGTCTTTTATCATATCAAGTGCCGACCTGACCGACGGCGGAAATGCGTTTTTTGTGCTGTCCATAGCTTGCTCCTTTTGCTTTGATCTGTGTATATTCTGGGCAAAAAGCAAGATAATATTCCTATCAGGCAAAAAAGGAGCAGTAAAAAATGCTGATAGTGTTCATTCGCTCGGTCGTATTATACCTTATGATAATCTTTTCAGTGCGGCTGATGGGCAAGCGGCAGATAGGCGAGCTGCAGCCGAGCGAGCTTGTGGTGACTATTCTTGTATCAAACATAGCCACCCTGCCGATAGAGGACATATCTATACCTATGTCTATGGGGATAGTGCCTATTCTCACACTTGTGAGCCTTGATGTGATAATGTCGGCCGTGACGCTAAAAAGCAGGCGCATACGCAGGATAGTCTCAGGCTCGCCTAAGATAATAATTGAAGGCGGCAAGCTGAAGCCCGAGCTTCTGAGTGAGCTGCGCTTCACGGCTGACGACCTGCTCGAAGGGCTGAGGGCGCAGGGGGTGTTTGACATATCAGAGGTCGAGCAGGCTGTAGTCGAGACTACAGGGGCGATATCCGTCTTTCTCAAAAAACGCTCCCAGCCGCCCACGGCGCAGGACTTAGGGCTTGACACACCGCCCTCTCCGCCGCCGGTGCTGATAATCGAGTGCGGCAGCATAATAGAGCCTGCGCTAAAAAGTCTCGGCTTTGACAGGCAGTGGCTCGACAGGGTGCTAAAAAAGGAGAGCAGGCGTTTGTCGCAGGTGTTTTTGATGACAGCCGACAGGGGCGGAAAATACACGATAGTCCCCTACGGCGGTAAGTAACAGGAGGTATCTTTATGAAAAGAGTTTATTTTTGCATATTTATCCTTATGGCGGTGGTAGCGGTGGCGTTTTTCTCGCTTGTAAGGGTCAGGAGCGGCGGCGAGAGCTTAAGTACAGGGATAGACAAAGCGATAGACCAGTACCGCCTTGACGGGGCTTTCCCGGACAAGCTGGTGACGGAGCTTACAAGTCAGTGGCAGGAGTATTACAGGAGCATATCCTTTGCCGAGAACACTGAGGAGCTAAACGACATATCACGCCTTTTTACAGAGCTTAAGTGTGCAAAGAGCCTTGATGAATTCACACGGTCAGGCGAGCTTATCAAGACAAGCACCAGGATCATGTGCGAGAACGAAACGCCTTATCTTTACTCGCTGCTGTGATATAATGCCGGGCGGCGGTGTTGCCTTAAGGCTTTGTTGCCGGATCATTGCATTTTAGTTTGTTAATAGTATTAAAATATACTGGCGCAAAGTGCGTAAATTCGTGCATTTGGGTGATTGACAAAATATTAATACCATATTATAATATAAATGTGTTTAATTATTTAAACAAGTTTTATTATGGAGGTATTATTAAATGGCACAGAGATATTGTCAGGCTTGCGGCAACGCACTCGGTGATAACGAGACCTTTTGCGGTGCCTGCGGCGCACCCAACGATCTGCCTGCCGGCGGTAACGGGGCTGTTCCTTCGGCTGTTCCTCAGCCCAAGCAGGGCGGCGGCGCAGCAGCAGCTCTTGCAGGCAAGAAGAATCTTATCATAATAGCAGGTGCGGTGCTCGTAGTTGTTATCGTGGCTATCGTTATCATACACAACCTTACAAAGTATCAGACGATAGACGCAAAGGATCTCGTAAGAGTTGAATTCAAGGGCATGGACGGAAAGGGAACTGCCGTTGCAATGCTCAACACCGACCACGAGGAATACGACAAGGAAAGCGGCGAGTCCGAGGTAAAGAAGGGCAGCGACTTCCTTGTTACAAGCGATGACGAGGACTACAAGGACAGACTTCTCGGCGCATACTCCAAGGCAGACAGCAAGAAGGAAGCCAAGGATATGCAGGAAGTCATCATGGACACCAAGAAGGACGGCGAGCTCAGGAACATCAGCTTCGACCTTTCCGACGAAGACAAGCTCTCCAACGGCGACACAGTAACAGTTACTGTTGATTTCGACGAGGACGAGTTCAAGAAGGCAGGCATCAAGCTCGAGAACACTGAGTTCGAGGTTGAGGTAGAAGGCCTTAACGAAGTAAAGACTATCGACGTATTTGATTACTGCGAGGTCAAGTTTGACGGTTTTGACGGCTTCGGTTCCTACTCTGTAGAGACAAAGGCTGACATTCCGGACGAGCTCAAGGATTACATCAGCTTCGGCAGAGCAGACTACAACGACAACCTCAAGAACGGCGACAAGGTAAAGGTAGAGGCTTACGTTTACGGCAACTATTCTGACGACGACGGCGACGTTTACTACATCAAGACAAAGGAAGACAACTACTACGATTACGGCTACAAGAGCGGCGAGAGCCTCACAAAGGAATATGATGTTTCCGGCCTTAAGGAGCTCTCCGAGTATGATCCTACAGCTGACATCAAGGTAGAGTTCTCCGGCGTTGGCCCTTACAAGATCAGCAAGATAAACAAGGACGGTCTTACACCTGAGATCGCTGATTCACTCTCCTTCGACTATTCTTGGGACAAGGAGTACAACGTAGGCGATTCCGTTGAGATCAAGGTTTACCCCTACAGCAACCTTAAGGATCTTGGCTACAAGCTCAAGGGCTCGGCTGACAGCGACGGCTACTACATCTACAACATAACCCTTACAGAGGATATGGTGCCTGTTCTTATCACAAAGAAGGACGACGTAGGCGACCTTAACAAGGAAAGCGAGGCTTACTTCACAGAGGCTCTTGAAAACTTCAAGGAGAACAAGAAGGATTCAAGATACATCGGCGATGTTACACTTTCTGAAGACCCCAAGAGCTGGAGCGATTTCGAGCTCGAAAAGACATACCTTGTAACTGCCAAGGAGATGTCCGCTAAGGATTACGACGAGAATTCCAAGCTCGCAAGGATCTACAAGGTAACTATCACAGACAAGAAGAACAAGAAGTATGAAGCACACGTTCTCTTCTACGGCTACAACCTCGTAAAGGCTAACGGCGAGCTCATGCTCACAAACAACTACATCAACTGCTACGCTTGCAAGAAGAAGCTCGGCGATTACACCAAGTTCTTTGAGGACGATTATCACTTCTCCAAGGACAAGTACACTGTAACAGCAGTAAGCTGATAACAAGCGCAGGCGCAATAAAGCTATGATACAAGGCACTTATGTCAGACGGCATAAGTGCCTTTTTGTATACGCAGACGGCGTTTTCAGGTAACAGTTAACAGTTAACAGGTAACAGGTAACAGGTTACAGTTAACAGTTAACAGTTAAGGTGCGCCTGACGGCGCAGATGGCCATTCGGCCTGTCAGTCGGACGATTTCAGCTATGCCGTGGGACGTGCGTCCGAAGGGTCGAGGGGCGACCGGAAAGCCCCTCGGTGTAGCCCCTGAGGACGAGAGCGTACCCTTGAAGATAAGCTGACCCCACTAATTAGCTAAAGGGGAACGGTTGGCTTATTCCTACGCTACAGGTAGGGGGGCTTTCCGGTCGCCCCCCTGCGGCAGCGGAGCTGCCGCTCACCCCCTTCGGGTTGGCAAGTCCTGCGACATAGCTGAAATCGTCTGACAAACACGGCCGAATGGCCATAAGCGGCGTAAGCCGCACCATTACTATTCACTATTCATTCTTCACTATTCACTATTCACTGAGCGCAGCGTTTCTGCCCGAATGGGCATAAGCGGCGCAGCCGCACCACAATTATGCATTATGCATTCTTAATTCTGCATTCTTAGTTGCCTTGCTCTTGACAAAAGGCAAAAAAAGTGATAAAATAATATTGACAAAAATTTATCATTCTATCATACTATTCCGAGGTGAGAGTAATGAATAAAAACGGTGAGGTCTCAGCATCGGTGATCAAGAGATTGCCCCGTTATTACAGGTTTTTAGGCGAGCTTATGAAGCAGAAGGTCGAGAGGATATCTTCAAGGGAGCTCGCATCGCTCATGAAGCTGACCGCTTCACAGATAAGGCAGGATCTTAACTGCTTCGGCGGCTTCGGCCAGCAGGGCTACGGCTATAATGTTTCCGACCTGCACGAGCAGATAGGCAAGATACTCGGCGTTGACAAGAAATACAATACTATTCTTATCGGCGCAGGCAACTTAGGCCGTGCAATAGCTTCGCACATCAATTTCGAGACAAGGGGCTGCCAGCTCATAGGCATATTCGATGCAAACAAGAATGTCGCCGGCAAGGTCGTCGCTCAGACTACCGTGCGCCACATAGACGAGCTTGAATTCTTCTGCCGCACCTACAAGCCCGAGGTGGCTGTGCTGTGCATACCCAAGGCAAGCACGCAGGCTGTCGCAGAGCTGCTTGTAAGTCTTGGCGTAAAGGCCTTCTGGAACTTCTCACACTACGACCTGAGCATTGATTACGAGGGCATCGTGGTCGAGAACGTACACTTAGGCGACTCGCTGCTGACACTCACATACGGCGTAACTCACACGCTGGGCAATGATGACGGCGCAAACAACAAGTGATAACACTCCCCTCTCCTGTTTTGGAGAGGGGTTTTTAGTGGGGGGCTTTCAGGCCGTGCAGACGGCTTATGCGCCGCCTCGACCCTTCGCAGCAGTGCATTGCCGCTGCAAATTCCGATTTATCCTTGTAGCGAATAAACACAAAGCCCCCGAGTTTTTAGCAAACTTCGGGGGCAGTATTTTTAAGGCAACACCGCACAAAGACCGCCTGAAGGCTTTGTACGCAACTTACTTGCATCTTTTCCGTCATATTACACATTTTTTCCTTGAAATACGGTAGTATTCCTTCGGAAAATCTGTGCAATCTGACGAAAAAGCTGACTGCGCAATTTGCGCACAATCTTCGTGCGGTGTTGCCTTAATAACCATCGCCCGCAGGGCGATACCTTAACTGTTACCTGTTACCTGTTACCTGTTAACTGATCATAAGAGTGCTTTGAGTCTCTCGTCAACTGCTTTGAGGAAGTCCTCTGTGTTGACCTTCTGCTTGTTTTCGAGCTTTGAGAGCAGGTAGAGGTCACCTGTCATAACGCCGTTTTCGATAGTCTGGATAGTTGCCTTTTCCAGCTTGTCAGCAAACGCCATAAGCTCGGGAAGCTCATCGAGCTCGCCTCTCTTGCGCAGAGCGCCTGTCCATGCAAAGAGCGTAGCTACGGAGTTTGTGGAGGTCTCCTCGCCCTTGAGGTGCTTGTAGTAGTGGCGCTGAACTGTGCCGTGTGCTGCCTCGTACTCGTAAACGCCGTCAGGAGAAACGAGAACAGATGTCATCATAGCAAGCGAGCCGTAGGCTGTAGCTACCATGTCGGACATAACGTCGCCGTCGTAGTTCTTGCAAGCCCAGATATAGCCGCCCTCAGAGCGGATAACTCTTGCAACTGCGTCGTCTATGAGAGTGTAGAAATACTCGATGCCTGCCTCGGCAAACTTTTCCTTGTACTCGTTCTCGAATATCTCAGCAAAGATATCCTTGAATGTGTGGTCGTACTTCTTGGAGATAGTGTCCTTTGTAGCGAACCATACGTCCTTCTTGCAGTCAAGAGCGTAGTTGAAGCAAGCCCTTGCAAATGAGCCTATAGAGTCCTCTCTGTTGTGAAGACCCTGGATAATGCCTGCTGTGTCCTTGAAGTCAAATATCTGCTCCCTGGAAACATTGCCCTCGGCATCTGTGAGCACGAGCTCTGCCTTTGAGCCCTTGGGGCACTTCATCTCGACGTTCTTATACACATCGCCGTAAGCGTGACGTGCGATAGTGATAGGCTTTGTCCATGTAGGGATATAGGGGGTGATGCCCTTGACAAGTATAGGTGTGCGGAAGACTGTGCCGTCGAGCATTGCTCTTATTGTGCCGTTAGGCGACTTCCACATCTCCTTAAGGTTATACTCAGGCATTCTTGCGGCATTCGGTGTGATAGTTGCACACTTTACAGCTACGCCGTATTTCTTGGTAGCGTTTGCCGAGTCGATAGTTACCTGGTCGTCAGTCTCGTTTCTGTGAACAAGGCCAAGATCATAATACTCTGTCTTAAGGTCGATATACGGGGTGAGAAGGATATCCTTTATCTCCTGCCAGATAATTCTGGTCATCTCATCTCCGTCCATCTCAACTAAGGGTGTCTTCATCTGAATTTTTGACATATATCTATCCTCCAAAAATTTAATTACGATAAGAGTTTCGCTACATTGACGGTCAGCACGCCTTTATAGATGCCTACCGGTATATCCTGCGAAAAGGGATATATCTGCGGATAATCACCGTTATCGAAGTCATACACGAGCGTTCTTTCAAACTTCGGGTCGATTATCCAATATTCACGCACGCCGCTTTCTTTATAAAGAGCGAGCTTTCTTACATAATCGTCCGAGCGGTTTGACGACACCACCTCGATAACAAGATCCGGCGCACCGTTTATCCTTTTGCCGTCACGCTTATCAGCGTCACATACTACAAAAATATCAGGCTGAACGACATTGTATTCATCAAGCACAACATCGAACGGCGCCATAAAAGGCTTGCAGCTGCCGCCATTTTTGCTTATAAAATCCCTGAGCATTGAACACACGGAAAAGCTGATGTCAAAATGCAGCTCATCAGGCGCAGCAAGCGCCACTATCTCACCGTCGATAAGCTCTGTATGCTCATTGGTATCCTGAGTCTTTGCAAAGTATTCCTCTGCCGTATATTTCTTTTTTTCAGCAAGCGGCATAATCTCAACTCCTTTAAACTATCTCCTTAAGCCAGTCCATAATCGGCGTAAGGCCTATCCAGAAGGGGCTTGTTATCAACAGCGCTATTATCACATAGCAGGCTATCGCTGCTGCCCTGATTGCGGGTTTTGAAGGCTTATCATCTGTCTTTTTTGCTTTTGATAGCTTTACTATCCTGATAACTATGACTATGAGGATCAAAAGCAAAACAGCCGAAGCAGCAAAGATAATTTTAAGCGATTTGTCAAGTGCTATGAATATGGGAGCATAATCGTCCATATTAACCTCCTTTACGGGGTCAGCCCAACACCTTAAGCCTCACAAAAAGTATCACGCAGGCTATGATAAAGAAAAGTATACTTAGCCCGTCGGAAACAAAGACCGTTTTGCGCTTATTGTTATATTTCTTTTCAAGCCTTTTATATATCAGATCATAGTGCAGCACTATGCCGAGAACAAACCCGGCAAGCGCTATAAAAAAGGGCAGATAGATATGGTTTTTGTGAAGCTTTATCAGCTCCGGGAACACCAGCGCCACTAAAGCAAGCCCCGTGCCCGTGCCGGGCAGGTGGCGGTCGTGAAACTCTTCATCACGGTCGTTGTAGTCTCTTATGTACATTACTTAAGGCTCTCTCTTGTGTAATCAAGCAATCCGCCTGCAAGGATGATATCCTTTGTTCTGCCTGTGAGCTCGCAGAGAACGGGTATCTCTATGCCCTTTGTCTTGTCCTTGAGGGTAAGCTCTGTCTTGCCTGCCTCGATGTCAGCTCTGACATTTTCAAGAGCTATCTCGTCGCCCTGGTCTATCTTGTCGTAGTCAGCTTCGTTGACGAATGTGAGGGGGAGAATGCCTGCGTTTATAAGGTTTGCTCTGTGTATTCTTGCAAAGCTCTTGACAACTACTGCCTTGATGCCGAGGTAGAGAGGAGCAAGTGCTGCGTGCTCACGGGAGCTGCCCTGGCCGTAGTTCTGGCCGCCGACTATGATAGACTTGCCGAGGTTCTTGGCTCTTCTCGGGAAGTCCTCATCGCATACTGTGAAGCAGTGCTGCGAGATAGCAGGGATATTCGAGCGCAGAGGGAGTATCTTTGCGCCTGCCGGCATGATGTGGTCGGTAGTGATATTATCCTCGACCTTAAGAGACACCTTGCACTCGATGTTGTCAACGAGCGGAGCTGTCTCAGGGTAGGGCTTGATATTGGGGCCACGGAGTATCTCCACGCTGTCCATTTCTGCCTCAGCTGCCGGGGGCTCTACCATATTATCGTTTATCGTAAACTGCTTGGGCATCTCGAACTTAGGCATATCACCTAATTCTCTCGGGTCTGTCAGATAGCCCGTGAGTGCGGAGAGTGCAGCCATTTCGGGAGATACGAGGTATATCTGGCCGTCCTTTGTGCCCGACCTGCCCTCGAAGTTACGGTTGAATGTTCTTAAGGACACACCGCCTGAGTTGGGTGACTGACCCATGCCTATGCAGGGGCCGCAGGCAGATTCGAGTATTCTTGCGCCTGCATCTATCATTGCTGCAAGTGCGCCGTTTGAAGCTATCATATTGAGCACCTGCTTAGAGCCGGGAGCGATAGCGAGCGACACGCTCGGGTCAACAGTCTTGCCCTTAAGTATATATGCTACCTTCATCATATCCATAAAGCTGGAGTTTGTGCAGGAGCCGATACATACCTGGTCAACCTTTAACTTGCCTATCTCAGCGACTGTCTTTACATTGTCAGGGCTGTGGGGGCAGGCTGCCATAGGAACGATAGCGGAAAGGTCGATATCTATCTCCTCGTCGTATACTGCATCGTCATCTGCCTTAAGCTCTGTCCATGCATCAGCTCTGTCCTGAGCCTTAAGGAATTCAAGCGTTGTCTCGTCAGAGGGGAATATAGATGTTGTAGCGCCAAGCTCTGCGCCCATGTTTGTTATAGTTGCTCTCTCGGGAACGGTGAGTGTCTTGACACCCTCGCCGCAGTATTCTATTACCTTGCCGACACCGCCCTTGACGGACATTCTTCTTAATACTTCAAGGATAACGTCCTTTGCAGCCACCCAGGGGGAGAGCTTGCCTGTGAGGTTTACCTTGACGATCTTGGGGTATGTGATATAGTAAGCACCGCCGCCCATTGCAACTGCAACGTCAAGGCCGCCTGCACCTATAGCTATCATACCGATACCGCCGCCTGTGGGGGTATGGCTGTCAGAGCCGATAAGCGTCTTGCCGGGTATACCGAATCTTTCAAGGTGTACCTGGTGGCAGATGCCGTTGCCGGGGCGTGAGAAATAGATACCGTGCTTCTTGGCTACGGAGCCTATGAAGCGGTGGTCGTCAGCGTTCTCAAAGCCCGACTGGAGGGTGTTATGGTCTATATAAGCGACAGAGCGCTCTGTCTTTACTCTCGGAACGCCGATAGCCTCGAATTCGAGGTAAGCCATTGTGCCTGTAGCGTCCTGAGTGAGGGTCTGGTCTATCCTTATGCCTATTTCGTTTCCTTTTTTGAACTCGCCGTCTACAACGTGAGCCTTAAGTATCTTCTCGGTAAGTGTAAGTCCCATGATACAACATTCCTTCCGTAATAAATATACTATAATTATACTATATTTGCAAGTTGATGTCAAGGAAATTTCATTTTGGAAAGAGTGGGTACACAATAAATTTACATTGACCAAAAGGGCGAAAACGTGGTATAACAGCACTATACGAGAGGGCGATACACATGGAAAAAGACAAAAACGCCTTGGAAAGGATATACGACACATAAAAAACCATACCTTTTGGCAGAATACCGTTAACAGGTAACAAGTAACAGGTAACAGGTAACAGGTAATGTGCGCCCTTACGGGCGCTTATGCCCATTCGGGCAATGCAGCATAAGCTATTCCTGAAAACAATAAGCCTCCGTGGATCATCATTCGTGTCCCGGAGGCTATTTTTTTTAGATACGTCCGCCGCAGGGAAATGTTTTGCATAGCAAAACTTTCTTCTTATCGGCTTTGCCGATAAGACACGACACCTTACCTGTTACCTGTTACCTGTGACCTGTTACCTGCTTTTGTGTATCCCTCCTGTGGGGGAAAGCTCGGCGGTGGTCTTTTTGCCGTTTCGCAGGTATGTAAAGGTCACTGTTCCGTCTTCTGTATCCACATCGCCATGCTTGCAGCCACGAAGGCTCTTAGCAAGAGCGAGAACACGCTTTTGCTTGTCGCTGTAGGCGGAGATATCGTCAGATGTGAAATATACGCTGCCGAAAAGGTCATTTACTATCGCAAGTGATTGCTTCTGTATATTTGACAGGCTGTTGCCCTCGTCACGCAGCAGGAAAACATCAGGGTCGTTCAGGAATGCACGCTTGTCGAGCTGGCGGCGGAATATGGTGTTCAGCATGGAATTCTTTGTTGACACACGTTCTCTGTGGGTCAGCTGCATGAGCATATTGTCGTTCCAGCTAAGCCCGACATCGCAGCCGATGCGGCAGTAATCGACCACGCCGAAGGCCGATGCGAGCGGCACGCCGCAGCCGAGTATCAGCTTGTCACCGCACAGGCGGCGAAGCAGCTGCATAGCGTCATTCATCACCTCGCCACGGGTCTTGCCGCCGTGAGGGATAATGCAGGCAGCGTACAGAAAATCGAGCTTGACCATGTCAAAGCCCCATTTATTAAGCACCGTGTCAAATACCTTTTCAAGATACTCCTGCACATCGGGGTCGTAGATATCGAGCGCAAATGAGCCTGACCAGTTGCAGCCGGCAGGAACGGGTGCGCCGTTTTTATCCTTAAGCAGCATATCCTTTCTGCGGCGGTAGATATAGGAGTTTCGCTCGCAGACGAACGGTGCGAGCCACAGCCCTGCCATAAGGCCTTTTTCGTGTATCCTGTCGCAGACATACTTCATGCCGTGGGGGAATTTTTCGGCATTTACCTTCAGCCAGTCGCCGACCCCCTTTTGGAAGCCGTCGTCTATCTGGAATATATCCATGCCGCCCTGCGCAGACACTCCTTCAAGATCAAACAGCAGCTTTTCCTCGGTGATGTCCTGATAGTGGCGGTACCAGCTCGTGTAGCCGGATATAGGTCTGGCATCACGGCACTTTATCTTTGAAAGCTCAAAGAAGCGGTCAAATACTTCACCCTCGCTGCCGGTGATAACGGCTATGTCAAGAGCTGTGAAGCTGCCAGTGTAGCGCCTGCCCTCACAGTCTTTCTCGAAGCTGACCTCGCCGTCTGAGGACAGAACTCTTATCAGCGTAAAGCCGTCACGCTCATTGAGAGAGCCGAAAAGCTGAAAGGTGCTCTCCTCTCTTATATAACCGTAGCTGTAGCCGTGAAAATCCCCTGCCCTGCCTGAGTATGAGGTGAAGTTATAGTCGCCGTATTTATCGAAGTTATATCTTCGCACGAGCGCTTTGGGGATATGGTCGATACCTGTCATTTTTTCATGTATCTCGTATTCACGGCTGTCCGTCCACGATTGATAGCCGTTTATAAACACACGGTCATGCTCGGTGATATGCGCTCTGGCGGTTATTGCGAGCGTGTCGAAGGCTATCCCCTCGCCGTCAGTCTTCGGGGTCACAAAAAGGCTCACCCTCTCGCCCTCACAAACGAGCCTTGCATCAAAATCCTCTGTGACTATCCTGTCGGAGAACTGATAGCTCATATCGCCTATGCGGACAGTTGCATAAAAATCTGTAAGCTGTTTCATTTTACTGCTCCTCCGTTTTCTGCTGTGCGCCCTCTGCTATCACGCCTGTGACCTTCCTCTCATCGTATGCACCGAGGATAAGGCCGCCGATAAGGCAGAGCGCTGCGGCTGCGGCTGCTGTTATACGAAGCCCGAAGCCGTTCTCGCCTATGCCCTTTATTGATGTAAAAAGCACCATAGCGAGCGCCTGACCCATTTTCATGGCAAAGGTGCGTGCTGCAAAGAACATACCCTCTCTGCTTTCACCTGTCTTTATGCCGTCAGCCTGCGCAACGTCTGCAACGATAGCCTGCGGCAGGATACCGAGCACTGCCATCGGGATAGATGCAAATATCGCTATCATAAGGCCGTTGACCATTTTAGGCAGGCCGAGCTTGCCGGCAAATGCCGTGAACAGGAACACAAGGCTGAAGAATATAAATGCGCTTATAACGAGCTTTTTCTTGCCGAGCTTTTTGGCCAGGATATTTACGGGGGCGTAGAACACAAGGCTCATAGCGGTCATCGTTGCAAAGAGGATAAAGGTCTTGTCTGCATCAAGGCCGATAAGGGTAGTGATATAGAATGACAGCCCCGTCTGGAACATAGTGAGTGCCACCCAGTAGAAGATATCCGAATAGACGAACTTGCGAAACTCCTTATTCGAGAATGTCTTTGCAAGGGAGGCAAAGGCAGGTGTCTCGGAGGGGGTGGTGTCGGCATAGTCGCTTTCCTTTATGGTGAACACAGGCACGAGCATACAAACAGCTGCGACTGCTGCGAGGATACCGATAGTTATACGGAAGGAATTTGCATACCCAACACTGTCACGGAAAAAGCCTGCGATATTGGGGACAAGGTAGGAAAATGCAGTACCCATAAAGAATGTTACGGAAATGTAGGTCGAGACATTTATCCTGTCCTTGGGGTCTTTGCCAAGCTCGGGGAGCAGGGCGTTATACGGGGTGCAGTAGATAGTCATAAAGAGGTAGAAAAGCAGCAGTGTCACAAGCAGCATACCGTTATTTACCCACGAGACTTCGCTTACCGGGGAGACAAATATCAGCACTGTGACTGCCGCAAATGGCACGGCGATAGCTCTCATAAAGGGTATGCGCCTGCCGTCCTTATGCCTGCATCTGTCTGACTTTGATGCGATATACGGGTCTGTCACAGCATCAAAGAGCCTGCCGATAGCGGTGATGATGCCGATAACGGTTAGGCCTAAGAATATACTTCCCTGCGTGATAAAGAGCTTCTGCCCGGCATCTGTTTCGCTGCTCTCGGGCATATAGAAAAACACCAGCCAGTTTGACACGATACCGGAGAGCATACTCCAGCCGAGCTGGCCTATGGCAAACTGCCACAGAACTTTATTTGTTACCTTTTTCATAGCACACCTCCTGTAATAGCTTACCCTGCTATGCCTTTATATAGGCAAGCGCCATATCCACCATGAACCGCAGCTCGTGCTCGCCGCCGGCGTCCGACTCGAACACCTTGCCACGGGAGAATTTCTCGCTCATGAGCATAAGTGCGTGGGTGACGGATACATACACAAGCCCGAAGTCGATATCAGGCTTTGTCGTGCCGTCCTTAACGCCGTCACGGTAGGCTGTTTCAAAGAGCGGATAGAAATCAAGCACGCTCCTCTCATACTCGCTGAGCGCCTCGGGGCTTATTTTTTCATTGACTGCAAAGCGGTCAAAGCTGTCAACAAACCGCAGGAAATCCTGGTGCGAGATATAGAGCACCCGAAAGACCTTCATCAGCTCGCAAAGCCTGTCGTAGCCGCTTTTATCTAAAAAATAGGGGCTTTCAAACACGCCGTCGAACAGCGCCCTTATCCTGCCCCACAGCACAGCGCCGGCCTTAGCGACGATATCGCCCTTTGTGCCGAAGTAGCGGTAGAGCGAGGCCACGCCGATACCGCATTTTTCAGCGATATCAGTCATCTTGATATCCTCGACATTGCCCTGCAAAAGGAGCTCTGCCGCCGCTTCTACCGCTTCATTCATACGGTCATTTTTCGCATTTTCAATAATTTTTTTATATTCCACTTGACAAACGCTCCTTTTTGTGATAGACTTACTATCAGTATGATATATATACTATCACACTTTTCCGAAAAAGTCAAGAGTTTATGAAAAAAATTAACACCTCGGTCAACTCGGCAACTATTTTTTTAGGTAAAACGCATCAAACCGAAGGGGTTTGAGGGCGCAAGAGCCCCCCCTATTTCAGGTAACAGGTAACAGGTTACAGGTAACAGGTATGGTGTCGGCTTACGCCGACGAATGCCCATTCGGGCAGAGCCGCCGAAGGCGGCGAACCGAAGGGTCGAGGGGCGACCGGAAAGCCCCTCGTGTACCCTATGGGAGCGAGAAAGCGACCTTGAAGGAACGCACCCGAACATATCAGCTCACGGCGAGAACTTTGCTTTTTCCTACGCTACGAATAGGGGGGCTTTCCGGTCGCCCCCCTGCGTCAGCGAAGCTGCCGCTCACCCCCTTCGGGTGCATATCCTACGATTTAGCTGAAACCGTCAGGTCGGAACGGCCGAATGGCCATCCGTCGGCGCCAGCCGACACCACAATTATGCATTATGCATTGTAAAAGCATTATGCATTAAAAAAGTATTATGCATTCATTATCACCTGTCCCCAAACAGGATGTCTGTTATCAGAAAGGAGCACTGCTATGTACGACGCAACAAACATTTTTGGCAACGAGATGAGCAAAAAGGACTGCCGCAAGGCTGAGAGCAACAAGCGAAAGCTCGCTAAAAAGCACGGCGATGACAGCGAGAAGATATACCACCTCAGAGCAGAGGAAAACCCGACTATCGGCAGCACGCTCGGCGTGAAAACGCTTGTGATGAGTGACTCGCCCCTTGAAATCGACAAGTCAAGCTCTGTTATAATAGGTAATATCAGAATGGGCTTCGGCCATTACAGGATATCTATGGCTCTGGCTTCGGCGGCTCACGCTATGGGCTACACCCCCTACTGGCTCGACCTAAACTCCTTTGAGGGAACGGCGGCTACAAACATTATCTCGGCGCAGAATGAGCTGTATTCGCTCGGCTCACGCATTTCGCAAAAGAGCTTTCTTTTCAACAAGCTGGTGTGGGAGCCGGTGAACACCGAGCTGTTTCGCCGCCTTGCATACAACTGCTCCGACCAGATGATGACTTCCCTTATGACCGGGCTGTACGCCGACCTGCCGAAGGACATTCCCTTTGTCGCAGCACACGCATGGCCTGCACAGGCGGCTGTCCACGCAGGGCTTACAAATGTTGTCAATGCGATCCCCGACAACTGGCCTATGGCGCTGCACCTGTCGGAGGGGGCTATACACACGGTACAGACACAGAGCTCATACATGGGCTACAAGGTGCTGCGCGGCATGGACAAAAAGCGCCTGCTGCGCCCCATGCCCGAGGGAAGCGTTAAATACACAGGCCACTACATCGACCACGAGCTCGTATCAAACATCGGTGCTGACAACGCACGCAGGCAGGCCAGAGCAGCATCGGGCAAAGCAAAGAGATACCTGCTCACCATAGGCGGTGCAGGCGCACAGCAGGAGATATTCGTATCTATCATAAGGCAGCTGCTCCCCTATATAAAGAAAAACAAAGCCGCCCTCTTTGTAAACCTCGGCGACCACAAGGACGCATGGGAAAACATAAGAAAGCAGCTTCCTGACATAGGCAGTCTTATCCACGAGCACTACGACAACTTTACTGAGACGAGCGAGTTTGCAGAGAATGCGCTTGACAGTGATGTGAGCGGCATACACATATTCTTCCACAAGGACATATTCGCAGCAGTTTACTCGACAAATCTGCTGATGCGTGCCTGTGATGTACTGATAACCAAGCCCAGCGAGCTTGCCTTCTACCCCGTGCCCAAGCTGATGATAAAGCGTGTAGGCGGTCACGAAGCGTGGGGTGCTATCCGTGCTGCCGAGATAGGCGACGGCACCTTTGAATGCGACACCCCGAGAGACATCACGACGATGCTGCGTTCATTACAGAAGACCGACGAGCTGACAGGCTTCATGCGAGAGAGCATTATCGCCGCCGACAAGGCCGGCGTTTATGGCGGCGCATACAAGGCGGTAGAGCTGGCGGTGGGCAACAGATAACAGTTAGGAGTTAACAGTTATCAGTTTACAGTTAACAGTTGAGGTGTCGGCTTACGCCGATTTATGGCCATTCGGCCAGGAACGCTGCGCTCAGTGAAGAGTGAAGAGTGAATAGTGAATAGTGAATAGTTGTGGTGCGGCAAAGCCGCTTATGCCCATTCGGGCAATATGGAGCTGAGGAAAGGCAAGTCCGAAGGGGGTGGCGAAGGCGAAGCCGGAGCAGGGGGGCGACCGGAAAGCCCCCCTACCGTAGCGTAGGAATAAGCAAAGCTCTCGCCGTGAGCTGAAACGTCAGGGTGCTTTCCTTCAAGGGAACGCTCTCGTTACCAAGGGGGTACACGAGGGGCTTTCGAGCCGGCTTTGTCGGCTCATGCGCCACCTCGACCCTTCGGAATGTCGCCTTACGCTATACTGTCGGAAAGGAACGCCCGAATGGGCATCTCGTCGGCGTAAGCCGACACCACAACTGTTACCTGTTACCTGTTAACTGTTAACTGACCAAGCGCCGCACCTGCATTATGCATTCTTAATTATGCATTATATTATGCATTATATGAAAAGGCCGCTGTGCGTTATCTTTCTCGCATCAGCGGTCTTCGTTTTGCTGTATATTACTTTTCGGATAATTCTGTGATTATCTGTACAAAGGAATCAACGTCGTTGAAGTCCTTGTAAACAGAGGCGAAGCGGACGTATGCCACAAGGTCGAGCTCCTTAAGGCCTGCGAGCACTCTGTCGCCTATCTCACTGGTCGTAGTCTCGGTGAGCATACGGTTTGCGTAGTAGTTCTCGATGTTGTCAACAAGCTCGTTGAGCTGGTCAACACTTACCGGACGCTTTTTGATAGCGCTCTGTATGCCCTTGATGAGCTTTTCCCGATCAAACGGCTCAAAGCTGCCATCACGCTTGTCCACCATAAGTGCAGGCTTTTCTATGACCTCGTAGGTCGTAAAGCGCTTGCCGCACTGGCTGCATTCACGCCTGCGGCGCTTTTTCCCCTCACTCGGACGGGAATCTATTACTTTTGTATCCTCATATCCGCAAAACGGGCATTTCATAGCATTGCCTCCACTTCTTTATATAGTTTACAGTGAACAGTTATCAGTTAACAGTTAAGGTGTGCGGCTGCGCCGCACGGATCTTAAATGATCTTTCTTCTCACAAACGGTGCGATGAACACGATACCAAACGAGTCGAAAACAGCGCACATCTGTCGCATTATTGATTATACAAGCTCCTTCTTGATAGCTGCAAGAAGCTCATCGTAAGTCTCGTAAGCCGGGATATCAGGGTACTCAGCCTTGATAGCGTCTGTGCTCTTGAAAAGGAAGCCGGCCTTGCTTGCCTGGATCATACCGAGGTCGTTATGGCTGTCGCCGCTTGCTATAGTCTCAAGGCCTGCCGACTGGAGAGCCTTAACGGTCGTATACTTACTCTTTTCGCAGCGCATCTTATAGCCTGTTATCTCGCCGTTATCAGCAACTTCAAGGCTGTTGCAGAAGATAGTCGGGTAGCCGAGCTTCTTCATAAGAGGGCCTGCGAACTGCTCGAATGTATCAGAAAGGATAAGCACCTGGCAGATACTTCTGAGCTCATCCAAAAACTCCTTAGCGCCGGGCATAGGGTCTATCTTAGCGATAGTTTCCTGTATCTCCTTAAGGCCCAGGCCGTGTTCTTTAAGGATACCTATACGGTAGTTCATGAGCTTATCGTAGTCAGGCTCATCACGGGTAGTTCTCTTAAGCTCAGGGATACCTGTTTCCTCAGCGAAAGCTATCCAAATCTCAGGCACCAATACGCCTTCGAGGTCAAGACAAGTTACATACATAATTGATTCCTCCATCAATATATTTATTTACTTGTTAATTATATCACAAGGAAACGGATTTGTCAATTATTTGTCGAAAAAAATGTACAGATTTTTTGAATTTTCTTATCACAAGGAGCATAAGGCTTAACAAAAGTCGCTTCTGAACAGTATTTTGTACAGAAAGCGGCGAGTTGGAAGATATGGAGCGAAGGGGGTGCAGAGGCGACCGCAAAGCCCCACTTTTTCAGGTAACAGGTGCTTTTTCAATGCATAATGCATAATGCATAATGCATAATTGAGGTGCGCCTGACGGCGCTTATTGCAAGTTTCGCTTTGCGAAACTTGGCTGTGAAGCGCAAGCAGACGAGCCCCATATCGGGCAATATGTGACCGAGGAACGGCAATTCCGAAGGGGTAGTCTTCTTCTTCGTCGTCCTTGTCGTAAGTGTCAGGATATCCCCGAAGGGGGTGGCGCAGGCGAAGCCGAAGCAGGGGGGCAACCGGAAAGCCCCCCTACCGTAGCGTAAGATAAGTGAGAGACTACCCTTGAAGCTATTTTATGGGAGAGGTTTTCCTTCAAGGCCACTCTCTCGCTCCCCTGGGGGTACAGGGAGGGGCGCACACGCCCCTCGACCCCTCTTATGCCGCCTTCGGCGGCGGCCGCAAATGCGGTCGCTTCGTGCCTTCGGCACGGCTCACCTGTTTGCGGCGTGGGCGGCGAACAGTATTCGTTCCGGAATTGGTTTTGAGGCTCGGAGTGCGTGCGGTTTCTTCACTGTGTTCGCCGCCCGGTCGGCTCCGCCGATGTGGGGCCAGCCCCACACCCTGCAAACTTTTTTTGAGGAAAAAAGTTTGACAAAAAACCTTTTTACCCCTTATTCTCCCCCGGTAACGCAAAAACCCCGGAGTTTTCTTTTCTCCGGGGTACATCTTATGTGCTTTTCTTTTCTGTCTTTATTTTCTTTTCTTTCTTATCTTTCTTATCTTCCTTTACGCCCTCAGTTGCGCTCGGCGTGAACACCGTCTTTATCGTCATAAGTATTATCCTCATATCAAGCAGCAATGACTGTCTCTCGATATACATAAGATCCATCTTAAGTTTATCATAAGGTGTCGTATTATACTTACCCATGACCTGCGCATAACCGGTAAGTCCGGCTTTTGTCTTCAGGCGGTATTTGAATTCGGGCATCGTCTGCATATATTTCTCGGCTATCTCAGGCCGCTCGGGTCTTGGCCCCACGAAAGACATATCGCCCATAAGTATATTGAAAAGCTGCGGCAGCTCGTCAAAGCGTATCTTTCTGATGAGCTTGCCGACAGGGGTTATCCTGCTGTCGTTCTGTTTAGCGAGCACAGCGCCGCTCTTTTTCTCAGCGCCGACTATCATACTGCGGAACTTATAAACATCAAACTTCCTGCCGTCTATAGTCAGTCTTCTCTGTTTGTAGAGCACAGGCCCTCCGTCATACGCCTTTATAGCTATCGCTGTGACGAGCATAAAGGGAAGCGCTATCACGAGCCCTATCACCGACAGCACAAGGTCAAGTATACGCTTCATCAGCTTCTGCTCGAACTTAAGGCCTGAGTTACGGTTGAGAAGAAGCGGCGTATCGAACATATTGAAATCATCTGCGCCTCTGATGATTATATCTGATATCTTGGGGTTGATATAAACTCTGATAGACTTATCAAGGCAGTATTTGAGCAGCTCGCTCCTGAGCTCGTGGGGGATATCGTTGATGATGACTGCGTCGTACTCATTGATACGGTCGATTATCTCGTCATAGCTTTCCTCGCAGCTGACAGCCTCGCAGATAACGTACTTATCTCCCCTTCTGCCCATTTTCTTGATGAGCTCGACGGCGTTCTTATTGCCGTAGACGACGACCATTCGCCGTGGAGGGTAGAGCCTTGCGAACAATGCGCTGAACACATACACCCACAGAACGAGCAAACAGAACTCAAACGCCGTGAGTGCGAGCATAGGTCTGACAGAAAGTCTGCCTCGGCCGATAAGCGATATCATCACGAAGGTCACTGTATTTGCCGACAGCGTACCTATGACCTGCGAGCCGATAAGCGAGAGCTCGGTATAATACCCGAGGTGGAACGCCCCGAAAAAGCTCGAAACGAACACATAGAGCACTGCATATATAAGCACTAAGAGTATATTACCTTTTTTCCAGAACGGATCCTCCATGAACTCGTTATAGGAGTTGTTCCACACCTCGCTGAAAGCAAGGGTGAACATCGTCACTATGACCGCAGATGCAAGGAGGTTTATTATCCTTTTGAACTGCTCCTTATTATTCAATGCCATTCTCCTAAAAATGATATAGAATTAAACTATTCTCTATTATAACACCTTTTTTGAGATTTAGCAAGGGTATAACAGTGCAACAGTCGATTCGGGCTGCATCGCAGCGCCCGGCTGCTCACAGCCAAGCATCGGCCGCTGCCTGTGCATTTATGCAAAACCGGCGAATATACGTCACCGGCGGCAAGGGTCTGCAAGTCGAGGTAAATTTATTGTTAATATGTTAGAATACATCTCGTTAAAACGTTTACTGAAAACGAATACACAAGTTTTTTGTGAGAGCTTTGTGAAAGGTGCATAATATAATAAACATTTTATATTGCAATCTGCTGATTGACTAACCCGGCGATTTTTGTTATTATAGTGATACAGAATTAAGCCAAAATGCCCATATATCGGGCATTTGAGCACACAAATGCAAACGAAAGAAAATGTTTTTTATTACAATTGAAGGAGGATAACATAACATGAAACTTTCAAAGCGTATTCTTGCCGGTGTTTTTGCACTCAGCACAGCCCTCAGCGTTTCTGCCTGCGGTAACAAGGACAGCTCGACAGAGTCAAGCTCTATCCCTGTTCACGAGCTTACCGAAGACCAGACTGCGATAATCGACAAGTTCGCAGAGACGCTGCCGGATCTTAAATTTGAGAACAAGGAAGTAAAGTGGCTCTCCCACTACGACATCAACCCCTCTGACGGTCAGTCAAAGTCTGCTGACATCTACATCTTTGAAGAGAAGTACGGCGGCAAGCTGACATGGGTACAGTCAACATGGAACACAAGATACGATGACCTTGCAAAGCACGTTATGGCAGGCAGCTCACCTGATATGTTCCCTGCTGATGATATGGACACATTCCCGATGGGCGCTATCAGAGCGATGTTCCAGCCGATAGACAAGTACATCGACCTTGACTCCGACCTCTGGAAGGATTCAAAGAGCGCCTGCGACGCATTCTACTTCAACGGCGGCCACTACACAGCAGTTATAAACGTTCAGCCTAACTACGCTTGTATCTACAACACAGCCTGCGTTGACGAGGCAGGTCTTGACCAGCCTAAGGATCTCTTTGAGAAGGGCGAGTGGAACTGGGATACATTCGAGGAAATGTGCCTTGCATTCACAGATGCTGACAACCAGAAGTACGCTCTTGACGGCTACTGGTACGGCAACGCTATCTCCGAGACCTGCGGCGTTCCGCTTATCGGCTTAAAGGACGGCAAGGTAGTACAGAACTTAGGCGACCCGGCTATCCTTGAGATACAGGAGAGAATGTACAACCTCCAGAAGAACAATGTCGTATTCCCGAGAGCTGAGAACAACTGGGCTCCGAGAGGCGGCGACGGCAACGGCTACGGCCTTGCAACTCACGAGACACTGTTCTATCCTATGGGTCTGTGGGGCATCGAGGCTGATCCTGAGAACACCAAGAACTACGGCGATGTTGCGTCAGGCGAGATAATGTTCGTTCCTATGCCGACAAACCCGAAGGGCGATACATACTATGTATCCTCCAGAGTTCACGGCTTCAACCTCTGCATGGGCGCTCCCAACCCCGAGGGCTTTGCAGCTTACTGCGCAGTTCAGAAGTACTGCGACACAAGCGAGGACATCAAGAAGATCGGCGACGACCAGCTCCGTGACAACTACAAGTGGACAGACGAGATGATCGAGATGAGACACACTCTCTACGATATGGCAGCTGCTCACCCTGTATTCGACTTCCAGAACGGCGTATCGCCTGACATATCCTCCACAATGCAGAACGTATCTCAGGCTTCCATGATCTCCGGCGGCAACCAGATCACATGGACAGAGTGCCGTGAGACATACGAGACAGGTCTTCAGTACTACATCGACAAGGAAAACAAGAACATTGCTACTGAGCCTACCGACGCTAAGAAGTAATATGATATTTAAAGCACCGCCCACAGCGCAGGCGCAATAAACAGACCTTATTCAGGCACTTTTGTTGAGAGATCGGCAAAAGTGCCTTTTTATGCGCAGGCGGCGTTTTCAGTTAACAGTTATGAGTTAACAGTTAACAGTTAAGGTATCGGCTTACGCCGATGAGATGGCCATTCGGCCGGTAACGCTGCGCTCAGTGAAGAGTGAATAGTGAAGAATGAATAGTGAATTGAACCTGCTAACGCAGGACGTTATGCCCATTCGGGCGGTCTTCGTCCTCCACTTCGTGTATTGGGGTGAACCCGAAGGGGGTGGCGTAGGCGCAGCCGAAGCAGGGGGGCGACCGGAAAGCCCCCCTATCCGTAGCGTAGGATAAAGCAAAGCTCTCGCCCTGAGCTGAAATGTCCGGGTACTTTCCTTCAAGGGAGCACTCTCGCTCCCATAGGGTACACGAGGGGCTTTCGAGCCGACCTTGTCGGCTAAAGCGCTGCCTCGACTCTTCGGTTCGCCGCCTTCGGCGGCTCTGGCCGAATGGCCATACCGTGTGCCCTCGGCGCACACCACAACTGTTAACTGTAAACTGTTAACTGTTAACTGGATTTGCAGCACAATACAAAAACAGCCGACCGGCATAACGTCGATCGGCTGTGCTTTTGTGGAGCGGATTACGAGGCTCGAACTCGCTACCTCCACCTTGGCAAGGTGGCGCTCTACCAGATGAGCTAAATCCGCATATTTGGTGCTTCCGGACGGAATCGAACCATCGACACGGGGATTTTCAGTCCCCTGCTCTACCTACTGAGCTACAGAAGCATTGGCGACCGGAATGGGGCTCGAACCCACGACCTCCAGCGTGACAGGCTGGCGTTCTAACCAACTGAACTACCCGGCCATATAACGGATAGCAGTTTCCGGATACCCGTTAAAAAAATCCCTGTGAAAGGGATTTTGGTGGAAACTATAGGGCTCGAACCTATGACCCTCTGCTTGTAAGGCAGATGCTCTCCCAGCTGAGCTAAGCTTCCATTTGTTTATTGTGTGTTTCACAACATATACAATTATACACCATAAGCTCCGCTTTGTCAAGCACTTTTTTAAGATTTGGCTATATGCACAAATCGTTTCCAAGGTGTTTATTTATTCTGTTGACTATTAGCGAAAAATCCTATATTTATGCACATATTTCTTAAAATTACAGCACAAAAAGTCCTTGAATTAGTTCGTACAATATGGTATAATACTAATACAAGTTATATGTACAACTTTTATGAAGGAGTGTTAATACTATGAAAAATATCCCTGTTATCAAGGTAGGCATAGTTGCAGTATCAAGAGACTGCTTCCCCATGTCGCTTTCCGAATCAAGAAGAAAGGCCTGCGCTGAGGAATACCGTGCAAAGTACGGCGAGATTTTTGAAGCCCCCACCGTTGTCGAGAACGAGCTCGACATGAAAAAGGCTCTTGAAGAAGTAAAGGCTGCCGGCGTTAATGCGCTTGTAGTTTATCTTGGCAACTTCGGTCCTGAGACAAGCGAGACTCTGCTTGCAAAATACTTCGACGGCCCTGTTATGTTCGTAGCTGCTGCCGAGGACGAGTGCGGCCCGTCGCTGTGCGATTCAAGAGGCGACGCTTACTGCGGTATGCTAAATGCAAGCTACAACTTAGCTCTGCGTGGCATAAAGGCTTACATCCCCGAGTATCCTGTAGGCACAGCACCTGAGGTCGCTGACATGATAGCTGAGTTTGTACCCGTTGCAAGGGGCATACTCGGTCTTGCAGGGCTTAAGATAATCACATTCGGCCCCCGTCCGCAGGACTTCCTTGCCTGCAACGCACCGATAAAGCAGCTCTACAACTTAGGTGTTGAGATAGAGGAGAACTCCGAGCTCGACCTATTTGAAGCATACAACAAGCATGGGGACGACCCGAGGATAGCTGATGTCATCAAGGACATGGAAGCTGAGCTCGGCGAGGGCAACAAGATGGCAGGCATTCTCCCCAAGCTCGCACAGTATGAGCTGACACTCCTTGACTGGGCGCAGGCTCACAAGGGAGAGAGAGAGTACATAGCATTTGCAAACAAGTGCTGGCCGGCATTCCAGACACAGTTCGGCTTTGTTCCCTGCTATGTCAACAGCCGTCTGACAGCACAGGGCATACCCGTTGCCTGCGAGGTAGACATCTACGGCGCACTGAGCGAGTACATAGGCACCTGCGTAACAGAGGACGCCGTTACTCTGCTTGACATCAACAACACAGTCCCCGGCGACATCTTCAAGGACGAGATAGAGGGCAAGTTCCCCTACACCCAGAAGGACACATTCATGGGCTTCCACTGCGGCAACACGGCTGCCTGCAAGGTAAACAAGCCTACTATGAAGTATCAGCTCATCATGCACCGTGGTCTTGAGCCCGATGTTGAGCCTGACATCACAAGAGGTACTCTCGAAGGCGACATCAAGCCCGGCGAGATAACCTTCTTCCGTCTACAGTCTACAGCTGATGCAAAGCTGAGGGCTTACGTTGCCGAGGGCGAGGTCCTCCCCGTAGCTACCAGGTCATTCGGCTCTATCGGCATATTTGCCATAAACGAGATGGGCAGGTTCTACCGCCACGTTCTGATAAACGACAACTATCCGCACCACGGCGCAGTTGCATTCTCACACGCAGGCAAGGCTATCCACAGCGTACTCACATACATGGGTGTCGAGAAGGTCAGCTTCAACCAGCCCAAGGGTATGCTCTACCCGACAGAAAATCCGTTTGCGTAAAGCGCAGCGGCTTTGCCGCTGCTAAAAGAAGAAAGAATAAAGAATAAAGAATAAAGAATAATAGAGGTATCGCCTGCGGCGATGATCTAAAGTATCATTGATCGCAGCGATACCTTTTTTATTGACAAGTGTGTGCAAAGAGTGTATAATTATGGTGACATCAGATTTTACGAAAGGCGTGATGATATGAAAACGCAGATAACGGCATTTTTAACGGCAGCAGTTCTTTCCTTCGGCGCTGTACCGGCGGCGGAGACTGTGCTGCCTGACAGCGTACAGACAGGCATCTTTGCAAGTGCGGCTGACAATGCACCGGCAAAGGTAAAAGGCGTCAAGGCATCGTCTGTTACGCAGACGACCGCTTTGCTCAGCTGGAACAGCGTTTCAAAGGCCAAGGGCTACTGCATTTATGTGTATGATGCCAAGGCTAAAAAATACACAAAGGTCACAACAGTCAAAAGCACAGCTGTCAGCTGCAAGCTGATCGGGCTGACACCCGATACCGAGTATAAATACAAGGTGCGTGCCTACAAAAAAGTAAATGACAAGACGGTCTGGGGCACAGCTTCGGAGGCTGCGGCATTTACCACAAAGACCTATGCGCCTGCGCAGGTAAAAAATGTCAAGGCTTCGGCTAAGTCTGCAAGTAAGATCAAACTAAGCTGGGGCAAGGTGACAAACGCCAAAGGCTACCGCATTTACAAATACAACGACAGCACAAAGAAATTTGAAAAGGTGACTACAGTCGGCAGCGGCACGACAAGCTACACGGTATCGGGGCTTTCAAAGGGCAAGAGCTACAAATTCAAGGTGCGTGCATACCGCAAGGTAAGCGGTGTGACCTACTGGGGCAAGCCGAGCGCAGCTGTAAGCGTGACTACCAAAAAGGTCGATGAACAAATGGCTCAGGAGCTGCGCAAAGTGGGTGAGGAAAAGTTTTATGACATAGCTGATTTATATACCGTAATTTCTTCAGATTATAAAAATAATTATCGAAAAAGTGCTATAGTCAAACCTTACTCATTGGAAAATGTCAAGATACTTACAGAAACCGACAACGAGTTTTTCATCTGCGGCAATCTGGTCATCGTTATGAACTGGGACGGTGTAAATGGTATTCACGCAGGCGACAGAACGCATTATATACCTGTTGCCTGCAAAGCATATATATCTGACGGTCAGGTCAAGGTTGATGCTCTTACTACCGAATGGATTTACAATATTGTTTATACAAGCATCAACAAGCCGGTGTCGAACAGTGTAGAGCTTTTATTGAAAGAACCTGCTTCACTTAATAAAGAAATGTTTGATTCTGATTTTTCCTCATTCATTGAAACAGACCATCACGGAAACAACGCTTGGCTCCCTTACCCCCATATCACATCACCGTAATAATATAACACATAACCCCCGAGCAAAACTCGGGGGCGGTTTTGTATCTTCTGCATTATTGACAAACGTGTGATAATCGGTTATAATTTAATCAGACCGCACATCACACATGACAGGAGAGACTTTATGAACACTACATATCTTATAGACCTCGAAAACGTCAACAGCGGCGGCTTTGAGGGCGCAAACATCTTAGATGAGACCGATGAGCTGATAGTTTTCTACAGTGAGAAGGCAGACACGCTGAAAATTCCCACGATAAGGGCGCTGCTCTTTACCAAGGCCGAGATAAAATTCTACAAGAGCAAAAACGGCATCATGAACGCTATGGATTTTGACATAGTGTCGGTGCTGGGCATAGTTTACAACACCGAGAGGAGCTTTGTGATAGTCAGCCGTGACAAGGGCTTTGATGTCGTTGTCGAGCGCTACCGCTCGTTTGGCAAGGCTAATGTCACCAGGCGTGTGAACATCGGCGCTGCAAATCAGCGGCAGGAGCCTGTTCCCGAGCCTGAGCCTACAGCCGAGCCCGAGCCTATAGCAGCAGAGCCCGAGGCGGCACAGACCCCCGAGCCCATGACCGAAACCCCACAGCCCTCCGAGCCCGAGGAGATATCATACTCAGCGCCCGATGTGCCTGAGATAGAGCCTGACAAGTTCGAGGCGGAGATATCAAAGGCTATGGAGCTGACCGCCGAGCAGGCAGCTTCCTCTCAGGCTGAGGAGAAGCAGGCAGAGCCCGGGCAGGCTACAGAGCCGGAGCTATCCGAAATACAGCAGCCCGAGCCGCAGCCGCAGCCCAGAAAGCGTGGCAGGCCGAGAAAGACACCGCAGCCAAACGCCCCCAAAGCGCCTGCGCCCAACGCTCCTGCACCCAAAGCCCCGGTAAAGAAGAAAAAGCCGGCAGCAGCCGAGATGTCAAGGGCACAGAAGGGCATGGTAAATCAGTTTTTAAACAATCTCATGGGTGCCAAGCACAAGCCGCCCTTCACCAAGGACGAGCTGAAAATAATCAGAGAAACAGCCGAGACTGCCAGGAACAAGACGGCGTTCTACAACGCATTAAGAAGCAGGCTTGGCAGCGAGAAAGGCATCGAGCTCTACAAGGAGATAAAAAACGACTACGACAAGATAACGGAATACATCAAAGACATAAAGAAATAGCAAAAGACCATAGCAAAAGACCGCCCTCGGGCGGTCTTTTCTAATGCATAATTAAGAATGCATAATGCTTTTTCAATGCATAATGCATAATGCTTTTTCAATGCATAATGCATAATGCATAATGCATAATTGAGGTGCGCCTGCGGCGCTTATGGCCATTCGGCCGTGTTTATCTGACGGTATTGTTAAAACCGCAGGGCGTGCTACCGAAGGGTCGAGGGGCGACCGGAAAGCCCCTCATGTACCCTCGGAGAGCGAGAGTGCTCCCTTGAAGGCAATCTCCCGGACAAATCAGCTAAAGGGGTAGTCTCTCGCTTTGTTCACGCTACAGGTAGGGGGGCTTTCCGGTCGCCCCCCTGCTCCGGCTTCGCCTTCGCCACCCCCTTCGGGTTCACCCACACACGCTGAGTTGAGGACGAAGAAGACGAAGACAGGCCGAATGGCCATAAGCGCCGTCAGGCGCACCACTGAACCTGTCAAGTTTTCTGCACACATAAAGTTAATAAAACTATTGATATCAGCCAATAGAAAGCTTTTCATTTCTGAGCTCATATGGCGTTTTTAAGCCGTTTGAGCTGTGATAACGATGTGTGTTGTAAAAGCCAAAGACGTATTCAAATATTTTTAGCTCGGCTTCCTTCCTCGTTTTGAACCTACAGCCATGTACACAGGCATTTTTGACCGTTGCCCAGAAGCTTTCCATAGGTGCATTGTCATATGGCACACCGCTTCGAGACATGCTCTGGATCATCTTGTACTTATGAAGCTTGTTTTTGTATGCATTGGAAGCATATTGCACGCCTCGGTCAGAATGGAACAGCAGTCCTTCGCCCGGCTTGTATTTTTTGAATGCCTGATCAAGCGAATCGATCATCAGTTCCTGCGTGTGTTTGCTGCTAAAGCTTAATCCGACACAATCACGTGCACATAGGTCTATTATCCCTGCTGCGTACAGCCAGCCTTCGTCTGTCCATATGTAAGTGCTGTCTCCGCACCACTTTCGGTTTGGCTTATCAGCATTAAAATTGCGGTCAAGAAGATTTTCTGCAACTTGATACTTGTGCCTGCTGTTGGTCGTTGCCCTATATTTTTTGCATTTTTTCGGGTACATATTTCCTTGACGCATCAGCCTTCCGACTTTCCCCTCACTCATCGGGTATCCGGCTTCTTCAAGTGCTTTTTTCATACGCACTCTGCCATACTCCTCATAGCTTTCAGCGAAGATCGTCTGCATTTTCTCTACAAGCTCCAGATCTTCTTTTTCTTTGTTGCTGCGAGGGTTTTCCTTTCGGTCATAATATGATCTTGTACTTATCCCGAGAGTCTGACATACCAGATTGATCGGATATTTATCCAATCCTCTCGCCCGCAAGTCATCTATCTTTTCTTTGACTCTTGCTCTGCCTGATATGCCGCAACTTTTTTTAAGATCTCTACCTGCATCCTGAGCTTTTCGTTTTCTTTCTTCAATCGCCTAAGTTCTGCATCCTGCGGACGCTGTTTCCCACAGCCTACAAATGCATCCTCGCCGTACTTTCTGTACTCTCTGCGCCATGTGTAGATCGTTTGCTCCGGTATTGCGAATTTTTCGGATAACACTTTCACAGATATGTTATCTTTGAAGTGCAGTTCCATGATCTTAAATTTGAATTCCCGACTGTTTTCTCCATGTGTGCTCATTTGAAGCCAACTCCTTTTTTATATTATATCATTATTAACTTCAAATGTGTAGTTTTATTATACAGGTTCACACAACTATTCACTATTCATTCTTCACTATTCACTATTCACTAAGCGTAGCGTTTCCGCCCGAATGGGCATCTGCGGCGTAAGCCGCACCTCACCTGTTACCTGTTACCTGTGACCTGTTACCTGTAAAAAAGCGTTTTATTTCTTCCTGCGCATCTTCGGGTAAAGGGCGGTGTAGGCGGCGAAGGCGGTCTCGAACTGCTCCTCGGTAACGGGCTTTGCGCCGAAGCGGTGCTGCTCGAAAAGGCCTGTCACGGCGGTGAGCGACTCGCCTGTCTTGTCTCGCAGATAGTCGTTTAGCAGCTTCGGGGTGTAGGGCTTAAGGTCGGTCTTGTCCTCGTATTCGAGCAGACGGAAGATGTGGTCGTAAAGGTGGGTGAGCTTGCGGTCAGGTTCAAAGAAGCGCAGCCTGAGCCTGAAAAACAGCTCCCATATCCTGTCAAAGAGTATGATGAACACCAGCACGAAAAGCACGCCCATAACAAGCAGTATCCTGCCGAGATAGCCGAGTATCAGCGTGAGAGTGCTGCTCTCTGCCTGCTCCTGCTGGAACTCCTGGTCGAGATAGTCTGCGACCGTCGGGTCAAAGGTCATCCAGCCGACGTATGGGATAAAGGCTTCAACAAATGCGTGTGCGTGCGAGTCACGGACGATAAGGCGTGTGCTGTCCTCGGGGTCACGCTCGTATGCCACAAAGCCCTCGACGTAGCGAACAGGCACATTCTCCATCATGAGCATAACGCCCATAGCCGATGCAAAGTCTATGCATATGCCCGTCTTGCTCTCAAAGAGGAAGTATGACACGCTCTCGTCCTCGGGGATATATTCAAGATCGTACTCAAAGTCTGCGTCTGTGAAATACTGCTCTATCGCCTTGGCCTTTTCGTAGTCGGACTTGCAGTCCTTGCATATATCGTCAGCAAGCTCCTTGACCTTGTCGTAGTCCTTGAAGCCGTTCTCACGCAGATATTCGGGGTTGAAATGATAGTGCTCGGCCACCATTCCGTAGTAGTCGGGGTAATACTCGCTCATAAACGCTTCAAACTCATAGCCCTCCACAGGCTCGCTGTCCTCGTCCCAAAGGTGCTTGTTGCGCTGCTCTGCCTGTTCTACGGTGTTTTCCGCTTCGTCTATCGTCTTTACAAAGTCACTGAACCTTCCGCCTGCCTTTGCTGCAAAATCCTCGGCCTCGTCCTGGCATTTTACCGAGTAGATATCAACGCTGCCGAGCCTTGAAGCGTTCACCGCAGGCGACACCATATAGTAATCAGACGATATCATCATCGCATAGCGGCCTTCCTCCAGCTCGACCTCAGAATAGAGCGGTGCCGGGATAAAAGGCACGCTGCCGACGCTTTCTTCAAACATTATCGACATATGCGTGGTGTGCTTTTCATACTCGTTCCTGAAGTGCTTTGATGCAACGGGCAGCATATCTTCAAGACCCTTGCTCCTCTCGGCGGCATACAGGTCGGGGAAGGAGACATTTATCGTGCTGTCTATGCTCGTATCGTTTTTGAGATCCCTGCCGGCGTACCAGTCAAGGGCTGTCGGGTCGTAGGCGTTCATAGCACGTCTTCTGAAATATATCGGGTATTCGATATCCTTCATATCGTCGGGGTAGACGTAGAATACCGGCTCGTTTGTATACTTGACACCGTGCATTCTCGTCGAGCTTGCCCTGTCAACGAGCGTGCTCTTTCCGCCGCCGTTTATGCCGGTGAAATTCAAGAACGATGCGTCCTTTTCAAGGCGTGAGGGTGTTGAAAAGTCCGGGAATATCATAGCGAGCGCACCTGTCACCGAGACAAAGAGCGCCACGCTCATGACATAGGCTGTATTGACGACAGTTCCCTTGCCCTGGTCGGGTGCGAGGAAGACACGGTTATGCACGATTATCGCCACAAAGAGCGTGATAAGGATAGTGACGGTGAGGTCGCTCATAACATCATCACGTTTAGCGTAGATAACAAACGGGATAAAGATTATAAGCAGCGTACCGAGGGCACGGTACTGTATCTGCGTAAAATAAAAGAGCACGGAGTTTACAAAAAATCCGCCTGCGACGAAAAGGGCTGCGAAATACGGTGCGGCTATCTTATCGTTATTTTCCGTGCCGATACCGTAGAACCACTGCTGGAAGGATATATTTACCTGCCCTAAATACTCGCCCCGGAAGACGAGCCGCAGCGATGCTGCCGCCACGACTATCAGCAGCACTGTATAGAGCAGTCCGCCGAAGATACGCAGGCTATGCAGTCTGTCAAACAGAAAGAACGCCGACAGAGAAAACAGCGCATACGCCGCCGTCAGCGGTATCTTGAACCCCGGCGCATAGCAGTCGATAAGCACCGACCCGACCGTCGTTGTCAACAGCAGCGGCAGCAGCCAGAGGCATATTCGGTTTTTGAAATAGTTTGCTATGCGGCTCATGGTAACTCCTTTTTTTCAGGTAACAGGTTACAGGTAACAGGTAACAGGTGATGTATCCGCCTTCGGCGGATGGATCTTAAAACGTATCACCTGTAGTGTTCTTATCCTTTAATGACCTTACTGCCGAAATAAGCATTTTGTTTATCTCTCTGCAATCTGCATTGATGCTTTCAAACTGCTCGTTTGTCAGATAATCCGTTTCATAAAGCAGTTCCAGCCAGTATTCAGTCTCAGCGGCTTCCTTCAACGCAATATTCAGCTTAGTAAGAAAATCAGCAGAACTTTGTGCATATTTTCCTTCAGAAAGATTTGCACCTATGCCCGTTCCGCTTCTTAATATCTGTTTGGACATAACATACTCGTTATTGTCCTTCAGAAACTTATATAGTTTTACTATCCTTATTGCAAATCTTTTGCTTTTTTTCAGTATTTTACTATCTTCATTCATATAGTATCACCAATTTTCAAATATCATCGGCGCTTTGCGCCGATACCTTAACTGTTACCTGTTACCTGTAACCTGTTACCTGTATCATAATTTATGAAACTCCATTTCATCATCAACGCCCCACATATTGCCGGTGAGGGGGGCGGCGAGGGAATAGGTGATAAAGCATACGGCATTTTCAGGTACTAAAGATGCGGCGGCGTGGAAAAACGCCGGGGCTCGCTCGTCGGTGAAAACGGTCGCTCCCCTGCCGTCTGAAAAGACCTCGGGAGGTATGCGCTCAGTGCCCTCTGGTACAGCCATTGCACGGGACATGAGCGTTTGCAGGTGCTGTGGGTCGTCCTGTGGAGTGAGCTTTAAATGACACGGCTCGCCGTCGTAGAAATACAGCTCGCATTCATAGCCCGAGCGCATCATCGACAGCGCCACGGCAAAGCAGCTCTGTATTATCCTGTCTCTCGGCACAAAGCCAAAGCCCTGCGGCGATATATCGAGCAAAAACACCCTGCTTGACGAGACAAGCTGTTCATCGAGCCGCACAAGCAGCTCTCCCCTCTTTGACGAGAGCTTCCAGTTGACCTTTTTTAGCGGGTCGCCGGGGATATACTGTCTGTGCTCGTAGCCTGCCGTGCCGTTGAAGATATAGCTCGTAGCGGCGGCTTCCTTTTCCTCGTCGTCGTCGTCCGATTCGGTGTCCACTGCCGAGCGCAGCAGCTCTCTGTCAGGGACTATATCCACGATATCCGGCAGTATGCCGACTTCCAGCCGCTCTGTCCCGACAGGCAGCTCGAGCCGCATAAAGCCGAGGTAATCGCAAAGCAGCACCTTACTTACTTCTATATGCCCCCCACCGCAGCCGACGGCGGTAAGGCTTTTTGAAACTGTCTCCGAGCGCCTGTTGACAAGAGCAAGGCGGATCTTACGCTCGTCCTCGGCAAGCTCTAAGTTATCGGAGGCAGATATTATTATCTCGATAAAGGGTGTCATAAGGCGTGTCGTCTTTGAGACGGTAAGCTCTATCGTTGCCTTATCGCCCTTACTGAAATATCCGAGCCTGCCGCCCTTAAGCTCGACAGATATCTTTTTTCTGCAATAGACATCGAGCATCAGGCTGCCAAAGGCTGCAATAAGCATCACCGTTGCTATCAGCACTCCGCCACGCCCATAAAGGTAATGCGCAAACACGAATGCCAGGCAGACACAGGTGATATATTCGATAATGTTTTTCATAGTTAGTTCCTATCCTAATACAATGCACAATGCATAATGCATAATGCATAATTGAGGTGTGCGGCACAGCCGCACAATATGGCCATTCGGCCGGTATCGCTGCGCTCAGTGAATAATGAAGAGTGAATAGTGAAGAGTGAATAATTGAGGTGCGCCTGACGGCGATTATTGCAAGTTTCGCTTTGCGAAACTTGGCTGTCTGCGCAAGCAGACGAGCCCCATATCGGGCTGTCTTCGTCCTTGTCATCTTCGTCTTCGTCCTCAACTCAGCGTGTGTGGGTGAACCCGAAGGGGGTGGCGCAGGCGAAGCCGGAGCAGGGGGGCGACCGGAAAGCCCCCCTACCGTAGCGTGAGGATAACGAGAGCATTCCCTTGAAGCTATTCTGTAGGAGAGGTTTTCCTTCAAGGCAGCTTTCTCGTCCTCAGGGGGTACACGAGGGGCTTTCCGGTCGCCCCTCGACCCTTCGGCTGCATATCCTACGATTTAGCTGAAATCGTCCGACAAACACGCCCGAATGGGCATACGTCGCCGTGAGGCGACACCACAACTGTTACCTGTTAACTGTTAACTGAAATAGCCGCAGGCTATTTCGGTGCCGGAACTGTCATCAGTACGGCTTCAAGGGCGGCTTCGGAGGTCGGGAACTGGCTCTTGCCTTTGGGGGAGAGGATAAGCCTGTGGGCAAGACAATCCTTTGCAAGATATCTTACATCATCAGGTGTCACAAACTCACGCCCGAGGGTGAACGCAAAGGCCTTTGCTGCCTTGACAAGGGCAATGCTGCCTCTCGGCGATACGCCAAGGCGTATGAGAGGACTGTTTCTTGTGGCGTTTACTATGTTTACGATGTACTGCCTTACCGGGTCTGCGACATATATCTTTCCTGCGGCCTCGGTCAGCTGCATAACGTCTGCTGTGTCCATTACAGCGTCTATCCTTGCGGCACTCATGCCGGCCTCTGCGTGGGAGACTATCTCCAGCTCCTGCGCAGGATCGGGGTAGCCTATTGATATCTTCATGATGAATCTGTCCATCTGCGCCTCGGGAAGATGATATGTGCCGTAGGTCTCTACAGGGTTCTGCGTTGCGAGCGTCATAAAGGGCTCGGGCAGCCTGTAGGTCTTGCCGTCGATGGATATCTGGTGCTCCTCCATGACCTCTAACAGCGATGACTGCGACTTAGGGCTTGCACGGTTTATCTCGTCTGCGAGCAGGAAATTGCACATGGCAGCGCCCTCCTTGTAAACAAGCTCGTGGGTGTGCTGGTCTACCATTGAAAAGCCCACGATGTCAGAGGGCATTATGTCAGGGGTGAGCTGAATGCGGTTGTACTTGCCGTTTACGCTCCTTGCAAGGGCAGAAACGAGCTGCGTCTTGCCTACACCGGGCACGTCCTCTATGAGTATATGTCCTCCGCACAGCATAGCTGATACGACCTTGA
This sequence comes from Ruminococcus sp. NK3A76, assembly GCF_000686125.1. Taxonomy (NCBI): domain Bacteria; kingdom Bacillati; phylum Bacillota; class Clostridia; order Eubacteriales; family Oscillospiraceae; genus Ruminococcus; species Ruminococcus sp. NK3A76. Next base: position 2,671,637 of record NZ_JMMA01000002.1, read on the forward strand.
CTATGACCTCACGCTTGCCAACTATGACCTTTTCTATGTTGCCGATAAGTGCGTCTATTTTTTCATTCATCTTGATCCCTCCGGGAATGGGTTTTGGGTCTTCGGATATATTATATGGTTATCCCTTAAGCCGGTAAGTCCTCGTTTGGCTGTGTACATTCGTACACGCTGTTTTTTAATGATGTGCTGAATATATGACCATAATACATTATAACACGCCGGATATCCCTGTGTCAATCAAGGCGGCAGCTTGCAGCAGCTCTAAATTTTAATATACTGGCATCTGGGATAGCCGAAGTTATTATTATCTGCGAAAAAGAAACCTGTAAATACCATTGAATGCCCTGCCGCTTCAAGACATTCATCTGAGAAATAGTCGGGAAGATCCACATAGACATATGTCAGGTCGTCGTAATCATGCCGTGTGCGAACAGTATACCGGCAGGGATATTTAAGGATTTTCTCGACCTCTCTGTAGCCCTCTATGCTCATGAATTTCTCGATATCCGGATCCGACAGGTCTCTTTCGGGGGCATCGCTTCTGAGAATGGGCTGGTAGTAATCAAAATTGTTGATTATGCATTCGTAGAGGTCTCCCTCATAGGTCATCGTTCCGCTGCTGCCGCCGCTTATGTGGATATGGTATTTTGCATTTTTATCACCGTTCGGGTAATAATCGCCCTCTGAAAGAGAAGGCTCGGTATAGTCACTGCTGTGCGTGCAGGTCACGGGCTCGCCGTTTTCGGCTGCTTTTTTATAGTTTTCATAAGCCGGGGCAAGAGTTACCGTTTCGGTCTGAGCTTTGCTTTCAGATCTTGCTGCACAGCCCCCCAGTAAGAGAGAGCCGGCAATACACAGTGTGAATAACAGTTTATTTTTCATAGTCACCGCTTCCTTTCCAAAGAATATGATACCACTCATTTCTTAACAGAAAGCGGAGATTTTTCTTAAAAAAACCTTAAGGTATATCGTTTGCGCCGACTATATCAACACCGCAGGCAAGCAGCTTTGATGCACGCTCTTTGTCATCAACTGTGAAAACGTAGGATATCAGCCCGCTGCCCTCTAAAAGCCCGTAGTTGTCCACCGTGCAGTATTCATCAGAGCAGCTGTAGGACTGTATGCCCTGCGACTTGCAGTAATCTGCAAAATCCTGCGCTGTGAAGTCATCATTTATCATCTCGTCCGAGTAGTAGAGGTTTAAGATAGGAAAGTCGTATACGTCCTTGACAGCCCTTATCATGTCCTGCGTGTGGCCGCCGGCTATTATGTGCGAGAGTACGAGCTCGTCATAGCCGCAGGCCTCGCACATGGCGGTGTATACGGCCTTTGTGCTGTCGTAGTCCTGCGCCCACACGTCTGCGAGCACGAAGATGTCGGGGTGCGCCTTGATAAAACACCCGAGCATCGCAAAGTCAAGCGGCTGATACCTCCCCTGTATCCTCCACGACATGAATTCATCGTGGGTAGGGTAATAGTCCTCGCCAGTCTTTTTGTATTTATCGGGGTAATACTCCTCGCCAATGCGTTTTAGGTAGTCATTTTTCGCAAAGCCGTGAACGAGCACCGCCTGCCCGTCAGAGGTCAGGTGGATATCCGCTTCAAAGAGCCTTGCACCGCCCTCGTAGCTTCGCCACAGCGCATCGAGCGAGTTTGTGTAGATATGCCCGTCGATGCTGCCAAGGGCGTGTGCGCAGCGGTCTGTAGCGTCTATAAGTGCAAGGTAATCATCAAGCGCTTTGTCTCTTACAGATCTTTCGCTCGTACAGGCCTGCACCGTTTCAGGCTCGCTCTGCGATATATCCGATGAGCTGTCTGCGTTTGCGCATGAAACAAGGCAGCAGGAGAGCATCACGGCGGCAAGTATGCGTTTACGAAAGTGCATCGAGCATATCAGCAGGGTTATCTGCCGCCTTGACCTTAGTCATGGCCTTTATTATCACTCCCTGCTCGTCTATCAGGTATGTCGTGCGGATAACGCCCATAGACACCTTACCGGCTGTCTTTTTCTCGCCCCATGCGCCGTACATTTCCGTTATCTTATGGTCGGGGTCGCAAAGCAGCGGAAAAGGCAGGCTGTATTTCTCCTCGAACCTCTTATGCGATGCCGCACTGTCTCTCGACACGCCGAGGACAACTGCGCCCTTTTCCAGAAACTGCGGATACCTCTCAGCAAAGCCGCACGCCTGCTTAGTACAGCCCGAGGTATTATCCTTCGGGTAGAAATAGAGTATCACCTTTTTGCCCTGATACTGCGAGAGCGTATGCTCATCACCGTTTTGGTCTTGCAATGTAAAATCGGGGGCTTTTGTGTTTATCTCAAGCATATTTTGTCCTCCTTTATTTCAGGTAACGGGCTCTTGTCAGGTAACAGGTTACAGGTAACAGGTAACAGGTATGGTGCGCCTGCGGCGCAGATGCCCATTCGGGCGTGTCAGTCGGACGGTTTCAGCTAAGTCGCAGGATTTGCACCCGAAGGGGGTGAGCGGCAGCTTCGCTGACGCAGGGGGGCGACCGGAAAGCCCCCCTATCCGTAGCGTAGGGATAGTGAGAGACTACCCCTTTAGCTTAATTGTGGGAGCAGCTTTCCTTCAAGGGTACGCTCTCGTCCTCATAGGGTACACCGAGGGGCTTTCCGGTCGCCCCTCGACCCTTCGGAATGTCAAGCCCTACGATTAAACTATAGTCGCACGACCAACAGGCCGAATGGCCATAATCGCCGTCAGGCGCTCCTCAACTATTCTGAACCTGTCAAGTTTTCTGCACACATAAAGTTAATAAAACTATTGATATCAGCCAATAGAAAGCTTTTCATTTCTGAGCTCATATGGCGTTTTTAAGCCGTTTGAGCTGTGATAACGATGTGTGTTGTAAAAGCCAAAGACGTATTCAAATATTTTTAGCTCGGCTTCCTTCCTCGTTTTGAACCTACAGCCATGTACACAGGCATTTTTGACCGTTGCCCAGAAGCTTTCCATAGGTGCATTGTCATATGGCACACCGCTTCGAGACATACTTTGGATCATCTTGTACTTATGAAGCTTGTTTTTGTATGCATTGGAAGCATATTGCACGCCTCGGTCAGAATGGAACAGCAGTCCTTCGCCCGGCTTGTATTTTTTGAATGCCTGATCAAGCGAATCGATCATCAGTTCCTGCGTGTGTTTGCTGCTAAAGCTTAATCCGACACAATCACGTGCACATAGGTCTATTATCCCTGCTGCGTACAGCCAGCCTTCGTCTGTCCATATGTAAGTGCTGTCTCCGCACCACTTTCGGTTTGGCTTATCAGCATTAAAATTGCGGTCAAGAAGATTTTCTGCAACTTGATACTTGTGCCTGCTGTTGGTCGTTGCCCTATATTTTTTGCATTTTTTCGGGTACATATTTCCTTGACGCATCAGCCTTCCGACTTTCCCCTCACTCATCGGGTATCCGGCTTCTTCAAGTGCTTTTTTCATACGCACTCTGCCATACTCCTCATAGCTTTCAGCGAAGATCGTCTGCATTTTCTCTACAAGCTCCAGATCTTCTTTTTCTTTGTTGCTGCGAGGGTTTTCCTTTCGGTCATAATATGATCTTGTACTTATCCCGAGAGTCTGACATACCAGATTGATCGGATATTTATCCAATCCTCTCGCCCGCAAGTCATCTATCTTTTCTTTGACTCTTGCTCTGCCTGATATGCCGCAACTTTTTTTAGGATCTCTACCTGCATCCTGAGCTTTTCGTTTTCTTTCTTCAATCGCCTAAGTTCTGCATCCTGCGGACGCTGTTTCCCACAGCCTACAAATGCATCCTCGCCGTACTTTCTGTACTCTCTGCGCCATGTGTAGATCGTTTGCTCCGGTATTGCGAATTTTTCGGATAACACTTTCACAGATATGTTATCTTTGAAGTGCAGTTCCATGATCTTAAATTTGAATTCCCGACTGTTTTCTCCATGTGTGCTCATTTGAAGCCAACTCCTTTTTTTATATTATATCATTATTAACTTCAAATGTGTAGTTTTATTATACAGGTTCAATTCACTATTCACTATTCACTATTCATTATTCACTGAGCGAAGCGTTTCCGCCCGAATGGGCATAAGCGGCGTAAGCCGCACCTCAACTGTTACCTGTTACCTGTTACCTGTTACCTGACAAGAGCCTGTTACCTGTTACCTGTTAACTATCACATGGCTTTCGTCAGCAAAGCTATCGTCTCAATGTGCATTGTCGTTATAATAGGAACACAAGGAATCTGTGTCGTCATTACATATGATTCCCTCTATATTCTCATTCATAGTATAACGCAAAACCCCGTCTTTGTCAACTTTTACGACCATATCCGTACAAAGATTATCAATATTAAGCTCAGAGTGAAGTGCTTTCGGATCATCAATGCCGTCTGATCTTACTCCGCCTATTACTATCCTGTCTATTATATAATTAAATAGCTCTTCGTTGAAGCAGTCAGCTTTCCCCTCACTAATCATTTTACCGATTTGAGAGCCTGCTTTGCATTTTATTTCTTCTTTGTTTGACATTGAAACGAGTTCATCAAGCAGTTTCTGTGCAGATTTTACTTCTTTATCAATTTCATTGAGACGTGAATTGTACTCCTTTTCTGTTATTGTGTCTTCCAAAAGCAAATCAAACAGTTTTGCTTTCTTTTTCTTTTTTATCTCAACGTTTTTTCGGCATTGGATGATCTGTTCCTCAATTTTCCCTTTATTCTTGCTTGATTGTTTAAGCAGCTCATTCAGCTTGCCGTTTGACAGATAGAAAATACTGTCAGTATCGTCTATCAGGTTTTTGATTACATTTACAACAGATTGCTTGATATAATCTTCTTCAATCGGTTTGCTTTGAGGACAATTCGCTTTACCCAGTTTGCATTTTGTGGTACAGTTCCAGACTACTTTCTCATATTTAGTCCCTGCATGTATTTTTCTTCTGACGTATTTTTTACCGCAGTATGCACAAATCAGTTTTGATGTAAAAACACTAAACTGATAGTCTTTTGTTGTTCCTCTTTTTCGTCCGTCAGCATATGATAAGCACCTGTTCTCCGTAATGGCTTGTGCTTTCTCCCAATCTTCTAATGAAATAATAGCCTCATGATGGTCTTCAATTCTATAACTTCTGGCTTCTCCGTTGTTATTTTTCTTTCGTGACTGATAGGATTAACGGTATATGTTTTTCCTTGAACAAACAAACCTGTGTACTTTTCGTTTTTTATGATACCAAGTACAGTTGATGTGTTCCAAACTTCATTTCCTCTTTTGGTCTTTGCACCCATGCTCTGAAGTTCTTTGGCGATTCTTGATCCGCCTATTCCATCTAAATATCGGCTGAAAATATATCTCACTGTCTCAGCTTCATCTTCATTTATTACTAACTGGTTATCGACGACATCATACCCCAAAGGTGCTGCCTGACCAACAAATTCACCCTTCTCCATTTTCTTCTGCAAAGTCCAGTTAACATGACTGCTTGTGTTCTCTACTTCCATTTGAGCAACCGCACCTAAAATTGTCAGCATTAAAGATCCTGTTGTATCTAATAAGCGTAATCCGTTTTCTTCAAAAACTACATCAACACCATGGTTTTTCAGCTTCTCACAATAATGAAGAAGGTCGGCGACATTTCTTGAAAAACGTGAGATACTCTTTGTGAAGATCACATCAATATGCCCCTGCTCTGCCATTCTTATCATTCTTTGAAAACTCGGTCTATTGTCAGTTGTTCCGCTGATTGCTTCATCAGCAAATACTCCAACAAAAATATAATCATCATTATTATCTAACATCTTTTTATAATACTTTTGCTGATTTGTAAAAGAGTCTTTTTGCTCATCTGAATTAGTGCTGACTCTTACCTCCCTTCGCTTTTATATTATCCCATAAAACCTGAAAAGTCAAGAACTTTGGTAAATTCTGTCGGCAAGATCTCCTTATTGCATAAATTAGAATATATGTTCGTTACACTCCCCCTTACAAATAAATACACTTTGCACAAATAATTAAAGCGGCAGTTATTACACCGCCGCTAAAATCATATTAATAGCTATTATTCTATTATACTTGATCTTCTTAACAGCCGACCATCCGCTGTAATACTTAGTGCCGTTTACCGTCTTGTATGAGCGAACTCTTACATAATAAGTCTTGCCCTTAGTGAGCTTGCTTATTGTCTTAGATGTCGCTGTCGAGCTTGCAGTCTTGGTGGTTGCCTTTGTGAACTTAGCACTTGTCGAGTAGGATATCTGATATCCCGTCACGCCCGATACCTTGCTGTAAGTTGCCTTAAGCTGTTTGGTTTTGGGCGATGTCACGCTCTTCAAGGTGGTCTTCTTGGGATTTATTTTGAATGTGGCCTTGACTGTACCTGAATAATTACCCTTGCCTGTGATAGTCACAGTCGCCGTGCCGACTGCCTTGTTGCTCTTGTAGCTTACGGTGTAGTCTGTGCCTGCTTTTAAGGTCTTGCTGCCGAGCTTGACTACGGGTGTATGTGTTATCGCTTTGCCTGTGTAGGTCTTGTTTGATAGACCGCTTACTGTGGCTTTAGCTATGCTTGCACGAGTAATAGTAAAACTCTTGCTCACAGAGCCGGTGTAATTGCCCTTGCCTGTGATAGTCACAGTCGCCGTGCCGACTGCCTTGTTGCTCTTGTAGCTTACGGTGTAGTCTGTGCCTGCTTTTAAGGTCTTGCTGCCGAGCTTGACTACGGGGGTCTGAGCTATCGCCTTGCCGGTGTAGTATTTGTTTGATAGACCGCTTACTGTGGCTTTAGCTATGCTTGCACGAGTAATAGTAAAACTCTTGCTCACAGAGCCGGTGTAATTGCCCTTGCCTGTGATAGTGACCTTGCCTGTGCCTGCATTTATGTTGCTGTTGTATGATACTGTATAGTCTGTTCCGTTAACAAGTGTTACAGAACCATTCTTTATAGTAACATTAGGCTTTATAACAGAGCCTGTATAGATGAAACTGCTTGCTGAAAGTGTTACTGAACAATTAGCAATAGGAGTTATAATTTCAGGTTCAGGATCGGGTTTGGTAATTACAGGCTCAGTTGTTTCAGACTCGGTTGCTTTAGTGATAGTAAAATTAACAGATACAGAACCGGTATAATTATTCTTACCGGTAACAGTAACTTTAGCTGTACCTGCATTTACGTTATTTGAATAAGATACATTATATCCGGTTGCAGGAATAGCTGTACTTCCTATCTTAACTGTAACTGTGGGTTTCTTAGCATTTCCGTCATACTTATAACTGTTCTGAGATAGGGTTATTGTGGTTGTACTAAGATCTTTCTTATTAATTGTAAATGTCTTGGAAATAGTTCCAGTATAATTACCTTTACCTGTAATAGTAACAGCTGCCGTGCCTGCATTTATGTTGTTACTGTAAGATACTGTGTAGTCAGTTCGATTTTTGAGTGTAGTAGAACCATTCTTTACTGTGACTGTAGGAGTTTTAGCCGCTCCGTCATAAGTATAAGAAGTAGTTCCAAAAGTTGCAGTACAGGTAGAAATATTAGTTATAGCAGGAGTATATTTGATTGCTACAGATGTATCTACACTACCAGTATAATTACCTTTACCAGTAATAGTTATATCTAATATTCTATTATTAAAACGTGTTCCATTCATTGATATAGTATAATCAGTACCGGCAACAAGATTTATTGTTTTAAAATATGTAGTATTTGTAAGCTTTATTCCAGACTCTAATGTGGGAGTTGTAGTAGAACCATTATAACTATAATATCCGTCTACAGTATTTGATATATTATCATTTACTTTAATAGAAGCATCAGTTAAAGATCTCTTAGAGATATTAAAAGTCTTAGTAACAGTACCATTATAATCACCTATACCAGTAACTGTAACTTTAGCAGTACCTGCATTTATGTTATTGCTGTAGCTTACTGTATAATCGACATTTTCTTTAAGTGTAGAATTATTAAAAGTAACTGTAACTTCAGGCTTGATCTCATAGCCCCTATAAACATAACTTGAATAAGTAAGCTCTACATTATCATTAGTTAAAGTACCGATTACACCCTTATTTATGTCAATAAAAAGAATATCATACTTATTAGCAAATTCTTCTGCATAACTTCCAGGTACACCATAAATTTTTTTATTGCTTAGTGCTTTCCAACTTATTCCTATTTCATCATTAATATAAGTTACAGATTTAGGAATACAAATATTAGTAAACCAACAACCTAAAGATCCATCTGTTATTGTAGTAATATTATCTGGAATAGTAAGAGTATCTACTTTGTTGTAATCATATTTATATACGAGCTCATTTTTATTTTTAATAATGCAGCCATTAGCTACTGTATAAACAGTGTTCTTAGGATCAATGATTACATTTTTAAGTGCTGAACAACCATCAAATGCTAAAGGCTCTATATAAGTTACTGTAGACGGAATATAAATAGTTTCAAGCTTTGTTAGATCTCTAAATGCATGATTTTCAATAGTAGTTATACCTTCAGATATTTTAACAGTTTTAAGATTAAACTTTTGACGAGTTATATCAGGTATATCAACATCATATGCTGAACTGCTAAATCCACGACTAATATAAGTAATATCTACTAATTCATTTTTACTATTTAGTGCTTTACTTGGTATAGTTAATGTTTCAGGGAAGTTATCAATATATTTCCAAATTCCAGTATCACCATTACCGTGAGTAGTTAATATCCAAAGATCAGATTCTTCTAATATCTGATTTATCTGACCGTCTACTTTATAATACTTACCATCTAATATTGCCATATTACACACATGACCGTTAGTAGCAGTAGTTTCAAAAGGATGTAGTGCCCAACACTGTATACCAGCTTCAGTTGCTAATTCATATACTGCACTTGTATGACATATACAACTATATTCATGATAATTATCATGAACATATTGGCTAATAGCTTTCATTTTCTGATATTCTGTCATATTATCAGTGATTATAGTACTAAGCACTTGAGCTTCATCTTCAACCATATCAGTCTGAAACATATCTACTTTTGCAGAAGCAGTAATAGGTTTAGTGGCTAAGATAAAACCAAGTGTTAATATGAAAGTTACTATTTTTTTCATGGTTTATTCCTCCTGAATTTGTCTCTAAGTTATGTTTATCTATTATATATTATATCATGAAATTTCACTTTTGTAAATAGTTTGTTAAAAAATATCGCTTCCGTTTTTTTATATATGACGGTCAAATACCATAAATACTGAATACAGTATTTTTGTCAAGTTGCTTCTTGTCGTTGAATTGATGTTCTCTGTTCCTGCCGACTGCACTACTATCATCAAGTGAATACAGCTTTGACGAGCAAGCACACTCAGATTTTTGACAACTCGCTCCAATTCCTCTTTGCCTGCACACCACCCATTGAAATCGAACACCTGAAACATACTTAGTTTTTTCATACAAAAACTCCTTTCATAAAAAAATGAGAGGCCAACTTTCGTCAGCCTCAGAATTGATGATATTATAATAATTTCCCTCCAAGTATAACGGGCGTATGACACAAGTTGATATATGCATCTACATACCCGATTATCTCCTTTTGCTCATAATAAGAATGACTTCCGTTCGGTCTGTATCGCATATACGGATATGCAATTTCTGACCTTAAAATCTCAAGTCTGCGTTCCTCTGCTTCCTTTGTAAACACACTATACACTCCACATGCCTCGTGTGCGGAAACATATCAACAGGCTGTATCTTCTCTGCTTTGTAGCCCTGCTGCTTTAAGAGATATAAGTCTCTGCTGAGCGTTTCGGGGTTGCAGGATATGTAGACTACCTGCTTTGGTGCGAGAGAGCCGAGGCTCTCTATAAAACGCCTGTCAGCACCGGCTCTCGGCGGGTCCATGATGACGGCACTTATCTTCATTCCCTGCTTGGCAAGATGCAGCATATATTTTCCTGCATCGCCGCAGATAAATTCTGCATTGCTGATGCCGTTTGCGGCGGCGTTGCGCCTGGCGTCCTCAATAGCCGAGGGGGTCTTCTCAACGCCTGTGACGTGAGCGGCTTTGCCTGCGCAGATAAGGCCTATAGTCCCCGTGCCGCAGTAGGCATCGAGCAGCGTGTCCGTGTCATCATCAAGCATATCACGGGCGGCTGAATACAGCACCTCGGTCTGCATGGGGTTTACCTGCATAAAGCTGCCGGCGCTAATGCCGAACTTAAGTCCGCACAGTTCGTCGGTGATAAAGCCCTGCCCCTTTAAAATATGCTCGCTCTCGCCTATGGTCAGCGGAAGGGGATTTTTGCACTCGTTGTGTACTATCGTTGTTATGTCGGGGTATTTTTTTGATATCTCATCTGCCAGTGCGGCTGTGTTTTTAAAGGTGCGTGGTGAAGTGACTATGCAAAGGAGTATCTCCCCTGTTTTGCAGCCCTTTCTAAGCATCACATGGCGTATACAGCCCTTGCCTGTGTTATAGTCAAACGGCTGCATCTTAAATTTGTCAAATATCGGTGCTAACCCAAACGCTATCTCGCAAAGGCGCTTGTCTTCGAGCATACAGTCATGCACAGGCACGCAGCCCCTGCTGCCGGATTTGAATATGCCTGCTATCAGCCTGCCGTTGGCGGCCTTTCTGTACACCCTCGTCACCTTGCAGCGGTAGCGGTAGGGCTTGTCCATGGTTATTATCCTGCTCACTCTGCCAAAGCGTGAGAGCTTGTGTCTGACTGCCTGCTGCTTGCGCTGCGTCTGCTCATCAATGCTAAGGTCATAGCTGCACCCTCCGCAGCTTTTGAACTTCCTGCAGCTAAGGCGGCCGTCTTTTGTCAGTATATTGTTTTTCATTGTGTTACCTTTGCCCGTTTAGTATATAGTTTATAAGCTCCTCTATGTCGTCAAAGCCGTCATAGTCACCTGTGATGCCCTCACGGTGATAGACGATGCCGTTTTTCTCGTTGCGCTCCAGGCAGTCGAGCAGACGGTCTTTTCCGTAGCGGTGAGCAAATTCCGAGAAGGCTCTCGGCTTTATCTTTTCAGCAAAAAGCCCCTTGCGGCAGTCTTTTGGCTCGCACTCACAGCAGCCTGTCAGACCCTTTTCTATCACGCACTTTCTCACCTCGCACCGATCTTTGTCCTTGCACCACGAAAGCTCCAAAAAGCCGTCACGCTTGCAGCCCTTGCACTCCTTGTTCTCAGAGCAAAGGCAGCAGGCAAGGCCGCACCTTGCTATACCAAGCTCACGTTTCACAGCATTCCCTCCCTTTATCTCACACGCTTTGCAGCCTGAGCCTTATGTCGTTCCCCGGGAAGGGGATAGTCGTGAATGTGCCTGTAAGGCGTGATGTTATGCGCTCGTTGTATCTTTTTCTTAAATCGTCTATGCTGAGGTTTGTTGAGATTATCGTCTGGCGTGCGTGCTCTGTGCGTGTATTTATGATGTTATACAGCACACTCTCTGTGTAGCTTGTGCGAAATTCAGCGCCTAAGTCGTCAATTATCAGCAGGTCGCAGCTCAGCATCGTGTTTTCGGTGTCGCCGTCGGCGTTTTTAAAGCGCTGGTCTTCTATCGCCTTGAAAAACTCATACGCCGTGCCAAAGCACACGGCAAACCCACGCTCTCTGAGCTCTGATGCTATGCACTGGGAAAGAAACGTCTTGCCCGTGCCTGTAGAGCCGTGGAAAAGCAGCGAGCGGCTGGCCTTTGACTGTGCCACATCGTCGCAGTAGCGCTTTAAGTAATCTATCAGCTTTTTCATGTGCTCTCTGTCCTGAGGGGTGGCGTAGATGTCTGTCCTTGCTTCAATAAAGCGCCTTACCGTTGCCTCGCCGCCCTGGCTCTCGACTGACAGCCGGCGCAGAAGCTCGCTCATGCACTCGCATCTTCTCCCCTCGACTACTCCCCTGTCTCTGCACTTTGGGCAGGTGTAGGGCGTATCAAGATAATCCTCGGGGTAGCCTTTTTCCCTGAGGCTCTTTCTTACGAATTCAAGGGCTGCCGTGCGGTCAGATTCTATGCGCTCAAGCACGCCGGGGTCGCTTATCTTCTTTGTGAGCATCTCGTTCATCAGCCTGAAAAACGTCCCACGCACCCTCATCTCGTTTTCATATATCTCAGGGCAGGATATCATCATCTCAGCGGTGCGCTGCCTGTTTATATCCTCAGCCTTCATACGCCGCTCGTCAATGATCCCCTGCGCCTTTTCAACTATCTCTCTGCTGTAAGCCATTTTGAATTCTCCCTTATGTAGTCAGCTTGTCAAAATCTATCGACCTTTCAAATTCCGCCACATCGCCGGCTGTTATGCCGCCGTCCTGTCCGGGCTTTTTCTCCTCACGGAATTTCTTACCCGCCTGCTCTGCCTGTGCAGGGGTGTGAATACCCTTTTCCTGCCAGCCGTGGAGTATCTTATCCATATACGGAAAGCTGAGCTTGCCTGTGTTGTCGATATTCTGCTCATAGGCAAGCCTTACCATGTCAAAGTCAAAGCCCATATCCTGCCACGAAGCGATATATGTGCGCTGCTTCTTTGTGGCAGCACCGTCAAGGCCTATGAGGCGCTTTATCTTCGCTTCAAACGAGTTATATCTGCCAAGGTTTATTATCTTGCGCTCTACTGCATCAAATTCGCTTATCCCCTCATCAAACCACTCCTGTGCGACCCTCAGGATATACGCCGTGCGGCATTTATCCAGGCTCTTGCAGTATTCGGCTATCATGAGGATACTTGCAGGGTCAAGCTCCAGGTGCTCATACATTTCAAGCACATCGCCGACGTTCGAGTGGGTAAGCTGTCTGCCCATAAGCTGCTCCATACTCTGCATAAGGCCGTTAAGGGCGTTGTCCTGCTCAATTTTTGCGGCTATCTCACGGGGGGTATATCTTACCTTTGCATTTCTTGATGTATCACGGGTAACAGGCGTTATCTCATCAGCCCTCACTGTCTGAACGGGTATCCCGGCAGCAGGCTGCAAGGCAGGCTTTATCTCCTGCGCAGGCTCAGCTTCCGCCCCAGTGAGCCCTGATGCTGTGAACACCCCGAGCTTTGAGAAATGTATAACGGCCTCTCTGACCGTCTGCTCGCTGACCCCTGCCATACCGGCGATATCCTCAGTCCTTATCTTCTCAGAGCCCAGGCAATAGATACACATAAGCACCTTTATCTGCTCGCCTGTACTTATTTTTATATATTCATCAACAACGCTCGCAGGCATCATAAACACCCTGCCGAGCATCGAAAACCCGAGTTTGACTTCCATATATTTCACATTCCCTTACACGCAGTTATACACAATTTATTATAGCACATTTTCAAGGCAAAGTCAATGAACTCCCCCGCCCCTGTCGGGGGAGAGTTAACAGGTAACAGGTAACAGGAGAAACGCTGCGCTTAGTGAAGAGTGAAGAGTGAAGAGTGAATAGTTGAGGTGAACCTGTATAATAAAACTACACATTTGAAGTTAATAATGATATAATATAAAAAAGGAGTTGGCTTCAAATGAGCACACATGGAGAAAACAGTCGGGAATTCAAATTTAAGATCATGGAACTGCACTTCAAAGATAACATATCTGTGAAAGTGTTATCCGAAAAATTCGCAATACCGGAGCAAACGATCTACACATGGCGCAGAGAGTACAGAAAGTACGGCGAGGATGCATTTGTAGGCTGTGGGAAACAGCGTCCGCAGGATGCAGAACTTAGGCGATTGAAGAAAGAAAACGAAAAGCTCAGGATGCAGGTAGAGATCTTAAAAAAAGTTGCGGCATATCAGGCAGAGCAAGAGTCAAAGAAAAGATAGATGACTTGCGGGCGAGAGGATTGGATAAATATCCGATCAATCTGGTATGTCAGACTCTCGGGATAAGTACAAGATCATATTATGACCGAAAGGAAAACCCTCACAGCAACAAAGAAAAAGAAGATCTGGAGCTTGTAGAGAAAATGCAGACGATCTTCGCTGAAAGCTATGAGGAGTATGGCAGAGTGCGTATGAAAAAAGCACTTGAAGAAGCCGGATACCCGATGAGTGAGGGGAAAGTCGGAAGGCTGATGCGTCAAGGAAATATGTACCCGAAAAAATGCAAAAAATATAGGGCAACGACCAACAGCAGGCACAAGTATCAAGTTGCAGAAAATCTTCTTGACCGCAATTTTAATGCTGATAAGCCAAACCGAAAGTGGTGCGGAGACAGCACTTACATATGGACAGACGAAGGCTGGCTGTACGCAGCAGGGATAATAGACCTATGTGCACGTGATTGTGTCGGATTAAGCTTTAGCAGCAAACACACGCAGGAACTGATGATCGATTCGCTTGATCAGGCATTCAAAAAATACAAGCCGGGCGAAGGACTGCTGTTCCATTCTGACCGAGGCGTGCAATATGCTTCCAATGCATACAAAAACAAGCTTCAAAAGTACAAGATGATCCAAAGTATGTCTCGAAGCGGTGTGCCATATGACAATGCACCTATGGAAAGCTTCTGGGCAACGGTCAAAAATGCCTGTGTACATGGCTGTAGGTTCAAAACGAGGAAGGAAGCCGAGCTAAAAATATTTGAATACGTCTTTGGCTTTTACAACACACATCGTTATCACAGCTCAAACGGCTTAAAAACGCCATATGAGCTCAGAAATGAAAGAGCCTCTGAAAAAAAGTCTGTAAAAAGTCAGCAAACTGTGATAAAATAGAATTAATATCACAGGAGGCTGATTTTTTATGGCAAGAAGAAAAAGAGAACCGATGAGCGAGGGCAAGAAGAACATAATAGGAATGCTGCTTGAGGAATACGACATCAAGTCGGCTAAGGATATTGAGGATGCCCTGAAAGACCTTCTCGGAGGAACGATCCAGGAAATGCTTGAATCCGAAATGGACGAGCATCTTGGATATCAGGAATATGAACGTTCCGACAATCCTGACTCTCGCAACGGAAAGAAAACCAAGAAGATACGCGGGAGCTTCGGCGAAACGGAAATAGAAGTGCCGCAGGATCGTGACGGCAGTTTTGAGCCAAAGGTCGTAAAGAAGCGACAGAAGGACATCTCAGGTATTGAGCAGAAGATAATTGCTCTGTATGCCAAAGGAATGACCACACGCCAAATAAGCGAAACTATCGAAGATATCTACGGATTTGAAGTCAGCGACGGTATGGTATCAGATATCACAGACCGCCTTCTGCCGCAGATAGAGGACTGGCAGAAACGTCCATTGGACGAAGTATATCCGATAGTATTCATCGATGCTGTACACTTCTCAGTGCGTGATAACGGACAGATCAGGAAGCTTGCCGCATATGTGATCCTTGCTGTCAGCATGACAGGTCACAAGGAAGTTCTTTCAATACATATCGGTGAAAACGAGAGCGCCAAGTACTGGCTCGGCGTTCTGAACGAGCTGAAAAATCGCGGAGTTAAGGATATTCTCGTCATCTGCGCAGACGGTCTTACAGGCATGAAAGAAGCTGTATCAGCAGCTTTTCCGCAAACTGAGCTACAGCGCTGCATCGTTCATCAGGTAAGAAATACGCTGAAATACGTTGGAGAGAAGAACAAGAAGGAGTTCGCAAACGACCTGAAAACGATCTATCATGCGCCTTCCGAGGATGCTGCTCTGGAAGCTCTCGACTGTGTTACTGAAAAATGGGAAGACGATTATCCTAACGCTATGAAGAGCTGGTACAAGAACTGGGACGTAATATCACCGATCTTCAAGTTCTCAGCTGATGTCAGAAAGGTGATTTATACCACCAACGCAATAGAGAGTCTTAACAGCGGCTATCGCCGTCTGAACAAGCAGAGAAGCGTATTTCCAAGCGATACAGCGCTCCTGAAGGCTTTGTATCTTGCAACGCATGAGATAGCTAAGAAATGGACCATGCCGCTGCGAAACTGGGGCAAAGTTCTGGGCGAGCTTGAGATCATGTACCCCGACAGGATCGGCTGATATCCAAAGAACCTTGACAAATTACAGTATCTATTGTATACTGTAAAAAAATTGGAGCGGCTATTTTCAAGCCGCTCACAACTTAACGTTTTTATCACAGTTTTTGAATTTACAGAGTTTTTTTCGCAGAGCCAAATGAAAAGCTTTCTATTGGCTGATATCAATAGTTTTATTAACTTTATGTGTGCAGAAAACTTGACAGGTTCAGAGGTGCGCCTGACGGCGACATATGGCCATTCGGCCAAGAGCCGCCGAAGGCGGCGAACCGAAGGGTCGAGGGGCGACCGGAAAGCCCCTCGTGTATCCCCTGAGAACGAGAGAGCCGCCTTGAAGGAAAGCTGACCCCACAATTTAGCTAAAGGGGTAGTCTCTCGCTTTGTTCACGCTACGGTAGGGGGGCTTTCCGGTCGCCCCCCTGCGTCAGCGTAGCTGCCGCTCACCCCCTTCGGACTTGCCTTTCCTCGGTCACATATTGCCCGAATGGGCATAATCGCCGCAGGCGCACATCAACTATTCACTATTCATTCTTCACTATTCACTATTCACTAAGCGAAGCGTTACCGCCCGAATGGGCATCTGCGCCGCAGGCGCTCCTCAACTGTTACCTGTTACCTGTAACCTGTTACCTGAATATGGCCTGTTACCTGTTAACTGAAAAAAGCCCCTCTCGGGGCTTTTTCAGACGGCGTCTGCCGGTTCGGGGGCTTTGTCATGGTGATAGAGAGCTTTAAGCAGTATCGGTGTCGAAACTGAGGATACGATGATGAGAAGTATCACGCTGGCAAAGTATTTTGAGTCGAGAAGCCCTACGGATAAGCCTTTCTGCGCTACGATGAGCGCTACCTCGCCTCTCGTCATCATGCCTACGCCGACTTTCAGACTGTCGCTTGCCTTGAAGCCCATCAGCCTTGCTGTCAGGCCGCAGCCTATCACCTTGGCAAGAAGTGCAACGAGCACAAATCCTACAGAGAAAAGCAAAAGGTCTGCGTTGAAGCCGCTCAGTGTCGTCTTAAGGCCTATGCTTGCAAAGAATACAGGACCGAAGAACATATATGAGTTTATGTCAACACGCCTTGCGATGTAGTCCGAGTCGGTCAGGCTGCAAAGGATAAGGCCTGCAACGTATGCGCCTGTGATGTCGGCAATGCCGAAAAACGCTTCAGCTGCGAATGCTAAGAACATACACAGCGCAAGCCCGAGTATCGGTATCCTCCTCTGGTGGGGGTAGCGCTTGTCTATCTTCTTGAAGATGTAGTAGGTCAGGAAGCCCACCGCAAAAGAAAACACAAAGAACAGCCCCGTGTGCCACAGCACGCTTGACGGCTTGCTGTCGGGGTCTTTGAAGCCGATAACGAATGTCAGCACGATGATGCCTATAACGTCGTCTATTATGGCAGCGCTTAGGATAAGCGTGCCGATAGTGCCTTTTAGCTTGCCGAGCTCTTTAAGTGTCTCGACTGTTATGCTGACACTTGTAGCGGTCATGATAGTGCCGATAAATACAGCACGCATGAACTTCTCGCTCCCCACCGCCCCGAAGCCGTAGAAAGCGCTGTAGAGCAGTGTTCCGCCGATAAGCGGCACAAAAACTCCCACACAGGCGATAAGCAGCGCCTTAGGGCCTGTTTTTATGAGGTCTTTAAGGTTTGTTGTAAGTCCTGCGCCGAACATTAGCATAACGACGCCTATCTCGGCTATGAGCTTCAGATAATCAGAGTCGCTCACCACACCGAGCACGCAGGGGCCGATAAGCAGACCTGCGATTATCTCACCCACGACCTGCGGAGCTTTAAGTTTAGCCGCCAGCAATCCGAACAGCTTTGCCGAAACTATTATCACCGCAAGGTCACGGAAAAATTCTATCCTATCCAAGTTTATCTTCCTTTCTTTTTTAATGCATAATGCTTTTTTTAATGCATAATGCTTATTCAATGCATAATGCATAATGCATAATGCATAATTGAGGTGTGCGGCACAGCCGCACGATATGCCCATTCGGGCGAAATGTGACTGAGGAAAGGTCAGTCCGAAGGGGGTGGCGCAGGCGAAGCCGGAGCAGGGGTGGCGCATGAGCTGTCTGCGACAGCTCGAAAGCCCCCCTACCCGTAGCGTGAACAAAGCGAGAGACTACCCCTTTAGCTGATTTGTCCGGGCGCTTACCTTCAAGGGCGCTCTCTCGTCCTTAGGGGGTACACCGAGGGGCTTTCCGGTCGCCCCTCGACCCTTCGGATATGCGCCTGCGGCGCACACCTTAATTATTCACTATTCATTCTTCACTATTCACTATTCACTGAGCGCAGCATTACCGGCCGAATGGCCATAACGTCCTGCGCAAGCAGGACACCACAACTGTTACCTGTTACCTGTTAACTGTTAACTGACCAAGCGCAGCGTTTCTCCTGTTACCTGAAAAAAGCCCCCTGTCCGGGGGCAAAGCTCAGTTGTAGCCAAACGTGTTCAGCCTTATCAGATATATAATGAATATGTGCAGCGGATATGCCACATAGAATGCGTATTTCAAGGCCTTGCCTTTGATAAATCCCCTCTCGCCGTTGTAAAGGTTTATCGGGATAAACGCAATTATCGCCGCATATGCAGAGCTTACCATGCAGCTGCCGAGTATCGCCTGTAAGACCTTCTTGTCTCTCAGGACGTATATGAGTACGATAAGCGCAAAGCCCCTGCAGCCGTAGTCGCACCTGAGCACTAAGCTTATACCGAACAGCGCCAAAAGACTTAAAAGCAGCCTTTGCGTGTCTTCCTTGTATTTTTCAACAGCGCAAATGCCTAAGTATCCTAAAAAGAGTGTGAAGAATACATTCTGTGTCGGGTGGGTAAGATGCCCTGAGTGCTCTAAGTTCCACGGTATCTCGGATATCAGCGCAAATATCAGGAGACTTATGCCGTAGCGCTTTCTGTCGTGGGTGTGTATAAACCCTTCGGTGATAAGAAAGCAGTATATCGGAAACGCTATCCTGCCTATCATTCTTGACACCGCATACAGCGTCAGGCCGTGTGAGCCTATGCTCAAAAAGGGCGTCATGCCAAGCTCTGAGCGGCTTAGCAGTATCGACCCCACATGGTCGCACATCATCGTGAAAAGCGCTATCAGCTTAAGTGTGCTGCCCGAGAGCACCTTCATGCTCTCAAACCTTTTGAACAACGCTTCCATACTCAGCCCACAACTCCGTTATCATCAAATTCTATCACCCTGTCGCATATGCTCAGCGCCGCAGGGCGGTGGGTGACTATGACCACCGTCTTGTCTGTCATCTGCCGCAGGTTTTCAAGCATCTGGCGCTCGGTGTTCTCATCAAGGGCGCTCGTCGCCTCGTCAAGCAGCAGTATCGGGCTGCCCGAATATATAGCTCTTGCCACGGCTATGCGCTGCATCTGACCCTCTGAGAGTCCTGTGCCACGCTCGCCGAGAAGTGTGTCCACACCGTCTTCAAGCTCGCCTACAAAGCCGTCTGCGCAGGCTATCCTGAGCGCTTCGTTTATGCGCTCGTCGTTATTCCTATCCTCAGGCTGCGCAAAGCAGACAACATCTCTTATCGTGCCGCTCATGAGCCTGTTTCCCTGCGGAACGTAGGCAAAGAGCCTGTGGTAAAGCGCCGACAGAGGCTCTTCCCTGCCGCCTGAGAGCTTTATATACCTCTCTCCGCCGTCAAGCCTGTATATGCACATAAGCAGCTTTAAAACAGTGCTCTTGCCGCAGCCGCTGTGGCCTGTAAATGCGACAAACTGCCCCTTGTTAAGCTCTACAGATATCTTGTCAAGGACTTTCGGCATATTCTCCTTAGTAAGCTCTCCTATGCTCGAACAGCTCGCATAGTAAGCAAAATCGGCAGCACGCAGACCGAAGCTGACAAGCTCGTCCTTGTAAATGCCGTTTATCTTTTCGATGTCAAGCGGCTCCTGCTCGATATCGTCTTCAAAATCCTCTATCTCCATAAGCCTTTCGGCACTTGCTATCATAGCGTAATACTTCGGCAGATAGCCTGTGATGTTTGCAAAGGGCGCCTGTATCTGCGAGATAAGCTGTGTTATCGCAGTAAGCGTGCCGTATGTCACCCTGCCGACAAGTATACCGTAGCCGCAGTAGCAGACACCGAAAAGGTACATCCCGTCCATGATAAAGTTAAAGCCGATGTTTGAGAAGTTGGAGAAGTAATTTCTCCTCATCCTCATCTTCTTGTGGTCGGTCATCTTCTCCTCAGCCTGCTGCCTTGTGCTGCTCTCAGCCGCAAAGGAGCGTATCATCATAAGAGAGCCTATCCTCTCCTGCAAAAACACCCTGAGCCTGCCGTCAGCCTCCTGTATACGCTTATGCAGGCGTTTGAGCACCTTACGAAAGCCGTATGTGACGAACATCATGAGTATACCGCCCGGAATGAACACGAAAGCGAACCTGTAATCAAGCAGCGTTATCATAACAAGAGCGCTTATCATCTTGACTATCATGCCGATAAGCCCCGGGAGTATCTCGACATAGCTCTGTGATATGACCACCGTATCATTGGTAAGGCGGTTGAGCCACTCACCCGAATGAACGGCACTCACCGCCGAGAAATCCTTCTTTAGTATCTGCGAGAGCAGCCGCCGCTTGAAGATATTCTCTATCTCCGCCCTTGAAAGCTCATTGAGCCACCTGATAAGCGCTTTGAGCGTTATCTGCACGAGCACGAGCCCGACTATCATCAGAGCAGCCGTTACGAAAGCTCCCTTATCGTGCTCGGTGGCACTGTCTACGATATTGCGCAGAAACAGTGCATACAAAACGCCCGAGCTGCCGTTTAGCGCCTGTATTATGATAAGTGCAAGTATATACAGCTTTTTTCTGCCGCTGGCCTTATAGAGCCATTTTACAGCGCTGTTCTCCATTATTTTTCTAAAGCGCCTATATTCTTGAGTTCAATGAGCACCTTTCTTACGTCCTTTTCGATAACGCCGTCGGGTGCTTCATACTTAGCCCTGAGAGCCCTGACTATCTCAGCCTCGGTAGTATCCTCCTTGAGAAGCTCAAATATCTCCCCTGTGGTCTTGTTGCCCTTCACCATGCCCGAAAAGCTCGCCTTACCGGTCGATACGAGCATAGCCTCATTTTCTGTATTGTGAGTTATGAATTCCTTTTTTAATTTCATATCTTTGCTCCTTCTATATTGATTATAGGGCATTTCTAAAAACCCGTTTGGTCAAGGAAAAAGCTGATAGGTGCGTCAGATGCAAGGAAAGACCTCGCAGGCGTGCTGTCGCACTACAAGAGGGCTTGACACAGCATATGACGTACATAGCTGCTTTTTCTCAAAAGGGGTTTTTAGAGATGCCCTATAGCATACATAGACATTATACCACATTTTTTTGGCAGTTGCAAGAGCTTTGGGAAGTTTTTTTCAATGCACGGTGCTATTGCAATGCATAATGCTTTTTCAATGCATAATTAAGAATGCATAATGCATAATTGAGGTGTCCGCCGTTGGCGGACAGATGGCCATTCGGCCTGTTGGTCGGACGATTTCAGCTAAATCGCAGGACTTGCCCCCTAAGGGGGCAGTCTTCGTCTTCTTCCTCATCTCAGTGTGTGGGGGCATACCCGAAGGGGGTGGCGGCAGCTCCGCTGACGCAGGGGGGCGACCGGAAAGCCCCCCTACCCGTAGCGTAGGATAAGCGAGAGACTGCCCTTGAAGGCAATCAAGTGGATAAGGTGTCAAAATCCAGCGTAGCCTCAAACTCCGCTACTCGCCTTGCAAGCTCTTTCGCTTCCCTGTCTATCCTCTCCCTCTCACTCTCAGAGTGATTTCTGTAGCCGTATGAGCCGCCCGAGTACCCCCGGTCATAGTAACCGGGCTTCCTGCCGTCTTCACGAAGCCACTTCTTAATAGTGCGGCAGGGGTCTTTCATAAAGCGGCGGTTCTCCTGCTGCCAGGCAGATATGCGGTCAATGTACCGTTCGATCTGCTGACGGTCGGACATATTGAAAAGTTCTTCCTTGTCCTCGTCAGAAAAAATGACACGGGAAAAATCTTCACGATATGACGACAAGGACGACGAAGACAGGGAAGACGACTTGTCATTGTCTTCTTCATTTACGTCTTCATTAACAGTGACAGTCTCATTGACATTTTCATTTACATCTTCATTGACATTTACATCTTCATTAACAGTAACATTAACATTGTCATTTACATTTACATTATCATTTACATTAACAGCTTGTTTTGCTTGTTTATTCAAGCAATTGGTTGTTTTGGTTGTTTTGCTTGTTTTGTTTGTTTTTGATGCATTCTTATTGCCCTTAGGCGCACCACCTTTAGAACCTGATATACTTCTGAGTTCTCTTATTTCGTCCCACTTTTCCGCATCACGGATAAAGCATTCTTTCATCATATTGAAGATGATCCTCAGCGACCTATCGGGAAGCTCTATCTCCTCACCTGCGGTAGTGAACGCATAGATCGCTCTGAGCAGCTGGCCGAGTTCAGCATCGTCGAATTCCTGCAAGCTATTGCCCCAGTCGTTATACATCACAAAGCTCTTATGTTCATTTCTCTTTTCTGCCATTTTGATTCGCTCCTTTTTTAGTATTGAAGAAAAAAGTCCTTCTACTAATAGTGCAAAAAGGGGCATTTGTTGCATAGTTTGATGCAACAAGTGAGAGAGAAATTTTTGAAAAGGGAAAAGTTTGTGTGATGTTACAAATTTAGGTGGGGAAATATGGCTAAAAGCGACAAAGAAAACGGTGTACCCCTTGGGAACGAGAGAGCAGCCTTGAAGGCAATCTTCCGGACAAATCAGCTAAAGGGGTAGTCTCTCGCTTATCCTACGCTACGGTAGGGGGGCTTTCCGGTCGCCCCCCTGCGTCAGCGAAGCTGCCGCCACCCCCTTCGGGGATATCCCAACACACTGAGTTGAGGAAGACGAAGACGAAGACAACGACGAAGACAGCCCCCTTCGGACTTGCCTTTCCTCGGTCACATACCGCCCGAATGGGCATAAGCGGCTTTGCCGCACCTGGGCTATTCACTATTCACTCTTCACTATTCACTATTCACTGAGCGAAGCGTTTCTCCTGTTACCTGTTACCTGTAACCTGTTACCTGAAAAAAAGCCCTCCCTCCGCATAAAGCGAAGGGAGAGCTTTCCCTATAATATTCAGTGGTAAGTCGTGGACGGGGTCAGTCGTCGTATTTGGCGAGTATCCTTGCAGGCTCTTTGAGAATGGACATCGCAGTTTCAAGGGCATCGCTCACGTCTTCGTACTTGAAGGAGGAGGATACTTCCTTTGCGTGGTCAAGAGCTGCCCTGCCTATCTCGGTCTGATACTTGCATATAGATTCGAGCTGCTTGACGGCCTTTGTTTCAAGGTCCTGGTAAACGAGCTTGATGTCGTTTACTATGTTTATCCTGATGTCATCGTAGTTTTCAAGCGCTATGTCGATGATGTCGGTCGTCTGCTTTTTCTTTTTGAGTATCTGTGAGAATGATGTCATGGTCGCCGGCGGGAATGTCTCGCTCGTGCCGAACAGCTTGACACCCATTACCGAGCGTGTCACGTTCTTGTTCATGCTCATCATTATCCTGTCAACACTCGTGGACTGGGTGACTTCCGAGAGGTCGGCTATGCCCAGCTTCTGCGCAAGCTCTGCCGATATCGTCTCTATCACCTTTCTTATCGACTCACGGTGCATCTCTATGCAGGCACGGTAAGCCTCGCCCACCTTTTCCATGAGGAAGGGGTAGAAGAATTTCTCTATGTCCTCAGCACTGTATACAGGCTCGCCGTTTTCGTCCTTGTCAAGACATTCGAGTATGCTCTTTCGCAGCTTTGCAAAGAATTCGTACATCCACTGCTCTGCCTGCTGCTGCATCTCGGTTATGCTAAGATGTAAAAGCGGCTTTTTCTGCTCCAAGGCCTGCTCTATCTTCTGAGCCTCTGTCTCAAAGTCGTTTGCTACAGCTTCGAGCTTCTGCCGATCAAGCGCACTCATTTCATAGAAAAGGTTCATCTTGGCAGCCGTCTCATCTACCATTTGTCTGAGCATCGAGATGACACGCTTTGTGCGTATTATGTCCTTTTTGAGCATTATGTCACGCTTAAGAGACAGCTCGAACTGGAAAAACTGGTTCTCGTAGAATTCCCTCGTGCCCTTGTCAGCAGGGCGCTTCTGGTTCATCTTTCTTGCCAGCTCGTCAAAGCCGCTTATGCCGTAAACAAAGGCATTTGGCACTATTTCAGCCGCTATGCCCTCAAAGCGGTTCATTATCTTGTCAACGTCCTCCTGAGTGTTAAGAGCGTCTATCATATTCACAAGGATATAAAGCATACCGAACCTCTGCGGCTGGATATGCGAGCCTAAGAACACCTGCTCGCTCTCGGAGAAGGGCAGCAGCGCAGATGTCGCATACATAACGGCATCGGCATTCACAAGATAGTCAGTCACCTGCTTGTCGAGGTCGTCAAGGTCGGAAAGACCGGGGGTATCGACTATCCTCATCTCTTTGAGTATGGGAGAGTTGTCCTTTATGTCGAGATAATCTATCTTTCCGGGGAAGAATTTCTGCCTTGCCTCTAATCTTTCACGGGTGGTGTCACGCATGGTCAGGCGCATTCTCTTGCCGTTGTCAAAAACAGCCTCAACGCCCTGCACACGGCCGTAGGTTATCTCGTTTATCGTGTATGTCTCGGGCGATATGTTCATGGGAGCAAGCTCCTTGCCGAGCAGAGCGTTTATTATAGTGCTCTTGCCCCTCTTGAACTCGCCCAGGATAACGAGAGTGAACGGCTCGTTCGAGCGCTTTTCTATCAGCTCGTCCCATTCGACCAGGCTCTTGATGAAGTCTTCGCCGAGGATCTTTGATATCATCTCGTCGTCGATTATCATTTTAAGCCTTGCTCTTACCTTTTCTATATCCTCGTGTGAATCAGCGTAAATATTCTTATCTTCCAAATTCACACCTCCGAATCCGAGCCCATGATGAGGTTGCAGCGGATATCGCACATCTGCTGCGAGCGGAGCTGGTAGTTAGGCCGCTTAAGGTCCATGCGCCACTTGTACAGCGTCACGCAGTCAAGGAAATCCATGCCTGCTATGACACGCTTCCTGATAGAAGAGAGCGACTTGTCAACCGTTATATTTCTCGGGTCCTTCTCGTCCTTTATCTTCTCATAGGCATCAAGTATCTTTTCAAAGCCCATAGTCTCGTTCTTTCTGCCGAAGAAGTCAACAAAGCCTTTTTCAAACAGGTCGCATATCAGCTTGCCGTAGTGCGCAGGCTCGTCAAGGCATATCATGCCTGCCCTGTCGGTGGTCAGGTCTGCATACTTGACCCATTCGAGCAGCGTATGCACGAGCGAATTGCCCACAGTGCCCTTGTAGCTGCGCTCCTTGGGGCGGTAGCAGAGCTTGTTGTAGTTAAGATATGTGAATGCAAAGCTGAATGCCGTGTGGTTGTTTTGCAGTCTGCCGCACTCGCAGCCTATGAGGAACTGTAATTCCTCGCTGCTGCAAAGTGTAAGCAGCCCTGTCGAGATAACTATCGAGGGCTCGAAGCTGTCGCTTGTGAGCGAGTATATCCTCGGTTCATCATCTTCCTTTATAAGCACGATAGGCGGATTTAGCTCCAGCCTTTCGGTGCATTTTTTGAGTATATCGTACACCTCGGGGTATTTGAGGTTGCCTGCCTGCACGCAGGTCATAAAGCAGTCCTTGCCCTCAGCGGAGATATCGCCTGTTGTGACAGCCCTGTAGAGCCTGCCCCAGCCGATTATGCCCGAGAGCTTCTGCCGCAGTGCGAAATCCGAATCGAGCGCATAGTCGAGCGAGCCGCCGACAACGTGGTTGTCAAAGCTCCTCGTATAGACGTTGAGGTAAGTGCGAAAGCTCGTATCTATCTTAAGCAGAGGGTTCTGCACCTCTGTCGTCGTCGCAGTATTCTCCTGTGTGAGAGAATCAGCCATCATATATCACCTTCTTTAAAATAACAGACTTGTTTTGATACTAAGGCAACTCCGCACACAAAGGCCAGAGCCGGTGGTCGTGCGGTGTTGCCCTAAGAGAGCATCATTCGCTCTCCTCGGTAAGAGCCTTTCTGAGCGCATATGCGTCAGATACTATCTTACTTGCCTTTTCGGCTATATCATGCAGCCTGTCCATTTCCTTTTCGGAGATATGGCTCTTTTCTGCCTTCATATTGTTGAGATTGTCAAGAGTTTCCTGTGTGTCACGGAGTATTATCTCAGTCTCGTCCTCTATCTTGGTCTTAAGGCCTTCAAATGCGGTGAATACCTGCTTTCTGACAGTTTCTGTGAAGTCGTTGTTGAGCTTCATCTCGTGGAACTGCTTTCTCACCTGTGTCTTGAAGTTTGTCTTGTACTTATCTATCCTCTCGTTTACGAGCAGCTTGTCTATAGCAAAGGAGCTCGTGAAAGTGCCTGCAAGGCCTGCAAGTGCCATAAGGCAGAGAGTTACAGGAGCTGATGCAAGGCCTATGAATGAAGCGAGCATCATAGCGGCATAGTAAGTAGCAGAGAAGCCTGCAAACGCCGTAGCGCCGCCAAGCAGAGCACCCTTGACACCTGCTTCACGGAAGCCTAAGAATGCGCCGCCGACACCGAACGAGCCGATAGCCGCACCTGTGACCTTATCAGCGATACCGCCGTTTTTAGACACTCTGTCAGACACTGCGAACATCTGCTGTATCTTAGTTACCGACTCGAAGAACTCGTCCTCGAAGTCCTGAAGTCTCTCAGCCTCGACGTTTATTGCGACGTTGATAGAATTCTGTATCTGCTCGCAGATGAGCTGTGCCCTTGTCTCGATGTTTTCCTTTATCTTATCGGTCAGCTTGCTGGTGACTACCTTGAGCCTGTCCTTCTTGAAGTCATCAGACGACATCTGGAAGTTATCTATTACCTCCATAGCTGCGTTCTCGATATTTGACCAGTAGCTGTCAAGCACAGGCTGCAGGTCGGAGAACACCTTATTAGCAGCGTCGGTTATCTTGACGAACTCCTGTCTCTTTTTATTTCTTATCGACTCTATCTCATCAATAGCAGCCGAATACTTCTTCATGAACTCATCGTTCTCCATCATGAGGGCGTTTTCCTGCATGACGACGCTTCTCATTATCTCAGTACCCGAGTTGGTTATCTTATTAGCGAGTATCTGGAGAGCGATAACGCCCCTCTCCTTGGTGAGCATTGTCTCGAGAGCCTTTTCAAACTCAGGGAAATTACTTTCTTCAAGCAGGTTGGGGTCTTCTATCTTCTTGGCTGTGAGGGCACGCTTGGCATACACGCCTATTACCCTGGGCGTGCCTATCTTACGCTTATATGCTGCGAACTCTCTCGAATCCTCGCCCATTACCTTCTTGGCCTTTTCCATGACGTAACGGGTGATCCTCGTTCTTACAGTCTCGACTATCTTGTTCTCGTCTTCTCTTGCAAATGTGCCGAAGCAGTTTACAACAAAGATTATCCTGCCGACATCTGATGTGAGCATCTTCTTCTCCAAGAAGTCCTTTTCAAACTGCGAGAAGGGGCTGTTTGCAGAAATGACAAAGACCGCCGCATCTATCTTGGGAAGGATAGAAAGTGTGACGTTGGTCATCTGCTCGTCATCGTTGAGGCCGGGGGTGTCTATGATATCAACGTTGTTCTTGCAGAACTCGGTATCATAGTAAACGGTCGCTTCCTTTACGGTCTCGGCCTTTTCCTCGCTCTCTGCGGTGAGCTTTGTGACATAGTCTGCGAGCTTGTCGATATCGACTCTTTCATGCGTGCCGTTTTTATACTCTACCGACACATACGGGTCAGTCGAATAGGTGACACGGTTGAGTGTCGCTGTGGCAGGCAGAACGTCAGCAGGAAGCACCTCCTGCCCGAGCAGGGCGTTTATCAGCGTGCTCTTGCCTCGTTTGAATTCGCCGACTATTGCGACTTCAAAATGCTCGTCGCTCGTCTTTTCTATCGTTTCCTTGATGGAATCGGCGGTATTGGGGAGCTGCACTCCCTCGCTAAGCTCAAGAAGCGTCTTAAGATTAGCGGTAAGCTCAGTAACTGTTTTACGGTAGGCAGCGTACCCGCCGTAGTCGATCAGCTTATCCATTTTTGACCTCCAGACATTATGATTTGCACTGTTTGAGTGCGGTTATTACTATGCTTGATATGACCTGTCACACCTTTATTTTTTTTTAGCTGACGGCCTTCGGGTCAAATGAAAAACGCTCATCTTCCTGTACAAAATTTTACACTGCGGCTTTTTATTTATATTACCACAGATATCATTATAGCACAATGCAAAGTGAATTGTCAATAAATTAGTCAATATGTATAAAAAATATAGGCGGTTGCACAATATATAGTACCCGAAATACAGCACTTTGCCCAAATGGTGTATAGCAAGGCGGCTTGACAAATAATTCTTGGGCAACACCGCACAAAGATTGTGGTACAGTATACGGTTGCTTAGCTTTGCTAAGCACGCAGATTTATCGTCAGATTGCCCAAATTTACCGCAGGAATACTAACGTATTTCAAGGTGAATTTAGGTGATATGACGGAAAATCTGCAAGTAGATGTGCCGCAAAGCTCTCAGGCGGTCTTTGTGCGGTGTTGCCCTTGACAAACTCAGCGTTAGGTGCTATAATAAATAGGTCGCAAAATCAAATACGCCGGTGTGATGGAATTGGCAGACGTGACGGACTCAAAATCCGTTGGTAGTGATACCGTGTCGGTTCGACCCCGACCACCGGCACCAGAAACGCCCCGCAGCTTTCGCTGTGGGGCTTAGTTAATAGTTAATAGTGAATAATGAATAGTGAATAGCCCCGGTGCGGCGGATATTCAGTTAACAGGTAACAGGTAACAGTTGTGGTGTCGGCTTACGCCGACGTATGCCCATTCGGGCGTGTCTGTCGGACGATTTCAGCTAAATCGTAGGATATGCACCCGAAGGGGGTGTGCGGCAGCTTTGCTGACGCAGGGGGGCGACCGGAAAGCCCCTCGGTGTACCCCCTGAGAACGAGATTGCCGCCTTGAAGGTAAGCAACCCCCACAGAATAGCTTCAAGGGAACGGTCGGCTTATCCCTACGCTACGGGTAGGGGGGCTTTCCGGTCGCCCCCCTGCTCCGGCTTCGCCTACGCCACCCCCTTCGGACTTGCCTTTCCTCGGTCACATATCGCCCGAATGGGCATCTGCGCCGTCAGGCGCACCACAACTATTCACTATTCACTATTCACTATTCACTCTTCACTATTTCACTTCGTCCCGAATATCCTGTCGCCTGCGTCGCCGAGGCCGGGGACGATGTAGGCATCGTCGTTGAGCCTATCGTCAAGACTTCCGACATAAATGTCAATGTCCGGGTGAGCAGCCCTCAGCGCTTCAAGACCCTCGGGGGCGGCAATGATGCACATGAATTTTATGCTCTTGCAGCCCTTGGCCTTTATGAAATCCACCGCCTGTATCGCCGAGCCGCCTGTGGCAAGCATAGGGTCAGGCAGGATAACGAGCCGCTCGTCAATGTTCTCGGGCAGCTTGCAGAAGTATTCGTGCGGCTGGTGTGTCTCCTCGTCACGGTAAAGGCCTATGTGCCCTACCTTTGCAGACGGCACGAGCGCAAGTATGCCGCCGACCATTCCGAGCCCTGCACGCAGTATCGGCACTACAGCGAGCTTTTTGCCGGAGAGCATCGGCTGCTTTGAGGCGGTTATCGGGCTTTTCACCTCGACCTCCTCTATGGGCAGGTCACGGAGCGCTTCGTAGCCCATGAGCATGGCTATCTCCTCGACAAGTATGCGAAAATCCCTCGTGCCTGTGTGCTCGTCACGCAGCAGGGATATCTTGTGCTTTATAAGCGGATGATCCATTACAAGAACTGTCGGCATGGTAACTACTTCCTTTCATATTGTCGCATTTTTTTTAAAAGACCGGGCGCAGAGCCTGCCTGCTTTGGCTTCACTGCCTGCCCCTACCTTTATTATTATATCCCCTCTGAGACGGCAAGTCAACATATATTAAGTAATTTGTCAAAAATATTAACGGCAAATTGTCAAATTGCCGCAAATTAACCAATTAAATTTATACATTATCACTATAAAAAATACTCAAAATTCTACTTGATTTTTAGTGCGATTTATGGTAAAATTACTATAGAGCGTTTATCGTGTTAATTTTTCATATACGGAGGAATGTAAAATGGGACTTGAGAGTGTAAAGGTAATGATAGCCGATGACTCTATGTTTGCAAGAAAGAAGCTGATAAGTTTTATATCCAGCCTTGGTGTTGCCGAGGTGCTCGAAGCAGCAGACGGTGAGGAAGCGGTAGAGAAATACAAGGCTTCAAAGCCAAACGTTGTGTTCATGGATATCGTTATGCCTAAAAAGACAGGTATCGAGGCTGTTAAGGAGATCGTTGAGTTCGACCCTGCGGCCAAGGTCATCATGGCTTCGTCAGTCGGCACACAGAACCACCTGCGTGACGCTATAATGGCAGGCGCTACCGACTTTATACAGAAGCCGATCTCGAACGATCAGATACAGAAGATACTCGAGAACACAGCAAAGGAATTAAAGTAATATGCGCTATGTGCGCTGAAAGGATTGATACTTACTTATGTTTGCACAGTTTTTTGGCAGCTTCCTGCTCCACAAGGGGCTCGTTACAGCAGCAGACCTTACACAGGCATTTGAAGAAAAGAAAAACACAAGAATGCGTCTCGGTGTTCTTGCAATAAATGCAGGCCTTATGACTTCCGAGCAGGTCGAGCACGTCAATGTCACACAGCAGAGCGTTGATAAGCGTTTCGGTGACCTCTGCGTTGAGCTTGGCTACCTGACTGACGGCGATGTTGAAAGGCTCCTCTCCGAGCAGCCGACAGACTATCTGCTTTTAGGTCAGACGCTCGTTAACAGCGGCGTTATGTCGAATGCTGACTTTGAGTCGGCCATCATCGAGTACAAGGAAGAGAATTCCCTCTCGAACGACGACATCTCGGGCAACCAGTCCGACAAGCTCTCAAAGCTCATCTCGGGCTTCTACCACTTCGACACAGCCGCAAATGCGAGGATATACACCGAGTACACCACCCTGCTTTTCAAGGACATCATCAGATTTATCGGTGACGACTTCACGCCGCTCGGTTCGAGCATAGTTCACGAGATCGAAGCTCCGCACATCGTAAAGCAGACTGTCACAGGCGCATACAACTCCATTACCTGCGTAGCTGCCGACACAGCCGAGTACATCGCCTTTGCAGAGCGTTTCGCAAAGGAAGAATTCACCGAGGTCGATGACTTTGTAGACGCCACAGTCGGCGAGTTCATGAACGTAAACAACGGTCTGTTCACAGTCAACGAGTCAAACGAGCACGGCATCGAGCTCCAGCTTGACCCGCAGGAGATACACACCGACGACAAGATAGTTTTCGAGAACCCTGCGTTCCTTATCCCCGTATCTTTCAGCTTCGGTGAGGTAAACTTTGTAATATCAAACGGCTAACACACAAAAGCGGCACCTGAGGTGCCGCTTTTTTCAGGTAACAGGTTACAGGTAACAGGTAACAGGTGAGGTGCGGCTTACGCCGCTTATGCCCATTCGGGCGGTAACGCTACGCTCAGTGAATAGTGAATAGTGAAGAATGAATAGTGAATAGTTGTGGTGTCGGCTGGCGCCGACGTATGGCCATTCGGCCTGTCAGTCGGACGGTTTCAGTTAAGCTGTAGGGCTTGCCAACCCGAAGGGGGTGGCGAAGGCGAAGCCGTAGCAGGGGGGCGACCGGAAAGCCCCTCGTGTAGCCCCTGAGGGCGAGAGCGTACCCTTGAAGGAAAGCACCCGGACATTTCAGCTCAGGGGTAGTCTCTCGCTTATCCTACGCTACGGATAGGGGGGCTTTCGAGATGTCGCAGACAGCTCATGCGCCGCCCCTGCGTCAGCGAAGCTGCCGCCACCCCCTTCGGGGATATCCCAACACTTATGACAAGGAAGAAGACGACGAAGACAGCCCACTTCGGACTTGCCTTTCCTCGGTCACATACCGCCCGAACGGGCATCTCGTCGGCGTAAGCCGACACCACAACTGTTACCTGTTACCTGTTAACTGTTAACTGACCAAGCCCCCTTCGGTGCTGCTGTCAAGACCTCGACCACCCCCGGTTAAACGTTTTTTTAAGTTTTTTTCAAAAAGGGCTTGAAATTTGTGAGAGAATGTGTTATAATATTAAAGTGATATAAAGGACATTTGCAAAGCCGTCGATCCGAGATATGGGTGTGCAGGTCCTGTGCAATGAAACGCTGTGAACCATGTCAGGCGGGGAACCGAGCAGCATTAAGCGGTCTGTTTCGTGTGACACAGTTTCGCCTGCATGCCTTTATGTCGGATCGACTTTTTGAGTTAAGGGGTTGAGAAAAACGTACCGTGCATTATACAGAAAATGGCGGCCAATGTCGTTTGACGATGTCGTTTCTCAGCCGCAGGTCACTCAGACACTCAAAAACCAGATAAAAAATGACAAGACAGCCCACGCCTACCTGTTCACAGGGTCAAGAGGTACGGGTAAGACCACCTGCGCAAGGATATTTGCCAAGGCTATAAACTGCCTGAACCCTAAGGACGGTGAGCCGTGTCTTGAATGTGAGATATGCAAAAACGCCGATAACGGTACCCTCCCCGATATATTTGAGATGGACGCTGCGTCTAACTCGAAGGTGGACGATATCCGTGAGCTGCGTGAGGGCGTTGTGTATACGCCTGAGATGTGCAAGTTCAAGGTGTATATCATAGATGAGGTGCATATGCTCAGCCCCGGTGCTTTCAATGCGCTTTTAAAAACTATGGAGGAGCCGCCTGAGCACGTCAAGTTCGTGCTGGCGACTACCGAGATACACAAGGTGCCTGCCACTATCGTCTCACGCTGCCAGCATTTTGATTTCAGGCGGATAAGGACGGAGGATATTGTCGCAAGGATAGAATATATAGCATCGCAGGAGAGCCTGACGCTTGATAACAGCGCTGCTGAGCTTATAGCAAGGCTTTCTGACGGCGGCATGAGAGATGCGCTCTCGCTGCTCGACCAGTGTGCGGCGTATTCTGATAATATCGACACGGCAGTTGTTTCAAACGCCGCAGGCATCGCCGGGCGTGACTACCTGTTCGATATCATAGAAAAGATAATGGCCAGGGACACCGCAGGTGCTCTTGCAAAGATAAACGAGCTCTACGGCATGAGCAAGGACCTTAAGGTGCTCTGCTCAGAGCTTATAGAGCAGCTGAGAAACGTGATGCTCTTAAAGGCTATCAACGGTGCGACAGACCTTATAACCTGCCTGCCCGATGAGCTTGACAGACTAAAGGCTATCGCTTCAAATGTAAACATCGACACGGTGCTCTGTCAGCTTACAGCACTGCAGGACTGCCTTGACAGGTTCAGGGGTGCGGCTTCCAAGAGAACAGAGCTTGAAATGTGCATAATAAGGCTCTGCTCGTCCGCTTCGCACAGGCCGGCACCGCAGGCAGTCTCAAATGAGGACACGCAGGCGCTGATAGCTCGGATAAACGAGCTCGAACAGCGGCTCGCATCAGGCCAGCTGCCGCAGGCAGCCCCGGGCGGTAACAATACACCTCCCCCGGTGCCCGAAAAGCCCAAGAAGCCTGCAAAGCCGCTCAAAAAGTTCGATGTCAACAACTACACGCCGCTTGAGGACTGGCAGCAGATACTCGAAAAGGTCAGGGAGGAATATCCCGGCATAGCGGCATTTTTGCAGAACTCTGCCGCAGCGATAGAGGGCGATACCTTCAACATCATCTGTGCGAGCGACTTCTACAAGATGAAATTCAAGGCGTCAAACGACACCGCAAAGCTAAAGAAGATCATTCACGATCACTATAACAAAGACTTCGATTTCATGCTCTACACAGCAAGCTCTGTGGATATCGGGGACAAGGACAACCCGATCAACGTGCTCAAAGAGCGTGCAAAGGACATGGGTATCGAGGTTGAGATAAAATCACAAGATTAAAGGAGTTATTAAAATGAAAGCAAGACTTCCCCAGGGAATGGGCAAAGGCCCCTCAAACAACATGAACCAGATGATAAAGCAGGCTCAGAAGATGCAGAGCGATATCACAGCTTTACAGGAAGACCTTGAGCAGAGAGAGTTCTCGGCATCTGTAGGCGGCGGTATGGTAGATATCACTATCAACGGCAAGAGAAACGTGCTTTCTCTCAACATCAAGCCTGAGGTAGTAAACCCTGACGATATCGAGATGCTCCAGGACCTTATCATGAGCGCATTCAACGAGGCTGTTGCTAAGCTCGACGAGGAGAGCGACGCTGAGATGCAGAAGCTCACAGGCGGCGTTTCATTCCCCGGCCTCTTCTGATATGGCTGATGCGAGTGCTTTGCCGCTCGTCATTCTCGCTGAGCAGTTTGCAAAGCTGCCCGGCATAGGAATGAAATCGGCGCAGCGCCTTGCCTACCACGTCATGGAAATGGACGAGGCTGATGCAAAGGCGTTCATAAGCGCTTTTGAGGGCGCAAGAAAAAAGATAAAGACCTGTAGGGTGTGCCTCAACTTCACAGACAGAGAGGTCTGCCCGATATGCTCCTCCCCCAAGCGTGACCGGAAGACTATCTGCGTGGTAGAGAGCCCGAAGGACGTTACGGCGTTTGAGAGGACGAAGGAGTACACAGGCGTGTACCATGTGCTGCACGGGCTTATTTCCCCGGTAGAGGGCGTTATGCCTGACATGATACACATCAAGGAGCTTATAAAAAGAGTCAGCACCGACGAGGTAGACGAGGTCATCATGGCTACAAACCCCACCGTCGAGGGAGAAGCGACCGCTATGTATATAGCAAAGCTGCTCAAACCCTTTGAGGTGAAGGTGACAAGGCTCGCATTCGGGCTGCCGGTAGGCGGTATGCTTGAATACGCCG
Organism: Ruminococcus sp. NK3A76; assembly: GCF_000686125.1. Lineage (NCBI taxonomy): Bacteria > Bacillati > Bacillota > Clostridia > Eubacteriales > Oscillospiraceae > Ruminococcus > Ruminococcus sp. NK3A76. Next base: position 2,706,519 of record NZ_JMMA01000002.1, read on the forward strand.
ATGAGGTGACGCTTTTCAGGGCTCTGGAAAACAGAAATGAGATATAAGTCACGCCCCGAGCACACGGGGCGGATTTTTTAAGCAGATAAGGGGTGAGACATAATGGAAAGCGAAAAGGAATACCTTATCGACATAGCGTCTGACAGTACATACGCCGGGCAGACAGAGGAATACCGCACCGCTTTTACCGAGTGGCGCATGAAGGAAAACAACCGCTTCGGCTACAAGTATGTCAAGGACACCCGTGAGCACACCTACGCATTCGGCGAGGGCTTTGAAACAGAGCTTGCCTCCGACTCGGAGCGTACATCGCTCAAATACTGCTCCTGCATCATCGGCGGAACGCTGCTGATATCGGCTGTTATAAGGTTTTTCCAGGTAATGTACGACAGCCGTGCAGGCCACCTGCTCGCAGGCTCGTCTATAGAGGTCTACGGCAGCACCCGACCTGCCGATGCCGCATCGACTGTCATGCTCTCGATGTTCAAGCCGTTCTCGATACTCGTATGCATACTTCTTATGTGGCTTTTCACAAGGCTGCCGAGAAAGGTCTTCATACCGCAGGGCAAGATAAAGCCTGCAAGGCACATATATGGGCTGCTCGGCCTGGTGGTGGGAGCAGCGGCTGCCTGCTACATATTGTCCATACTTTTCAAATTGATCTTCAATGAGGAGGTCATGTCCGTGCCGGGAGGGTTTGTCTGGTGCAATGACATGGGGCTGAACGTCCACTGCATCGGTATGCAGTATCTTATCACCCCCTTGCTGCACGCAATACTTGTAAACGGCATGATACTACAGCTGCTTCGGCAGTTCGGTGACTCGACAGCCATTATACTTTCAGCCGCCGCCGAGAGCATCATGGCGATAAACCTCACAAACATCGGCACGCATTTCGTGCTCGGCATACTCATATGCATAGTCACCATAAAGACAGGCTCGATAAAGTATGCTATCATTTCGAGGGTACTTATAAACCTTGTATTCTTCACGCTCAAATACATCGACACATCATACCCCACTGGCGAGAGCGAGCTTTATCTGCTGCTTGCGAGCGCTTTGTTCCTCGGCATCGGGCTTTTCTCGCTCGGAAGGCTCATCAGCTTCAATGATTACAAGATAAACATCAGAAACAGCGAGACACAGCTGCCGTTCATCGACAAACTGAAGACATTCGTGACCGCCATGCCCACCCTTTCGTGGCTGGCTGCAAGCATCATCGTATGGCTTTACATCGTGGTGTCGTGACATGGACGAGCGTTTCATGAGAGAGGCGATAGCCCTTGCAAAGCAGGCCGCAGCTTTAGGCGAGGTGCCGGTCGGGGCAGTCGTTGTAAAGAAAAGCACCGGCGAGATAGTAGGAAAAGGCTTCAACCGCCGTGAGACTGAGCGCTCGCCGCTTGCCCACGCAGAGCTTGAAGCCATAGCTCAGGCGAGCAAGCGTTTAGGCGGCTGGCGGCTTATCGACTGCGAGCTGTATGTGACACTGGAGCCCTGCCCGATGTGCAGCGGCGCCATAATAAACTCCCGTATCGAGCGTGTCATCTTCGGCGCATTTGATAAGCGCTTCGGCGCCTGCGGCTCGGTGATAACGCTGTTTGACCTGCCCTTCAACCACCGCCCCGAGCTTATCGGAGGTGTGCTGGAGGAGGAATGCGCAGGGATCATGAGTGGGTTTTTTAAGGAGCTTAGGATGAAGAAAAGCAAATCACCCCAAAATCAGCTTGACAATACCGAATAATTATGATATAATATGTATATAATAATGATAAGAAGGAGGGATATCTATGATAATCAAACCGTCAACTGCTTTAAGAAACGAATACAATAGCATATCAGAAATATGTAAAAACAAAAAAGAACCGGTTTTTCTAACCAAAAACGGCGAGGGCGACCTTGTTGTTATGAGTATAGAGGAATATACCTATCGTGAAGAAGTTCTTGACCTCAGAGAAAAACTTCTCGAAGCCGAAGAACAACGTATCAGGGGCGAGAAGACCTACTCACAAGAAGAGGTCAATGATATCATAGAGGGAATAATCAATGGAAGCCAACAAGCAATATAAGGTCGAATACCTTCCCTCAGCTTTGCGGGATATATCTCAGATAGTTGCATTGTATGCAACACTAAGTGGTAAAAGCTCAGCACAAAGGATAAACAGACTATTCAATAACAGGGCAGACAGCATTTCCCTATTCCCCTATTCATCTGTTCGAGTTCCAAAGGAAATAGTTGCAAGATATGACTTTTATATGGCCATTGTAGAAGATCACCTTATGATATATAGGATTTTTGAGGACGAGAATAAGGTCGTTTTTTACAGAGTATTAAACGGTAAAACAAATTATGCAAATATATTAAAGAGAATAGCGCCATAAAAGCAAGATACTGTTGATTACAGTATCTTGCTTTTTCACCCCAAACACAAAACCCACCGCACCCCCGAAGGGAAGCAGTGGGTCTTATATTACACAATAATTCTATAGGATAGGCAATTAATTAGTCCTTAACACCAGTAACAACGCCGGAACCAACTGTTCTGCCACCCTCACGGATAGCGAAGCGGAGACCCTCTTCGATAGCGATAGGAGTGATGAGCTCTACGTCCATAGAAACGTTATCGCCAGGCATGCACATTTCCTTATCAGCAGGAAGTGTGATAACGCCGGTAACGTCAGTTGTTCTGAAATAGAACTGAGGTCTGTAGTTGTTGAAGAAAGGAGTATGACGGCCGCCCTCTTCCTTCTTCAGAACGTAAACCTGGCCGCTGAACTTTGTATAGGGGTGGATGCTGCCGGGCTTGCAAAGAACCTGACCTCTCTCGATCTCTGTTCTCTGGATACCTCTGAGAAGAGCACCGATGTTGTCGCCAGCCTCTGCATAGTCGAGGAGCTTTCTGAACATCTCGATACCTGTAACAACAGTCTTCTTTCTCTCTTCTGTAAGACCGATGATCTCAACTTCATCGGACATATTGAGCTGACCTCTTTCAACTCTACCAGTAGCAACTGTACCACGGCCTGTGATAGTGAATACGTCCTCAACAGGCATAAGGAAAGGAAGGTCTGCCTTTCTCTCAGGTGTGGGGATGAAGGAGTCAACAGCGTCCATAAGGTCAAGGATCGGCTTGTAAGCGGGATCGCTAAGATCGTCGGGAGCTTCGAGAGCTGCAAGAGCAGAGCCCTTGATGATAGGAGTATCATCGCCAGGGAACTCATACTTGTCGAGGAGCTCACGGATATCCATCTCAACGAGCTCGAGGAGCTCTTCGTCGTCAACCTGGTCAGCCTTGTTCATGAATACAACGATAGCCGGAACGCCAACCTGACGAGCAAGGAGAAGGTGCTCTCTTGTCTGAGCCATAGGGCCGTCGGAAGCAGCAACAACGAGGATAGCGCCGTCCATCTGAGCAGCACCTGTGATCATGTTCTTTACATAGTCTGCGTGTCCGGGGCAGTCAACGTGTGCATAGTGACGGTTCTTTGTCTCATACTCAACGTGAGCTGTGTTGATTGTAATACCTCTCTCTCTCTCTTCGGGAGCAGAGTCGATATTAGCGTAGTCCTTCTTCTCAGCAAGACCCTGCATAGCAAGTGTCTTTGTGATAGCTGCTGTAAGAGTTGTCTTACCGTGGTCAACGTGACCGATGGTACCGATGTTTACATGGGGTTTTGTTCTTTCAAATTTTGCCTTTGCCATTGGAATATTCCTCCTTAAAATAAATTTAACGTAAAAATCAGCGTAATATTATTATATCACATTCTGATAAGTTTTGCAATAGATTAGCAAAAAATTTTGTATTTTTTTATGCTTTTTTCCTCCCCGCTGCGCAGCGGAGAAGAAAAGCGCACAATACTCTGATATTAGTTCTTGGATCTCGAAGCCACGATCTTGTCCTGAAGGCTCTTGGGCAGCTCGATGTAGCTGTGAGGCTCCATTGTATAGTTTCCTCTTCCCTGTGTCTTGGAACGAAGGTCGTTGGAGTAACCGAACATCTCGGAAAGCGGAACGAGTGCGTCCACCTGAGCTGTACCGTTTCTTGTCTCCTGACCCTGGATCTGACCACGTCTGGAGTTAAGGTCGCCGATAACTGTACCCATATAGTCATCAGGAGCGATAACTGTGACCTTCATGATAGGCTCGAGGATAACAGGGTCTGCCTTAGCCATAGCCTCCTTGAACGCCATAGAACCAGCGATCTTGAATGCCATTTCAGACGAGTCAACTTCATGGTAAGAACCGTCGTAGAGTGTTACCTTTACGTCAACAACAGGATATGCTGCGAGCACGCCTGCTTCCATAGCGCCCCTGATACCTGCATCAACAGCAGGGATATATTCCTTCGGGATAGCGCCGCCGACGATGTTATTAACAAACTCGTAGCCCTTGCCGCTCTCGTTAGGCTCAACAGTGATCTTAACGTGACCGTACTGACCCTTACCACCGGACTGCTTAGCATACTTGTGGTCAACGTCAGCCGACTTTCTGATAGTTTCCTTATAAGAAACCTGAGGAGCACCAACGTTTGCCTCGACCTTGAACTCACGCATGAGTCTGTCAACTATGATCTCGAGGTGGAGCTCGCCCATACCTGCGATGATCGTCTGACCGGTCTCTTCATCTGTCCATGTCTTGAAAGTAGGATCCTCCTCAGCGAGCTTGCTGAGTGCGATACCCATCTTTTCCTGACCTGCCTTTGTCTTAGGCTCGATAGCGAGCTGGATAACAGGCTCCGGGAATTCCATGGACTCGAGTATTACAGGGTGATCCTCGTCGCAGAGTGTATCACCTGTAGTTGTATTCTTAAGACCAACTGCAGCAGCGATATCGCCGGCATAAACCTCCTCGATATCCTTTCTGTGGTTGGAGTGCATCTGAAGGATACGTCCTATTCTCTCAGACTTGTCCTTAGAAGCGTTATAGACATTGCTGCCTGCCTTGAGCACGCCCGAATAAACTCTGAAGAAGCAGAGCTTACCAACGAACGGGTCAGTAGCGATCTTGAATGCAAGTGCTGCAAACGGCTCGCTGTCAGAGGAAGGTCTCTCGCACTCCTCGCCGGTCTCAGGGTTAACGCCCTTGATATGGTCGATATCTGTAGGAGCGGGCATATAGTCTATGATAGCGTCAAGGAGCTTCTGAACGCCCTTGTTTCTGTAGGAAGTACCGCAGCATACAGGTACGAAGGTATTAGCTATAGTACCCTTTCTGATGCACTTCTTCATTTCCTCGATAGTGAGCTCCTCACCCTCGAGATACTTCTCCATGATCTCCTCGTCCTGTTCTGCGACAGCATCAAGAAGAATGGATCTGTATTCCTCAGCCTTATCCTTCATATCATCAGGGATATCTGTGATCTGGATATCTGTGCCGAGGTCGTTAGTGTAGATATAAGCCTTCATCTCGAGAAGGTCGATAAGGCCCTTGAAGTCGTCCTCAGCGCCGATAGGGAGCTGTATAGCGACTGCATTACACTTAAGTCTCTCATGGAGCATATTCATAACGTTGTAGAAATCTGCGCCCATGATGTCCATTTTATTTACATATACCATTCTCGGTACTTTGTAATTATCAGCCTGTCTCCAGACTGTCTCAGTCTGGGGCTCAACACCGCCCTTAGCACAAAGAACTGTTACCGAGCCGTCGAGTACACGCAGAGATCTTTCAACCTCAACTGTAAAGTCAACGTGTCCGGGAGTATCTATTATGTTAAGTCTGTGCTTGTTCCAATAACAGGTCGTAGCAGCGGAGGTGATTGTGATACCTCTCTCCTTCTCCTGCTCCATCCAGTCCATCGTGGAAGCACCGTCGTGTGTCTCACCGATCTTGTGGTTGATACCGGTATAGAAAAGGATACGCTCGGTAGTAGTTGTCTTACCGGCATCGATATGTGCCATGATACCAATATTTCTGGTATCCTGTAAAGAGCATTCTCTTGCCATAAATCAAAATCCTTTCCTTTATTACCATCTGTAGTGAGCGAAAGCCTTGTTAGCCTCAGCCATTCTGTGTGTTTCGTCACGCTTCTTGCATGAACCGCCCACACCGTTGAGTGCGTCAAGTATTTCTGCTGCAAGTCTTTCCTTCATTGTTCTTTCGTTTCTCTCTCTGGAGAACTTGGTTATCCAGCGAAGACCGAGTGTCTGTCTTCTGTCAGGTCTAACCTCCATAGGCACCTGATAAGTAGCACCGCCGACACGGCGAGCCTTTACCTCGAGCTCAGGCATGATATTGTTCATAGCCTCCTCGAAAACCTCAAGTGCAGGGCGGCCTGTCTTCTCCTCTACGATCTCGAATGCGCCGTAGACGATCTTCTGTGCAACACCCTTCTTACCGTCGAGCATGATGTTATTTACAAGTCTTGTAACGAGCTTTGAATTGTATACAGGATCCTGCAAAACGTCTCTCTTTGCAACTCTGCCTCTTCTTGGCACTTTGATTCCCTCCTTCACAAATAAATGAATTCACAGGTACTCGCTCTGTAGCCTTATTCTACAGCCCCGTCAGTTCCAATGCAGAGTTTATATAGCATATATATAAATCACTCCACATATAAACTGTGGTCTCCGCACACCTTTATGTATGCGGCAATGAGTTTGTGTCTTTTGAGTTTTGAGCTAATTACTTGGCAGCTCCAGCCTTAGGTCTCTTTGCGCCGTACTTGGAACGAGCCTGCATTCTCTTTGCAACGCCCTGTGCATCGAGTGTACCTCTGATGATGTGGTAACGCACACCAGGGAGATCCTTAACTCTTCCGCCTCTGATAAGAACAACGCTGTGCTCCTGAAGATTATGGCCTATACCGGGGATGTAAGCAGTTACCTCGTTGCCGTTTGTCAGACGTACTCTGGCGATCTTTCTCATAGCTGAGTTAGGCTTCTTAGGTGTAGCTGTTCTTACAGCGGTGCAAACGCCTCTCTTCTGGGGGCAGCTCTGGTCAATAGCTATCTTCTTCTTAGAGTTATAACCCTTCTGAAGAGCAGGTGCTGTTGACTTTGTTTCGAGATCCTTTCTACCCTTTCTTACTAACTGGTTAAAGGTCGGCATATCAACACTCCTTTCTAAAAAACTACATATACCGATAATTATTCAGCATACTCAAATATTATACACTCATTTCCCTCATTTGTCAAGCATTTTCGGCGCATTACGCCCTTGTGGAATTAAACAAACTTTTCCCCTGCCCGATATCCATTATTGACCGATAGCTCAAAAATCGGCAGCTTTAACAGAAAGTTTACAACTTGGCCGGTAACGCTGCGCTCAGTGAATAGTGAATAGCCCCGGAGCGGCGCTTGGTCAGTTAACAGTTAACAGGTAACAGGTAACAGTTGTGGTGTCGGCTTACGCCGACGAGATGCCCATTCGGGCAATATGTGACCGAGGAAAGGTCAGTCCGAAGGGGGTGGCGCAGGCGCAGCCGAAGCAGGGGTGGCGCATGAGCTATCTGCGACAGCTCGAAAGCCCCCCTACCGTAGCGTAGGGATAGGGAAAGAGTTCCCTTGAAGCTATTCTGTGGGAGTTGCTTACCTTCAAGGCGGCTTTCTCGCTTCCAAGGGGTACACGAGGGGCTTTCCGGTCGCCCCTCGACCCTTCGGATGTGCGGCTTCGCCGCACCTTAACTATTCACTATTCACTATTCACTCTTCACTATTCACTGAAAAAGCCCCCAAAGGGGGGCTTTTTATTATCCTTGCTCGCAGAGCCGGTCGTAAGTCTCGCCGCCGTCGTCGGAGAAGACTATCACACTCGGGGAATAGCCGTAAGAACGGCCGTAGTTGATGTAATAACCCAGATATTTGCCGCTTGCGTCCTTAATGTGGAATATCCGCCCTGAGGCGGTGGTGTCGCCCTTTTCATCGTACATAACACAGAAGATATTCTCATTTAAGCCGAGATGGATAGCGAGCAGAGGCTGATCCTTGTCGCCTGTTTCGGCTACGGCCTTCTGGTGCTTTGCTATCTCCTCGTCCGCACCGGCAACGAATATGCCAAGAGTGCTGTAGCCGGTCTTCTTGTCTTTCTTCAGAAACTTATCATATTCATGGTCGTATTCGTCTTCAAACTTCCACAGCTTAATGTCCTCCGGTATATCGTACTCAAACACATAATGCAGCGAGCTTTCATCATGCTCCTCACCGTCAGCGTATATCACAGTCTTTACCGTGTGGCCGCCGAGAGCATATTCGGGCATGACGCCAATGCAAAACGGATAGCCCTCATATTTTGAAGGCTCTACGCTTTCCTCGCTGAGCAGTATGCCCTCGGGCATGAGGTATTGCCTGTATTTGAGGTGCCCGGCCTTGCCGTTTGCGTAAAACATCATATATGCAGAATATCCGTCGGTCAGATATCCCGGGCTTGTTATCTGTAAGCCGTCGGTATAGCCCTTGTCAGTACCCTCGGGGATATCATCGCCTGCGGAGTATACGCTCTGCTCCTCGCCGGGGGTGCCGGCTGCAAGCTGCGTTTTCACGTTGTCGTGGTAGTATTTGAGCGTGTAATACTGACCAGCTACATCGTTATCAGTGGCTTTCAGTATCGTGTCGAACGCATCGTCCTCGGAGGACACGTTTATCTCCTCCTCCGACGGCTCGACCTTTATATCCATATGATAAAGCCCGTAGCGCTCGTCGTTGGTGTTCTTTATATCGTCATCGTCCATAACGCCTAAGAACTCGTCGTCATAGAACTCGCCGACAGAGTATACATTGTAGAGGTGGATATCCGTTATCAGGTCATCAAATCCGCCCTCGGGCAGCCTGCCTGTAAGGCTTATATCTATCCTGACATACCATGCATCGCCGCCGTTTACAGCACTCATTTTTGAGCTTTTCGGCTTTATCTCGGTGCCGGTGTTCTTGTCGTATATGCAGGCGTGTACAGCGAAGTCCTCGTTTATATCCCATTTCGTACCGTACGCCAGGATATCAGAATCTTCCTCCATTCTCAGAAACGCCGTCAGCGTGCTGCCGGTAATTATATACCCCTCGCAGCTGCTTTTGTATCTGGAATATTCCTCCATGTAGTAAGGAATATCCTCTGTATGGGCGGCCAGTTCCTGCGAGCAGCTCTGTGCTATGCCGTTGTCTCTTGTGTATATAAGGCCGCAGCCGTTTTTCCTAAGCTCAGCTGCAAGCTCTTTGCACCTTTCCTCGGTCGCTCTCGGGTAGTAACAGGACATCTGCTTCACGAGCAGGCTGTTTTCCGTCTCATGAGCTTCCCTGCTGTCTGTCATGGTGGGAACAGTTATCTTCTCTTTATCTGCCTTGTCGCCCTTGTCTTCTCTGAGCAGCAGAAAGCCCTCGGCACCTATCACCAGCGCAAGTGCCGCAGCTATTGCCGCCTTCCACCAGCCGCCGGTCTTGACCTTGGCGTATATCCCCTTGCCCTGTGCTATCTTTTTAGCACGGTCTTTCCAATCGTCGGGGGTCTGTATCTTGTCTATCAGCTTCATGCTATCCTTCATAAGCCGGCTCTCCTTTCCCCTCGTATCCCTCATACGCTCCACGCAGTTTGTCTCTTGCTCTTTTGAGTGTCGAGCGAACGGTGTTCTCACGTTTGCCTGTTATCCTTGCTATCTCGGCGACCGTATAGCCCTCGTTGTAGTAAAGATACAGCATATTCCTGTAATTCTCCGGCAAAGTGAACAACAGCTCTACAAGCTCCAGCTCCTCCTGCTTTTTAAACGGCTCGGTCACGTCCGGCATACTCACCTGCCGGTGTCTGAGCATAGATCTGAGCACCGACTTACACTCATTATACGCCACCTTTGCGAGCCATTTCTTTATATCATCAGGCCGCCTGCCCTTTTTGAGCGTGATGAACAGCTTTTCAAATGCCGAGAGATAAGCGTCCTGCGCATCTATCATATTCCCGAGCATGAGCACGCATATCCTTGTCACCATATCGGAATATTCATCGACAGCACTGTCAAAAAGCTCATAGATATCATTTTCATTTTCGTCCACTTACACCACCACACTTTCCACACACAGTTTGAGAGGCAGCACACCGCAAAAGCTCTATTTTCAGACACGGCAAATTAATTTTGGATGGGCGGTGTCCTGCCTCTCTATAAATAAAGACGCCGCACCCCGGCGTTTTATTGCACCGGGGTTTGTAAACTTTATATGAACAGCCTTTTCAGGTAACAGGTTACAGGTAACAGGTAACAGTTGAGGTGCGCCTGACGGCGCTAATGGCCATTCGGCCGTTCCTTTCCGACAGCATAGCGTAGCGTAGGGCTTGCCATTCCGAAGGGTCGAGGGGCGACCGGAAAGCCCCTCGGTGTACCCCCTGAGGACGAGAGAGCCGCCTTGAAGGAAAGCTGACCCCACAATTTAGCTAAAGGGGTAGTCTCTCGCTATCCTTACGCTACAGGTAGGGGGGCTTTCCGGTCGCCCCCCTGCGTCAGCAAAGCTGCCGCCCACCCCCTTCGGGTGCATATCCTACGATTTAGCTGAAATCGTCCGACTAATAGGCCGAATGGCCATACGTCGGCGCAAGCCGACACCTCAACTCACTATTCACTATTCACTATTCACTCTTCACTATTCACTATTCACTGAGCGCAGCGTTACCGCCCGAATGGGCATTCGTCGGCGTAAGCCGACACCATACCTGTTACCTGTTACCTGTTACCTGTTACCTGACAAAAAGCAGCTCCCTCACATTCCGTGAGAGAGCTGCCTGATAATCAGATCATGTGATAAGGATTGAGCGGCTCGGAGCTGAGCGTGCTGCTGCTTGTCTCGTTCTTGATGACAGTTACATTGTTGTAAACGTCAAGACCTGTGCCGGCAGGTATCAGCTTACCAATGATAACATTTTCCTTAAGACCAACGAGCTTATCCGTCTTGCCCTTGATCGCGGCATCGGTAAGAGCCTTTGTTGTCTCCTGGAACGAAGCTGCCGACATGAACGAGTCGGAGTTCGAGGAAGCCTTTGTGATACCCTGTAATACAGGTACTGTCGAGATGAGCCTTGCGTCTTCAACGCCTGCATCTATCTCCTTCTGTATCTCTGCGTTTATTGCGGCTACTTCGCCCTTGTCGATAAGAGTGCCGGGCAGCTGGTAGCTGGAGCCTGCGTCGTCTATCTTGACCTTTCTCATCATCTGGCGAACGATGACCTCGATGTGCTTGTCGTTGATATCAACACCCTGTAAACGGTAAACCTTCTGAACTTCGGTGATGATGTAGTTCTCGACTACCTCGATACCGCTTACTTCAAGAATGTCAGCCGGGTAGATAGAGCCCTCTGTCAGAGGCTGGCCAGCTGTTACCTGGTCGCCCTCGTGTACCTTTATCTTGTAGCCGTAAGGAACTGTGTAGCGCTCCTCAGCAGGCTCTGATGTGTCCTCGGAGGTAACGACTATCTGCTTGTTCTTCTTTACTTCTTCTATCCTTACCCTGCCGGCAACTCTCGTAATGATAGCTGCACCCTTGGGCTTTCTGGACTCGAAGAGCTCTTCAACTCTCGGAAGACCCTGTGTGATATCACCTTCACCCTTTGTAACACCGCCGGTGTGGAAGGTTCTCATGGTAAGCTGTGTACCGGGCTCGCCGATAGACTGAGCAGCGATGATACCAACAGCCTCGCCTATTCTTACAGGGTTGGAGTTTGCAAGGTTTGCGCCGTAGCACTTAGCGCATACGCCGTGCTTAGCTTCGCAGGCAAGTACCGAGCGTATCTTTATCCTGTCCTTGCCCTCTGCTTCGAGCGCTGCGATTATACGCTCTGCATCGTGGCCTGTTATGAGCTTATTGTGAGAAACTATCATCTCGCCTGTCTTGGGATCCTTAAGATCTGCTGCGAGATATCTGCCTGTAAGTCTCTCCTTGAACGGCTCGATCATCTCGTTGCCGTTCTTTATCTCGAATACGTCGATACCGTTTGTTGTGCCGCAGTCTTCCTCTCTGATGATGACTTCCTGAGAAACATCAACGAGACGACGGGTCAGATAACCCGAGTCAGCGGTACGCAGAGCGGTATCAGCAAGACCCTTTCTCGCACCTCTCGAGGAGATGAAGTATTCCAGTACGTTAAGGCCTTCACGGTAGTTTGCCCTGATAGGCATTTCTATTGTCGAACCCGAGGTGTTGGCGATAAGGCCACGCATACCTGCGAGCTGTCTGATCTGCGAGTTAGAACCACGGGCACCGGAGTCTGCCATCATGTTGATGGGGTTGTAGGGGTCGATGTTTGCCAGAAGTGCATCGGAAACCTCATCAGTAGCCTTGTTCCAGATGTCGATGAAGCGTGAAGAACGCTCTTCTCTCGAGATATAGCCCCTCTTGTACTGGAGGTCTATCTTATCTACCTTCTTGTCGGCATTTGCAAGGATATCCTTCTTAGCCTCAGGAATGGTAGCATCACATACGGCAACTGTGATAGCTGCTTTTGTTGAATACTTATAGCCGAGCGCCTTGATATTGTCGAGCACCTCAGATGTAGCTGTTGTGCCGTGGCGCTGTATGCAGCGGTCGATTATATCGCCGAGCTGCTTCTTCTTGACAAGGAAGGATATCTCAAGGTCAAACTGTCTCTCGGAGTTTGTTCTGTCAACATAGCCGAGATCCTGCGGTATTTTCTCATTGAAGATAAGTCTGCCGACTGTTGCATCTATTATCTTGGATATCTTCTTGTCGCCTATTTCCTTGGTAATTCTTACTCTTATAGCTGCCTGGAGAGATACTATGCCTGCGTTGTAAGCCATTATAGCCTCGTCCACGTTCGAGAACACCTTGCCCTCGCCCTTTTCGCCGGGCTTCTGGAGGGTCAGGTAGTAAGAACCTAACAGCATATCCTGTGACGGAATAGCAACAGGGCGGCCGTCAGAGGGCTTTAAGAGGTTGTTAGCTGCGAGCATGAGGAATCTTGCCTCAGCCTGTGCCTCTACCGAGAGAGGGAGGTGAACTGCCATCTGGTCGCCGTCGAAGTCAGCGTTGAAGGCTGTACATACCAGCGGATGGAGCTTGATAGCTCTGCCCTCTACGAGTATCGGCTCGAATGCCTGGATACCGAGTCTGTGAAGTGTAGGCGCACGGTTGAGCATTACAGGATGACCCTGGATAACATTTTCGAGTGCGTCCCATACTCTCGGGTCTGTTCCACGCTCTACCATTTTTCTTGCGCTCTTGATGTTTACAGAGGGCGAATTTGTGTCAACGAGCCTCTTCATAACGAAGGGCTTGAAGAGCTCGAGTGCCATTTCCTTAGGAAGACCGCACTGATACATCTTAAGCTCAGGGCCTACGACGATAACCGAACGGCCGGAGTAGTCAACACGCTTACCGAGAAGGTTCTGACGGAAGCGTCCCTGCTTACCCTTAAGCATATCGGAGAGCGACTTGAAGGCTCTGTTGTTCGGGCCTGTAACAGGTCTGCCGTGACGGCCGTTGTCGATAAGTGCGTCAACTGCCTCCTGGAGCATTCTCTTTTCGTTTCTGACGATGATGTCGGGAGCTTCGAGCTCTAACATCTTCTTAAGTCTGTTGTTACGGTTTATAACACGTCTGTAGAGGTCGTTAAGGTCAGAAGTTGCATATCTGCCGCCGTCGAGAACGACCATAGGTCTCAGATCGGGCGGGATAACGGGGAGTGCTTCGAGTATCATCCACTCAGGTCTGTTGCCTGATGTTCTGAAAGCCTCTACTATCTGCAATCTCTTTAAGAGCTTTATTCTCTTCTGGCCGGCAGGAAGATCCTTAAGCTCAGCCTTTATCTCATCTGCGAGCTTGTCAAGGTCTATCTCCTCTAAGAGTTCCTTGATAGCCTCAGCGCCCATGCCTGCACGGAAGCCGTCTTCATACTTCTCTACCATTTCCTCATACTCACGCTCTGTGAGCAGCTGGCACTTAAGAAGGCCTGTGTCGCCGGGGTCTATTACGATATACTTTGTGAAATAGAGAACTTCTTCAAGTCTCTTCTGGGAAACTTCGAGCATCTGGCCTATCCTGGAAGGTGTGCCCTTGAAGTACCATATATGCGAAACAGGTGCTGCGAGCTCGATATGACCCATTCTTTCACGTCTCACCTTAGCTCTTGTTACCTCAACGCCGCAGCGCTCGCATATCTTGCCCTTGAAGCGTATCTTCTTATATTTTCCGCAGTGACATTCCCAGTCCTTTGTAGGCCCGAAGATCCTTTCGCAGAAAAGACCGTCTCTCTCGGGCTTCTGTGTACGGTAATTTATAGTTTCAGGTCTTTCAACAACGCCGTATGACCACTTGCGTATCTGATCGGGTGATGCAAGGCCTATTTTTATAGAGTCAAATACATTAAATTCCAATATAGTGTACCCTCTTCCTGTATTAAACGTTCAGGGCTGCCGCCCTTGTTCGGTTGTTTGTAAATGGCTGTTTATTCGTCGTCCGAGCCGAAGAAGTCGCCGTCATCAGCGAAATCGTCGTCATCATACGAATAATCATCATCCTCGTCCGAGTCGTCGTTGTAGTCATCGAGCGATGAGAGCTCGCCGTTCTCGTCCTCACCAACATAGCCGTCGCCGAAGCCGCTGTTTGTCATGGTGTAGTTATCCTCGTCATTGATCTGAGAGGAAGCAGGAACGAAGTCGTCATCATCATCGAAAGTCTGCTTAAGGTCGATCTCCTCGCCATCCTGATCGAGAACAGCAACATCAAGACCGAGCGACTGCATTTCCTTGAAGAGTACCCTGAATGCCTCAGGAACGCACGGCTTGGGAATATTCTGACCCTTGACGATAGCTTCATATGTCTTGACTCTGCCGACGGTATCGTCAGACTTGACAGTGAGTATCTCCTGGAGGGTATAAGCTGCGCCGTAAGCCTCGAGAGCCCAAACTTCCATCTCACCGAAACGCTGGCCGCCGAACTGTGCCTTACCGCCGAGAGGCTGCTGTGTTACGAGCGCATACGGGCCGACAGAACGTGCGTGTATCTTATCGTCAACGAGGTGGTGGAGCTTGAGGTAATACATATAGCCGACAGTAACCTTGTTATCGAACTTCTCACCTGTTCTGCCGTCGTATACGTCGAACTTACCGTCCTCGCTGTAGCTGAGTGCCTTTGTATTGATTATCTCGCCCATTGTCCTTATCTCGAACGGGTCGTCCTTATGCTCCTCGTGTATCTTCTGAGCCATTCTGAACGCCTCTCTGATATCGGCTTCGTGAGCGCCGTCGAATACAGGGGTCATTATCTTTATACCGAGCGCCTTGCAGGCCATACCGAGGTGTACCTCGAGAACCTGACCGATATTCATTCGGGAAGGAACGCCCAGAGGGTTGAGCACGATATCGAGCGGAGTACCGTCTTCAAGGAACGGCATATCCTCCTGAGGAAGTATTCTCGATACAACACCCTTATTACCGTGACGGCCCGCCATCTTATCGCCGACAGAGATCTTTCTCTTCTGAGCGATATAGCATCTTACCAGCTTGTTAACGCCGGGCGAGAGCTCGTCGCAGTTCTCTCTTGTAAATACCTTTACATCTATGATTATACCTGCTTCACCGTGAGGCACCTTAAGGGAGTTGTCCCTTACCTCTCTTGCCTTCTCACCGAAGATAGCACGAAGCAGTCTTTCTTCTGCCGTAAGCTCAGTCTCGCCCTTGGGCGTTACCTTACCTACAAGGATATCGCCTGAGCGTACCTCAGCACCTATCCTTATGATACCGTTCTCGTCGAGATCCTTAAGAGCGTCCTCACCGACGTTGGGGATATCTCTTGTTATCTCCTCAGGCCCGAGCTTGGTATCTCTTGCCTCTATCTCGTATTCCTCAATGTGGATAGAGGTATATCTGTCCTGCTTTACGAGGTTCTCGTTAAGGAGTACAGCGTCCTCGTAGTTATAGCCCTCCCAGGTCATGAAGCCGATAAGAGAGTTCTTACCGAGTGAGAGCTCGCCGTCGCAGGTAGCAGGGCCGTCACCGATTATCTGGTGCTCGGTTATCCTCTCGCCCTCAGAAACGATAGGTCTCTGGTTGGTGCAGGTGCCTGCATTCGAGCGCTTGAACTTTGTGAGCTGGTATGTGTGCTGCTCGCCGGTGTCTTCTCTTACGACTATCTTGTCAGCATCAACGCTCTCTACCACGCCGGGTGCGTCAGAAACGACTGCAACGCCCGAGTCGAGGCAGGCCTTGTACTCCATACCTGTGCCGACGATAGGGCTTTCAGTCTTAAGCAGCGGAACTGCCTGTCTCTGCATATTAGAGCCCATGAGCGCACGGTTAGCGTCGTCGTTTTCAAGGAACGGGATACAAGCTGTAGCGACTGATACCACCATCTTAGGTGATACGTCCATAAAGTCAATCTTGTTTGCTTCTATTTCGAGGATCTGGTCACGGTATCTGCCGTTGACCTTAGCTCTTGCGAACTTATGATCCTCGGTAAGGGGCTCGTTAGCCTGAGCCACCATGTAGTTATCCTCGACATCGGCAGTCATGTAAACGACCTCGTCAGTAACTACGCCGGTCTCCTTGTCTACCTTTCTGTAGGGAGCCTCGATAAAGCCGTATTCATTTATCCTTGCGAAAGATGCAAGGTAGGAGATAAGGCCGATGTTAGGACCTTCAGGGGTCTCGATCGGGCACATTCTTCCGTAGTGTGTATAGTGAACGTCACGAACCTCGAAGCTCGCACGGTCTCTTGAAAGACCGCCGGGGCCGAGGGCGGAAAGTCTTCTCTTGTGAGTAAGCTCTGCAAGGGGGTTATTCTGATCCATGAACTGCGAGAGCGGTGATGAACCGAAGAATTCCTTGATAGCTGCTGTTATAGGTCTTATATTGATAAGAGCTGTAGGAGTGATTACCTCCATATCCTGAGACTGAGTGTTCATTCTCTCACGGATAACTCTTTCCATTCTTGTAAAGCCGATCCTGAACTGGTTCTGTAAGAGCTCGCCGACAGATCTTATTCTTCTGTTGCCGAGGTGGTCGATATCGTCTATTGTGCCTACGCCGTCGCAGAGATTAAGGAAGTAGGAAACTGTAGCCACGATATCATCAATAGTGATATGCTTGGGGATAAGCTCATCTCTTCTTGCAGAGATGTTCTCTCTTATCTCCTCCTCGTCCTCAGATGTCTCAAGGATATCCTTAAGTACAGCGAAGGACACCTTCTCGTTGATGCCGAGAGGTGTGCAGTCAAAGTCAACATAGCCGTCGATATCTACCATGCCTGAGCCTATGATCTTGACTTCCTTATCCTCAAAGCGTGTGCCGCTCTCACCTGTAGGAGTGGTGTAGTATTCCTTTACCTCTACCTTTACATATACCTCGGAAACACCTGCCTGCTCGATCTCGAGAGCACGGTCAAAGCGGATAAGCTCGCCTTCCTCAGCCATTATCTCGCCTGTAAGGGGGTTAACGACAGGTCTTGAAAGCACATGGCCTGCAAGACGTGCGCCTATGCCGAGCTTCTTGTTATACTTATATCTGCCGAAGCGTGAGAGGTCATATCTTCTTGCGTCGAAGAAGAGGTTGTTGAGGTGAGTTACAGCGCTCTCTACCGTAGGCGGCTCGCCGGGGCGGAGCTTTTTGTATACTTCAAGGAGAGCTTCCTCTCTGTTAGCTGTCTGATCCTTCTGGAGAATAGTCTCATGTATCCTGAGATCGGGGCCGAAGACCTCCTCTATCTCCTCATTTGTGCCATAGCCTATAGCACGGATAAATATAGTGAGCGGTATCTTCCTGTTCTTGTCTATCCTTACATAGACAACATCATTGGAATCCATCTCATATTCGAGCCATGCACCTCTGTTCGGGATAACAGTAGCCCTGAAAAGGTCCTTACCGGTCTTGTCCTTGTCAACTGCGTAGTAAACGCCCGGTGAACGAACGAGCTGAGATACGATAACACGCTCAGCGCCGTTTATTACGAACGTACCCGAATCTGTCATCATCGGGAAATCGCCCATAAACACCTCAGACTCCTTTATCTCGCCTGTCTCGGTGTTATTGAGTCTTGCAGTGACTCTCAGGGGGGCTGCATAGGTAACGTCTCTGTCCTTGCACTCAGCGACAGTGTATTTGGGCTTTTCATCAATGCGGTAGTCAACGAAGTTGAGCTCCAGGTTACCGTTATAATCGGTGATGGTAGCTACATCTCTGAAAACCTCTCTCAAGCCCTCATCAAGAAACCACTTATACGAGTTCTTCTGCACCTCGATAAGGTTAGGCATCTCGAGGACCTCGTCTATCTTGGCAAAGCTCTTTCTCGTGTTTTTACCAAGCTTGACGTCCTTCACATTCAGCATAGGCTTTTATCACTCCTTCTTAAAGTTGTAAGAGGCGAAAAAATTTGCATTTTCAGTCACTTTTTCCGACCCTTAAGCGTATAAAAATCCATTATGATACAGTATAATATTATACGCCTCAAACAAGGCCTTGTCAAGCGTTTTTGCCTTACTATCCTCCCATAAAACACAAAAACGGCGATTTGCACAACAAACCGCCGCCTCAAAGTCAAAAAGTTCTACTATGACAGAACTGTTACCAAACAGTAAATTTTCATACCAAATATTATCGTGAAACTTATTTGTTCCCCGACCCCGGACGGGTGCTTACGTTCGACACAGCAGGGCGTGAGCTTACAGAAGACGATGCCGGGCGTGAGCTTGTGTTTGATACCGCCGGGCGGCTTGAAATACCCGAAGAAGCTCTTGCCGGCCGGCCTGCGCTCGGTGCAGGGGTGAATTTCACATAAGTGCTTACCACCCAGCCTTCCTTGCCCTCGAAGTCTATCCTGTACCAGAGCCTGGTGCTGTTTACCTCTTTTTTCGAGTCCACCACCGTTTTGGTTTCGTTTCTTTTAAGCGTGCCGAGCACACCCCAGCCCGTGCCTGCCCCACGTCTTACGTTGAGAAGGTCACAGGTGACCACGATAGTTCCGCCTGCGTGTTCACTTGCCATTTTACATTCCTCCTTGATATCATTATTAGGTTGCTATTATTATATCACATTCCTCAGGAATATTTGTGAACAATTAGTAAATCATTCACTTATCGGGAACAGTTGGTTAATAATTCAGGCAGCAAGCACTATAATAATGCATAATATAATGCATAATTAAGAATGCATAATGCATAATGAAGGTGCGGCGCTTGGTCAGTTAACAGGTAACAGGTAACAGGTAACAGTTGTGGTGTATTGTCTTTAAGCCAAAGGCTTAAAGGACGCAAGTTTCGCTTCGCATAACTTGGCTTACGCCGACGAGATGCCCATTCGGGCGTGCAGACCTGACGGTATTGTTAAAACCGTAGGGCGACATTCCGAAGGGTCGAGGGGCGACCGGAAAGCCCCTCGTGTACCCCCGGAGGACGAAAGAGCTGCCTTGAAGGCAAGTTGACCCCACTATTTAGCTAAAAGGGTAGTTTCTCGCTATCATTACGCTACAGGTAGGGGGGCTTTCGAGCTGTCGCAGACAGCTCATGCGCCACCCCTGCGTCAGCGAAGCTGCCGCCACCCCCTTCGGACTTGCCGTTCACTCAATTATTCACTATTCATTCTTCACTATTCACTATTCACTATTCACTAAGCGCAGCGTTTCCGCCCGATATGGGGCTCGTCTGCTTGCGCAGACAGCCAAGTTTCGCAAAGCGAAACTTGCAATAAGCAGCGCAGCCGCACCTCACCTGTTACCTGTTACCTGTGACCTGTTACCTGAAAAAAAGCCCCGACTAAGCGTCAGGGCTTTGAAATATCAATTATTTCTTTTTCTTGCCTGTGTAGCCTGCCTTCTTGGCGGCCTTGGACTTGTGATCCTGCCATGCTACCCAAAGGGTCGGAGCTATGCAGTTTGAAGAATATACACCGGCTATCATGCCGATTATCAGCGGGAATGCAAAGCTGATTATCGAGCTTACACCGTATACTGTGCAGACTATGCATACTGTTGCCATAGCCATAACTGTTGTAACGGTGGTGTTTATGGATCTGCCGAGAGTCTGTGTAATAGACATATTGACCATTTCGTCAAGCGAGTACTTGTTGCCGTAAAGCCTTCTGTTCTCACGGATACGGTCGTAGATGATGATAGTCGCATTGATAGAGTAACCGAGAATGGTGAGCAGAACTGCCATGAAGTTTGCGTTTATGTCGAAGCGGCATATAGCAAAGCAGCCGTAGACCATTATCATATCGTGAATAAGCGCTACTACCGAGAATACACCGGCAGAAAGACCGCCTATCTTTCTGAATCTGAATGCGATGTAGATTATCGTGATGACTGCCGCAGCCGCTACCGCAACAAGACACTTGAAGAAGAATTCCATACCGTTTGAAGCGGAAACGTCAGAGGATTCCAGAAGCTCTATCTCGTTGTCCGGGAACTTTTCCTTCAAAGCTGCTGCAAGGGTCGCCTGCTTGTCGTCGCTTATGCCTTCCTTTGATGAGAAGGAGAGCTTGATAGTTGTATCGTCAGACGAGAAGTTAGTACCCTTTGTTACTATAACGTCCTCGCTGATCGAATCCTTGACAGTCTTTTCAACGTCGCTCGTTTCAATGCTGCCAGTGTAGGTGTAGGATATGATAGTACCGCCCTTGAACTCGATAGCCACGCTAAGGCCGAACACTGCCGTAACTATGCCGAATGCCACGAAGAGTGCAACAGATGCAGCGTAGAACTTCTTCTTGTTGCCCACAACGTTGAGCCTCTTAGCCTTAGCAGCCTCGTACTTCTCCTTAGCTGTCTCATCATCGTCAGCAAAGCCGCCGTAGAGAGTTCTCTTCTTGAAGCACTTGAACTGTGCGAGCGAGGAGAGCATAAGGCGTGAGCAGAAGATACCGAACACGAAGTTTAATATGATACCCACAAGCAGCGTATAGCCGAGCGAGTAGATAGTACCTGCTGTAGCTGCGCCGAATGCGAAGAATATAGGCTTTAAGAATGTAGCGAAGATGCCGTCTGTCGGGCCGAATGCGCCCATGAGGATTATTGCTACGAATACGACTGTGATGTTACCGTCGAATACTGCGCTCCATGCTCTCTTGTAGCCGAGCTCTATAGCGCCGTTAAGCGTCTTGCCCGAGCGGAGCTCTTCCTTGATACGCTCTGCCGTGATAACATTGGCGTCAACGCCCATACCGATAGCAAGTATGATACCGGCGATACCCGGAATGGTGAGCGTGAAGCTCTCGATATTCCCGAAGAAGCCGGATATGCAGGCGATAGTGCCTACCACCTGGCCGAACAGTGCGAGCGAAGCCACAAAGCCCGGGAGCTTATAAACGAGAGTCATATAAAGAGCTATCATGATGAATGCGATAGCGCCTGCTATTATCATAGCTGTTCTTGCGCCCTCACCGAGGGTAGCAGAGATGATGTTCGTGCTCGTTGTTTCGAGCTTAAAAGGCAGTGAGCCTGCGTTTATCTTATCAGCAAGAGCCTTGGCGGAATCGTATGTGAAGTCGCCCTCTATCTGGCACTTGCCGTCTGTGATAGCTGAGTTTACCTTAGGAGCAGATATGCACTTATCGTCCATCCAGATAGATATCGGGCTGCCGATAAGCTCTGCCGTAGCCGAAGCGAATGCCTTTGAGCCGTCGGAATCGAATTCAAGGCTTACAACGTATGTTGTCTCGCCTGACTCCTTGTCCTGATAAGGAACAGCCTCGGCAGACTGTACGCTCGTACCTGTGAGTATCTCCTCACCTGTCGCCTCGCTGCCCTTTCTGAATGTCAGAAGTGCAGTCTCGCCGAGCTCTGATACAGCCTCCTCAGGGTCAAAGCTCTCCTCGCCTGCCTGCCACGGGAACGACACCATTACACGCTTTTTGTTGTAATCGGCATAAACGTCCGAGTCAGTGATATTGAGCGAGACAAGTCTCTGCTCGATAACGGCCTTTGCCGCATCTATCTCTTTCTCGCTCGCATCGTAATCATCTGCGGGCTCGAATGTGGCATTGACACCGCCCTGGATATCTATACCCCATCTTATCTCATCAACGCCCTTGATATAGGTCGTCTTGATATCGCCGTACTGAGTGCCTATACCTGCATATGTCAGATAAGCAAACGCAGCGATACAAAGCAGAACTATAAAAAAGACCGGCTTCTTACCTCGTTTCACTAAAAATCCTCCCTCATTCTATGAGTAAATATTATTTATATGTTAAAAAAACACATTCACCTATAAATTATACATTCATTTTCTTATTTTGTCAAGTACCGCCGAGAAATTTAGGCTATTTTTACTCAAAAAAGCCTTATAGTACAAAAAATCAGGCTGTTATCTCCTGTTTTATTGTTGATTTTCCCGTTGACAAACCAGCCCCGAGCGGGTATAATTATAATAATAGTATAATCGTTTACAGGCAGCGTTAAGAATGCATAATTGAGGTGTGCGGCTCACGCCGATTATTGCAAGTTTCGCTTTGCGAAACTTGGCTGTCTGCGCAAGCAGACGAGCGCCATATCGGCCGTTTCTGTCCGACAGTATAGCGTAGGGCGGCATTCCGAAGGGTCGAGGTGGCGCATGAGCCGACAAAGCCGGCTCGAAAGCCCCTCGGTCTACCCCCTGAGGACGAGAAAGCCACCTTGAAGGAAAGCGCTCCCACAAAATAGCTAAAAGGGTAGTCTCTCGCTATCCTTACGCTACGGATAGGGGGGCTTTCGAGCTGTCGCAGACAGCTCATGCGCCACCCCTGCGTCAGCGAAGCTGCCGCTCACCCCCTTCGGACTGACCTTTCCTCGGTCACATATTGCCCGAATGGGCATCTCGTCGGCGTAAGCCGACACCACAACTGTTACCTGTTACCTGTTAACTGTTAACTGACTAAACGACCAACGCAAAAAAGGAGTAATTTATGGACGACGTCTTGCGGCGATGTATTTCCGGGAGCTCGGCTCTCGTGCTTATAATGCTTTTGTTCCTGTTCACGGCGATAGAGAGCAGTATCCTCGATTGCAGCGAGAACAAGCTGCGCTCTCTCCTGTCCGAGAGCAAGAACAGACGGGCTGAAAGGCTGCTGCGCCTTAAGGACAGGCGGCAGGCAGTAAAGGTCACAGGCATCGTGGAAAGATGCCTGCTCACGGCGGCTGTGTGCTTTATGTGCGAGTGGGGCTTTTCATCTGAGCTGCGCTCGGTCATAACAGGTGCGCTCGGCGAGGCTGCAAGGGCAGTCGCTTATGTGATACTCCTGCTCATTCTTGTGTTGATAATACCAACTGCTATAAATACCCCCAGGCGGCTCTCGGGCTATGAGGTCATAGGCGAGCGGCTCGCACTCAGGTTCTGTGGGCTCTACAGCCTGCTGATGACGCTTTTTTGGCCTGTTACGGCGATAGTTGACGGCATAAGCGGCTTTGTGCTGCGCAGGTCGGGCGTTGAGGACACTACAGGCGACGAGCCGGTGAGCGAGGAGGATATCCTCATGCTCGTTGACGCTGTAAACGACTCGGGCGATATCGACGAGAACCAGGCCGAGATGATAACCAACATCTTCGAGTTCGACGACCTTGAAGCCAAGGACGTTATGACCCACAGGATAGACATAACAGGCATCGAGCGCTCCTCCCCGGCGAGCGAGGCGGCAGAGCTTGCGATAAACGAGGGCTTTTCAAGGCTGCCGGTCTACGACGGCACGATAGACAGCCTGTGCGGCGTTATCTATTCAAAAGACCTGCTGCGCATCTGCTATGAAAACAAGCTCGGCGACCTCACGGCAGGAGATATAGCCCGTGATATCAGCTTCGTGCCGGAAAACATCAAGTGCGGCGAGCTCTTTGAGCAGATGAGCGCTTCAAAGGCTCAGATAGCGGCGCTCGTTGACGAATACGGCGGCACGGCAGGCATCGTGACTATGGAAGACCTGATAGAAGCGATAGTCGGCAGCATAGAAGACGAATTCGACGAGGGCGAGCTTGCCGAGATAACCAGCCTTGACAACGGCTCTTTCGACGTGCTCGGCACAGCAAGGCCGCAGGACGTTATGGAAGCTCTCGGCACAGGCATAGAGATACCCGAGGAATTCGACACGATAGGCGGCTTTGTGATAGATAAGCTCGGATTTATCCCAAGCAGCACCCAGAAGCCGACCGTCAAGTGGAACGATATAAAATTCACAGTCCTCAGAGCTGACGAGACAAAGATAGAAAAGCTCAGGATAAAAAAGCTCTCCCCTGTTCCGAGCGGAACTTCGTGATATCATGATCGTGCATCGGATATGCCCGAATAAGAAAGAAACAGCTTCGGGAAATATAAACGTGTAAAAAATTTAAACTGGAGATATTCTATGAAAGGAAAAAGACACAAAAAATATGCACTCCGGCGCATTATACCCGTAAAAGCTGCGGCGCTGTCAATGCTTATGTGCGTGTGTGTTCTTTGCGGCTGCTCGAAGACAGGCAGCTCAGACAGCTCGTCTTTGCCGCAGGCAACTGCCCCGGCACAGCAGGAGACTGAAAGCCCCCCTGCCAAACCGTCCTCCGACACGTCGAAAGAAACGACCACGACATCAGCCGAGAGCAAAAAGACAGGCAAGACCTCAAAGGCTGCCACAAAAGCCTCTGACAAAAAGACAGAGAGCGGCACTACCACCACCAAAAAGACCACCCCGGCAGATACTTCCAGCCAGACGACCACGCCGCAGGTGACTTACAACTACACCGAGCAGCAAACGCAGCAGACTGAGCCTGCGAACGCTACCGTAACAAGCAGGATAACAACATCGTCATCGGCTAAGGACACCTCCGGCAAGCCGCAGACTGCTGCCAGGGAAAGGGACGAAAAGCCGCAGGCCGAATATCACATCTACGCCGACGGCTACGTCACCAAATACGATGAACTCAAGCTCAGAAACCTTACCAAAGACCAGCGCAGAGCCTACAACTCGCTGTCCGAGGGGATATGGAAGATGCAAAAGGATATCCCTATCCCGGAAAAGGTGATTAGACAGAGCGAAGCGGCGGACTTTCTGTACACGGTGCTCGGCACTATGCCCGAGGTAAACTATGTCACAGGAACTTTCAAGATGTCTGTCGGCGGAGGATATGTCACCAAGTATACGATAGACTACTCGCTCGATACCAAACAGGCGCAGGAGCAGCACAAGGCACTCCGTGCGGCGGCTTCAAGGATAATCGGCAGCCTGCCCTCAGGCATGACCGACAGCGAAAAGGTAAGATACTTCCACGACTATATAATAAAGAACTGCGAATACTCAAAAGAGGGCGGCAACTCAAGCTACACCGCTTACGGCTGCCTTGTCGAGGGCAAGGCCGTCTGCGAGGGCTATGCTATGGCGCTTGACTACCTCTGCGAAAAGGCAGGCATATACTCGCTGCTGATATCCGGCGAGAGCACCAGCTCCTCAGGGCAGAAGCTCACCCACATCTGGAACAAGATACAGCTTGACAACAAGTGGTACAACTTCGATGTGACCTGGGACGACCCTGTGTCGAGCTTCGGGTCTGACTACGTCAGATACGACTACTACGCCGTACCCGACAAGCAGCTTGAACGCACGCATACGACTGATAAAAACCGCTTCGGCTATTACCCCGAGGCGTGGGCATCTGATGAGAACTACTTCGTCAAGAACGGCCTGTACATCGACAGCACAGATGAAGCTGACGAGATGGTGACCGACGCTCTTGCGCTGTCACTCACAGAGGGGCAGGTATGCGCAAGTGTACGGTGCAGCAAAAGCACCTTTGACGATGTATACAAGCTCATAATGAGCTCGGACGAGCAGACGGGGCTGCACACTGTAAGCAGATATCTCGCTGCTGCCTGCGAAAAATCCGGCATTTACAAGGAATACGCAGGTTTTTACGCTGTAAAGAACGATGGCGCAGGTGTTATAGCCATCATACTTAAATAAAAGGAGGACACAACACATGGAAAAATACTCACAGAAAAGGTCATTCTGGGCAATTATGGGTGCTCTGCTGCTGGTGGTAGCTTCAACAGCACTCTTTGTCTACAGATATCTTGACGACAAGGCTCACTACGAGAAGTGGAAGGACTACGAGGAGTGCGGCATTTAAGCTGAAAATACTGTTACAGCCCCCGGTGTGTAAATATCACCGGGGGCTTTGCTTTTTCCATACGCTGGCAGAGCGATAACGTTTTCTGTTCACTTTGCACAAATTTTATATAGATTTTTTGACTTACCGGCTGCTACTTTAACAAAAAGCACGTCTTTGAATTGTTGACTTACACTTATGATTATGGTATAATGAATAATGATATTTATGCAATTGAAGCAGCGAAGAGTGAATAGTGAATAGTTTTATGAAGGGAGGGAACGAAGTTGAACGAACACAGCAGCAGTTTAGACATACTCAAAAATTACCTCAGGGCATCTGCCGATATCTCATCAGAGGAAGAGCTCTATGCGCTGGAGGGGGAATATAAAGACAAGCTGTCCGGCATGGCTGATGAGACTGAGCTGTTTGAGCTTATATCAGACCTGACGCACAGACTTGCAGCACTGAAAGCCGACACTCACGGGCTGCCCGTATGCGAGAAGGAGCTCTCGGAGGAGGAGCGTGAGGAGAACCGTCTTGTGCAGATGCTGCTTGACGACAACCTCTTTACCTACCACTTCCAGCCGATAGTAAGGGCTGAAAACGGCGAGGTCTACGCCTACGAAGCGCTTATGCGTGCCGATGGCATGGAGGGCATAACCCCCTACCACATCTTAAAATACGCAGAGCTCTCGGGCAGGCTCAGTGATGTCGAGCAGTACACCTTCATGAATATACTAAGGCTCGTAAACTCCGACAGGGATATGTTCCACGGCAAGCCTGTGTTTATAAACAGTATGCCGAACATACGCATACGCCCTGATGCTGCGAGTGAGATAGAGAAGATGTTCGCCGAGCGGCTCGGGAACGTCGTTGTAGAAATGGTCGAGCGGTCGGAATACAACGAGAGCGAGCTCAACCGCATCAAGGAAAAATACCAGACCCTCGGTATTCCGATAGCGATAGATGACTACGGCACGGGCTATTCAAACATCAGCAACCTGCTGCGCTATACGCCCAACTACGTCAAGATAGACAGAGCGCTTTTGAGCGGCATAGAGCACAGCCCCAACAAAAAGCATTTTGTGCGTGAGATAATAGATTTCTGCCACGCAAACAATATACTCGCACTCGCCGAGGGCGTTGAGAACACCGAGGAGCTGCGCACGGTTATCCTGCTCGGTGCTGACCTTATCCAGGGCTTCTACACCGCAAGGCCGTCGGCTGAGGTCATATCAGAGATACCCTACGAGTTAAAGTCCGAGATAAAAGCCCACAGGCAGGAGCTTGAAGACGGCAGGCGTTTAAAGATATACTCCGCCGAAAAGAACGAGCGTATACTCCTCGACAGGCTCTCAGGCGAGGGCTACAGCTGCATCAAGATAGGCCTTAGGTGCAGCGGCGGCGAGGTCATACTAAGCGGCTCGCCGCATCAGGATTCGGGCATACATATCATCATAGCAGACGGCTTCAATGGCAAGCTGGCGCTCAGAAACGTCAAGCTCTCAAACATCGTCGGCAGGCCGTGCATAGAAATGGGCAATGACTGCGAGCTCACCCTGTCGCTCGTCGGCAGCAATATGCTCTGCAACGGCGGCATCTGCGTGCCTGAGAGCTCTGTATTCAAAACAGAGGGCGACGGCAGCCTTGACATAAAGCTTGCCTACTGCGACTGGTACGGCATAGGCAACGACCTTAAATCACGCCACGGCAGGCTGCATTTCGAGCAGAACGGCACCATATCCGTCAAAGCCGAGAGCCACGCAGGCGTATGCATAGGCTCAGGCCTCGGCGGCGAGATAGAGATAGGCAGAGGGCGCTATTGTTTCAGCCTTGCAGGCAGCTCAAACATCGGCATAGGCGCATTCAGGGGCAGCACCAGCATCAGCATGGTCGGCTGCGACTTTGAGTGTGTATCGACCGGTGCATACAGCACGGGCATAGGCTCGACCGAGGGCGACATGAGCGCACACATAATGTTTTCAAGCGTCAAGGTCACGCTTGACAGCCAGCTTGCAGTCGGCATAGGCACGCTGCACGGCAACAAAGCATCTATCCACACCGAGAGCATGAGCGTTGTAATGGACATGAACGCCGATATGCTGACAGCCTTCGGCGCACTGATAGGCAACTCAGACATAATGATAGAGCGCACCTCTGTGACACTCACAGAGAACGGCTCAGAAGCCCTTGCCTTCGGCGGCAGAGGCGGTCAGACACTTATCTCGTTCACAGATGTTGACCTGAAAGGCAAGATACTGAACACCGCCAACGTCACCACCTACGCCGAGCCTGAGAACCAGTTCATCAAGGGCGGCAGCTACCAGCTTGCCCTGAACGGCAAGGTCCTCGAAGCGATCTGAGCAATGCTCAATACACAAAGCACATATCCCCTGAGAGATAAGAAAGATACTCATATAGAAGTTTTAAGCCATAGTATTTCTGATGCAAAGTCAGAAGTACTATGGCGTTTCTATTGACAGTGCAGAGATGATGTGCTATAATTGTTACTGACAAATCGGAATTTAGAACAGGAGGATTATATAATGAATGAATTATGTATGATAATAAAAGAAATGGCGAAACCGAATTTTCTGAATATCAGAACATCTATCCAGACTTATGACAGAGATGCGATATGCTGCGGCGCTCCGTGTTGGAGATGGGCGTATCATGCACTTCATTCAGCTGATAAATGGTTTATAAATCCTTGTGTATATGATGAACCGCCTTTTCATGAAGAAGGACTTGACAATCCTGACAAGCCTGCTTCTGTTATCTTATCTGATGAGCAGCTTCTTGATTATCTTGACAGTGTAGAGAAAAAAACATATGCATATCTTGATTCTCTTACAGATGAAATGCTGTATGAATGTCCTGAAAACTGTGAGCATACAAGAATGGAACTGGTACTGAGACAATTCCGTCATATTTCATTCCATACAGGAATGCTTAACGGACAGACTGCCGTAGCAACAGGAAAATTTCCAATGTGGGTATCTCAGGCTGACAAATATGTTGATGACGGTATTTTTTTCGGTAGATACAGAAAAGGACAAGTAACAAAATAAGTTATGATAATGCAAATTCTGATTTATCTTAGCAACCGTATAAAATAAAATGCCCCGAAGCGCTTTTGAACGCTTCGGGGCAAAACTTCTATATGG
Source organism: Ruminococcus sp. NK3A76 (assembly GCF_000686125.1). NCBI lineage: Bacteria > Bacillati > Bacillota > Clostridia > Eubacteriales > Oscillospiraceae > Ruminococcus > Ruminococcus sp. NK3A76. The sequence continues at coordinate 2,735,645 of NZ_JMMA01000002.1, forward strand.
GTATTCGTCTTATTTCCCGGGGGATATTTGTTTGGTGTTTATGGAGCTGGCTTGGCTTCAAGGGAGCGCTCTCGCTTATCCTACGCTACGGTAGGGGGGCTCATGCGCCACCCCTGCGTCAGCGAAGCTGCCGCCACCCCCTTCGGACTTGCCTTTCCTCAGTCACATACCGCCCGAATGGGCATCCGTCGGCGTAAGCCGACACCACAACTATTCACTCTTCACTATTCACTATTCACTGAGCGCAGCGTTACCGCCCGAATGGGCATAAGCGGCGTAAGCCGCACCATAACTGTTACCTGTTACCTGTTAACTGTTACCTGAATAAACGCCCCTCCCTGCCGCATAGACTATAAAAAAAGGGGGCTTGTATCATGGGAATAGAAAGAGCGGCTGTAAAGGCGGCGGCGGTGCTTGTGGCGGCGGTCGGGGTGCCGGTGCTCGTGTGGGGCATGGGGCAGACTGCAAGGGATATAGGCAGCGGTGAGAACGGCGGCTGGATATCAAAGGCCGCCCTCGGCTCATACTCGCTGACACTCACAGATGCGCCAGAAGCAGACAGCACGCCCCGGCAGAGCCTTAATATAGCCGGCAGACTGAGTCCCTTTGCGGCAGGAACAGTCTCGGCACTCGATATATTCTGCGCCCCGGAGGAGTGTGAGACTCACACAGGCCGTGAGATACCCACTCCCCTGCCGAGCGACGAGGTGCTGAGCGCTATCCCCTACATAAACGACGAAACGGCTCAGGACGGGCTGATAACACGCTATACCTTCACAGACGGCGATACGGAGCAGTTCATAACGCTTGATAACGGCTCGCAGGTGAGAAACTGCACCGACTACGACAACGACTACCTGCTGAGTCTAAGCCGTGAGCGCCCGGATATACAGCCCTGCACTCCGGACGAGCCGCTCGTGCTCATCTACCACACACACGCCACCGAGAGCTTTGAAAAAACCGAGCGTGAGCACTACGACAGCGCATTTTCCTGCAAGACCACCGAGAGGGATATGAACATAGTCTCTGTAGGTGACGAGATATGCCGCAGCTTAGAGCAAAACGGCATAACCTGCCTGCATGACACGCTTGTACACGACTACCCGAGCTACGATGCGGCGTATGATTCGAGCAGGGCGACGGTGAGCGAGCTTCTCAGGCAATACCCGAGCATAAAGATAGTCCTTGACATCCACCGTGACGGCATAGAGCGTGACACCGGCGAGCGCCTTGCCCCCTGCTGCGAGATAGACGGCAAAAGTGCCGCCCAGATAATGATAATATCCTGCGCCGGCGACGAGAACGGCGATGTGCCAGACCACCTTGAAAACTTTAAGCTCGCCTGTGCCTTACAGGAGCAGTGCGAAAGCGACTATCCCGAGCTTTGCCGCCCCCTGCTTTTTGACTACCGCTTCTACAATCAGGATCTGTCCACCGGTGCGCTGCTGATAGAGATAGGCTCGCAGGCAAATTCTATAGATGAGGTGCGCTGCACGGGCAGGCTTCTCGGGGGAGAGATAGCCTCCTTATTAGTTAACAGTTAACAGGTAACAGGTAACAGTTGAGGTGCGCCTGCGGCGCTTATTTAAAATGCTCCGCTATGCATAAGTATACAAGCGGATACAATTGTATACAAGTCTATACAAATGTATACAAACAGGTACTATATAGATACAGATAAAGATATAGATAAAGACACAGACACAGGAACAGAAGAAGACATAGAAGAAGACACAGAAAAAGAAAAAGAAAGAGATAAAGACACGACAGACAGACAGAAGAAAAAGACAGTCTGTCGTCGTCTGTTTTCGTCGTCTTTTGTCGTCTTCTGTCGTTGTGTGTCAGGTCGTTTTCTTCTTGTTTCCTTTGTCGTTTTGTTGCATATTGCGAGAACAAATATTTATCTGTTTTGCCGGTTGATTTATGAGAAAAAATATGTTACCTTTAGCTTGGAAAAGAAAAAGCAGGGAACTCTGAGTGCTCCCTGCTGTGTATCATTTACATTAACATTAACATTTACATTAACATTTACATTATCATCAATTATTCCTTGTCTTCCTTGTAGACCGAGTCGATGCCGAAATATTCCTCCAGGCAAAGGCCGCTCGCTTCGACCTTCTTTGCAAGCTTGACACCTAAGTAGCGGATATGCCACGGCTCGTATTTAAAGCCGGTTATCGACTCCTTTTCCTTCTTGTATCTTATGATAAAGCCGTAGTTGGTGCAGTGCTCCTCAAGCCACTTGGCCTCGGGCGTGCCGATGAAGTCGTCAGATGCGTCGTTTATATCCATAGCAAAGCCTGTCTGGTGCTCCGAATGGCCGGGGCGTGCCGAGAAACGGTCGGTCTTCTTCTTGCCGTACTGGGAGACATAGCCGTTATAAAGCTCTGTCTGCATACTGTACGAGCGGTAGTCAGAGCAGATGAAAAGGCTTATCCCCTCGGCGTAAGCGTCAGCAGACATCTTGTCAAACGCTGCGGCTGCTTTCTCGTTAAGGCCGGGGTCATAGTCCTTCGGCAGCGAATAGCTCTTGTTTGCTATGATAACGCCGTCTATATACGTCCTGCCGTCTACGACTTCTATCTTGTGGCCGTTTGAGGTTTGGCCGTTTGAGTTTTTATCGTCAGCGTCCTTTTTTCCGCTGCCCTTCACAGCCGGGTCATCATCAGAGCTGTCGTCTGCGCCGACACTTGCTGTCGGGTCGCCCGCTGTCTGAGCTGCTATATTGTTTTCCGGAACACCTGTGCTTTGCGGAGCCGTAGCCGATGCGTTGCTCGTTCTCAGCCCATCCACCACCCTGACGCAGACCACAACGGCCAGTGCGAAAAGGGACATACAAAATACTGCCTTTATCCTCGTGAAAAGCACAAGCTCCTTGCGTGACACCTGTTTTTTATTTGACAAGGCTTTATTTCTTTTTCTGTTATCTGCCATATACAAAGAGCTCCTCCTTCCTTATCCTTTTTCCTGCACCGAAAACACAAAGCCTGCCAAAAAAGCTCCCTGTGCAGGTCTCTCCAATACAAGGTAACACCTTAAAATATCTATATATACATAAATTATACCACTTAATCCCCCGAAAATCAATAGTATATTCAATGAATATTTCGTGATATTCCGACAAATTGTCCGACTGTTTATACTTTTTCTTACATTTCTTATTTTAGAGGGATAAAATTTGTGCAATTTGACGCTTATAAACATTTGCATTTTTCTTAAAAATATAGTATAATAAATAGTGTGTTTATTTGTGTATACCAATATGGAAATATAGGAGGTAAAGCCCCTTTCATCAAGGGGAGATAAGAATTATGATCTATAAACTACTTGACGGATATGAGTCGCTGTTCTATACGATATTCTTAGGTGTCAGCTTCTTCGGCTCGATGTTTTCACTTGAAAAGCTCAGCCGCCTGCTGCCTAAGGACCAGGGCAGAGAGTTCGCTGTAAACGGCGCTCTCTCAGAGGGCAAGCCGAGAGGTGCAGGCATTATCATCATAACAGCCTTCGTGCTGCTCTGTGCGCTGTTTGTTCCCCTTAGCTTAGAGCTTATAATATACCTTGCGCTCATATACCTTGCAATGATAACAGGCTTTCTCGACGACGCTTCCGAAACTCCCTGGGGCGAGCTCAAAAAGGGCGTGCTCGACATGGTGATATCGGTAGGCATATCGTTTACCTACTACCACTACAACGGCAGCGAGATACATCTTTTAAGCTCGTCTTTCACTATGCCGGCGCCTGTGTTCATAATACTCGGCGTTATACTCGTCTGGGCATCTATCAATGTCACAAACTGCTCTGACGGTATCGACGGTCTGTGCGGCTCTATGTCGCTTGTCTCCATTCTCGGCGCTTTTGCTGTGATAAAGGCCGGCACTGACGATGACAGCTCCGCTATGATGCTGCTCACATCTGTAGTCGTTCTGCTTGCATACCTCTGGTACAACTGCAAGCCCTCAAAGATGCTCATGGGCGATGCAGGCTCAAGAGCGCTCGGCGTTATAATAGCTGTGGCTTACCTTAAGACAGGCCACCCCTTCCTGTTCCTGATAGGTTCGTTCATGCTTATCCTTGACGGCGGCGCAGGACTTGTAAAGCTCTCCTTTATCAGATACCTTAAGCTTAAAAACTTCATGAAGAACATAAGAACACCCATTCACGACCACATGAGAAAGAATCAGGGCTGGGAGGACAGCGAGGTAGTCTTCCGCTTTGCGATAGCACAGGCATTCCTTGTGCTTCTGGCAGTTTATTCGGTGAGATAAGGCAATACCGCATTGCCAACAAGAGGAGAGATTATTTGAAATTAAGCAAAAAAACGGTGACATACATTCTCGATATCGCCTTTATACTGTTCGCCGGTATCATGGTCTTTCGGATATTTTTCCACAACCGGGAGCTCGGCGACATAATCGAGGACGTAAAACGGGCTGACAACTGCTGGACTATACTCGGGCTGGTGACCATTGTGGCCTTTGTCTGCTGCGAATCCTGCATATTCCACTATATGCTCAGGATATACAAGATAAAGGTGAGCCTGCTCAGGTGCATACGCTATTCATTCATAGGCTTCTTTTTCTCCTGCATAACCCCCTCGGCCTCGGGCGGCCAGCCTATGCAGATAGTCTATATGAAGCGTGACGGCATAAAGATAGGCTACTCGACACTGATAACCTGGATAGTTACGATATGCTACAAGTCAGCGCTCGTTATCTTAGGAACTATCTTCCTGATATTCAAGCACGACTACTGCGAGGCAGCCCTCGGCGACTGGCGCTGGCTGCTGATACTCGGCTATGTGCTCAATGTGGGGCTGCTTGTGGGCATGATATTCGTGCTTGCCAAGCCGCTGTATGCAAGAAAGCTCGGCATACAGATAGTCAACCTGCTCACAGCGATAAAGCTGATAAAGAATCCCGAGAAATACATCATGAAGGTGTCACGCATCACCAAGAACTACGCTATAGGCGCTGAGTACGTCAAAAAGCACAAGAAAGTCATCTTGAACGTGATGCTCATATCCTTCTTCCAGAGGATACTGCTTTCAAGCATAACCTATATAGTCTACCGTGCCTTCGGGCTGTCGGGCGAGGGTTTCATACCGATAATCGCTGTTCAGACGGTAATAGGCATTATGGTAGAGATGATGCCGCTGCCCGGTGCAGCAGGTATCTCAGAGGCTTGCTTTGTCGTACTCTTTGAGGGCATATTCGGCTCGGAGCTCAATTCGGCTATGCTTCTTAGCCGTGGCATAAGCTTCTATGCGCTGATAATCATAAGCGGTCTTATAACCCTTGCCTGCCACATATTCGCAAAGCACCACCCGATAATCGAGGAGGACTTTGACGTAAAACAGGAGGAAAAGGCTCTGCCGGAAAGCGAAAAAGCAAACGCACCCGGCAAACAGCCTGACTAAGCAACGGATAATTTACAACTCAATTACTTATAATGATGGGGACTGATAGAAGATGATAGGATTTTACAATTACACGGTAATACTGACATACATAGGGCTTATGTCCTCTGTATTCGGCATAACACAGGTCTTTGAGGGGCATATGTCCATTGCTTTCCTCTGCCTGGTCGTTTCGGGAATATGCGACCTGTTTGACGGCAAGGTGGCAAGGAGCAAGAAGGACAGGACAGACCAGGAGAAGGTCTTCGGCATTCAGATAGACTCGCTCTGCGACCTGGTATGCTTCGGTGTACTGCCTGCCTGCATAGGCTACAGCTACGGCTTCAACTACGGCCTTGGCCTTGTATCGGCGCTGATGATAGTTTTAGGCGGCGTGATAAGGCTTGGCTACTTCAACGTAATGGAGGAGGAGCGTCAGCGCACAACAGCCGAAAACAGAAAGGAATACCAGGGTCTTCCGATAACAACTACATCTATCATACTGCCCCTTATCTACGTCGGCAGAATGAACATACCGTCTGCATGGTTCCCCTACGTTTTCCAGGGCTTCATGCTGCTCGTGGCAATACTTTTCGTACTCAACATCAGCATAAAGAAGCTCTCCAACAGAGGCATACTTATCCTCTTTACCCTCGGCGTGCTGATATTCTTAGGCTACATCTTCAGGGTAATGCGCAAGTGATGCTGAATGCGAATGCATTCAGCAAATGCATAATGCTTCGCAAATGCATAATTAAGAATGCATAATGCATAATTGAGGTGCGGCTTACGCCGCAGATGCCCATTCGGGCTGTCAGCCTGACGATCTCAGCTAAGCCGTATGATTTGCACCCCGAAGGGGGTGGCGAAGGCGCAGCCGGAGCAGGGGGGGCGACCGGAAAGCCCCCCTACTGTAGCGTGAGCAAAACGAGAGACTGCCCTCGAAGCTAAACCCTTCCCACCATAGCCCGAATGGGCATATCGTGCGCCTGCGGCGCACACATTAATTATGCATTATGCATTATGCATTCTGCATTGAAAAAGGAGTGGAAAAAATGAAATACAGAGACAGAATGGGAAATGAATTTGAAGACACTACATCGCAGGACAAGCTGCTCGATACTGTCTATTCGCATACAGCCACAAGAGCTGCCGTAAAGCTCATGGGTGCGCCGTTTGTGTCGAAGATAGGCAGAAAGTTCCTGGACAGCGATGTTTCTACCGTGTTTATCAGCGGCTTTGCCGATAAAAACGGCATCGACGTTTTCGACTACGAAGAAACTAAATACACATCATTCAACGATTTCTTCAAGCGCCGTATCAAGAGCTCACGCAGGCTCATAAACAAGGACGAGGACGTGCTCATAAGCCCCTCTGACGGCAAGGTGAGCGCTTACGAGATAACCAATTCGAGCACCTTTGTCATCAAGAACTCTGTATACACGGTAAGCTCTCTGCTGCGTGACCAGAAGCTCTCCGAGAGGTTCCAGGGCGGCAATGCCATAGTTATCCGCCTGACTCCTGATGATTACCACCGCTACGTTTACCCCTGCTCGGGTGTAAAGAGCCACAACAGAAAGATAAACGGCGTTTTGCAGACGGTAAACCCTGTTGCACTTCACCACTCGCCTGTATTCAAGGAAAACAGCCGTGAATACTGCATGATACGCTCCGAGAAGTTCGGCGATGTCATAGTAATGGAGGTAGGTGCGCTGTTTGTCGGCAAGATAACCAACCACAACACCGAGGGCAGGATATATGTCACAAAGGGCGAGGAAAAGGGCTACTTTGAGTTCGGCGGCTCGACTATCGTCCTGCTTACCCAGAAGGGCAAGGTCAGGGTCGATGACGACCTGCTGCAGAACACAAAGGAAGGCTTTGAGACAAAGCTGTTACAGGGAGCAAGGATAGGCAAAGCTGCGCTTTGAAGTAACAGGTTACAGGTAACAGGTAACAGGTAAGGTATCCTGCTTCGCAGGACGTGATGCCCATTCGGGCGGAAATGCTTCGCTCAGTGAAAAAGTGAATAGTGAATAATGAATAATTGAGGAAATGCAAATCCTACGGCTTAGGCTAAACCCTTCGGTTGCACGGCCGATATGGCGCTCGTCTGCTTACGCAGACAGCCAAGTTTCGCAAAGCGAAACTTGCAATAATCGGCGCAAGCCAAGTTATGCGAAGCAAAACTTGAGTCCTTTGAGCTGAAGGCGAAAAGGACATGACACCTCAATTATGCATTATGCATTCTTAATTATGCATTATAAAAAAAGAGGTCAGATAGTAAGAATGATAAAGATTACCGATTATGAGAAATTTGACAGAGAAAATGCCTATGACGGGGACGATCTGGGTGTCACGTTCCGTGACGGGAAGACTGTTTTCAAGACCTGGTCGCCGCTCGCAACGGGCGTTTATCTCAACCTCTACCTTGACGGTGAGGGAGACAATCTGATAGAAACGCTCCCCCTCGAAAGGCTCGATCGGGGCGTGTGGTACATCGAGTTCTGGCGTGAGATGGACGGTGTATTCTACACCTATTCGTATGAATTTGATCACATGAAGCGTGTTGAAACTATCGACATATATGCAAAAGCCGGCGGTGTAAACGGCAACAGGGGCGCTGTGATAGACCTGCGCTCGACCGACCCGGCAGGCTGGGAACGCACAGGCCGTGTGGAATGCCCGTCGGCGTGCGATGCTATAATCTACGAGTGCCATGTGAGGGATTTCTCGGCTGACGAGTCAAGCGGCGTTTCCGACTGGGAGAGAGGGCGTTTTCTTGCCTTTACCAAGTCGGGCACAAAGTGCGGAAATGTCTCCACCTGCCTTGACCACCTGATAGAGCTCGGCATAACCCACGTTCAGCTGCTGCCGATATTCGACTATGCGACGGTCGATGAGAGGATACCCTTCTCGTCGCAGTATAACTGGGGCTATGACCCGAAGAATTACAACTTCCCCGAGGGCTCATACTCAACAAACGCATCAGACTGCAAAAGGCGCATAAGAGAGCTCAAACAGCTTATCATGACGCTGCACGAGCACGGCATAGGCGTTATAATGGACGTTGTGTACAACCACACATACTTTACCGAGGAATCGGCCTTCCACAAGTCTTTCCCCTACTACTACCACAGGCTGACACACGACGGCAAGTTCTCAAACGGCTCGGGCTGCGGCAATGAGACAGCCTCGAACCACGCTATGATGCGCAAGTTTATGATAGATTCCCTTAAGTTCTGGGCGACCGAGTATAAGCTCGACGGCTTCCGCTTTGACCTTATGGGGCTTCACGATATCGAGACTGTCAACATCATAAGAGACGAGCTAAACAAGATATCCCCCCAGATCCTCATGTACGGCGAGGGCTGGACAGGCGGTGAATCACCCATGCCGTCAGACAAGCTGGCCTACAAGTGGAATTCCTACCAGTTCGGCAGAGTGGGGCTCTTTAACGACAACCTAAGAGACTCGATAAAGGGCGGCACCTTCAACCAGTACGACAAGGGCTATGTTTCGGGTAACTTCAATGCCACAGGCGTTTTAAAGCGTGGCATAGTAGGCTCTGTGCCCCACTGGCAGCTAAAGGACGTAAACGAAGCGTGCTGGGCTTTTGAGCCGACGCAGGCGATAAACTACTGCGAAGCGCACGACAACAACACCCTATGGGACAAGCTGTGCATCTGCTCAAAGCACGAGAGCCCGGTAGAGCGCAGAAAAATGGCAAAGCTCGCAGCGGCTATCACGATACTCTCGCAGGGCGTGCCTTTTATACAGCTCGGGCAGGATTTTCTCAGGAGCAAGCCGAGGATACTTGCCGAGGGCGAGCAGGCAAACGACATAAACATCTACGACCACAACTCATACAACTCCCCCGACTTCACCAACGCCATTCGCTGGAACAAGAAGGAGGAGAACATAGACGTATTCAACTACTACAAGGCGCTCATCAGGTGCAGGCGCAACAACCCGCTTTTCCGCCTCAGCGTAAAGGGCGATGTTGAGAGATACCTGAGATTTTACGACTCAGGCTACAACGACCTTATCATCTACTCGCTGCGTGACGACAACGACGAGCTGATAGTTTACATCAACCCCTACAACGAGGACAAGTATTTTGACATACCCTACGGGCAGTATTACATACGCCTCAATGAGAACGGCAAGATGAACAAGTTCCCGATAAATCAGAAGCTGAGGATACCGGCTATCAGCTGCATAGTCATCAAAAAGCTCAAACAGCACCCGTATATCAGGCACTGAGCGAGGAGGAGATATCATGCGCTGCTATAAGTGTGCAACTGAATATGATGACAGCCTGAGTGCCTGCCCCAATTGCGGTGCGGCAGCGGCTGTGCCTGTTATACCCGATATATCTGCCGGAAAGCCTTCGGGCAGGGCAGCATCGCCTGTTAAAGAGCCAAAGGCCGTATCTCCCGTGATATCGCAGCAGGCCGTATCTCCTGTCATAGAGCAGCAGCCGGAAGCGGCAGAAGAAACGCTCGCTGCAAGTCTTAAAAAGGCAAAGATGATAATAGCAGTGCTCTCGGCAGCACTTATCATAATGACGGCAGCCGTCGTGATGCTGCTTATCGACCGCAGCAGCATCAAGGCAGAGAGCAATCCGGAAAAGCACCGCAACAGCAGCGTGTCTCTGTCCGATTCAAGTGCATACAAGCCCGGGCACACGACCAAGGGCTCATATGAAAAGTCAAACATCGCTGCACATATGGTCTTCGCCGCAGCGAACCAGTACGCCACAGAGCGTGAGATGGCAGGCGACCCGATACCCTACGGCGTAGTGTTCTCAAGTGCAGACATAGGCGTTACGAGCCCGAACATAATCGATGAATACGGCACTGTCGAGAACCTGACCAACACCATTCGTGACAGCTTAGGCTACGAATACGGCAACTACGAGTGGGTCGTGACCTTCAACGGCGGTGTGCCGGTAGCTGTATACGCAGCCCCTGATATGTATTCCCTGAACATCGGCTCATACCCGACTGAGGCCTACAGTCAGAGCCTTATTTCCATGTCCGACGGCAAGGGCACAGTCTCCTACGAGTATGTTGACGAATACAAGTCGGCAAACGACATATACGGAAGCTGAGAGCGCCTGCTTTTAGCAGGCTAAAAGAATAAAGAATAAAGAAAAAAGAATAAATAATAATAGAGGTATCGCCTTCGGCGATGATTTAAAATGTCATCGGTCGGGCGATACCTTTTTTATCCTGCTGTGGGCTTTTACTTACTTATGCTTGATTTTTTATTGCATATATGCTATAATTTATTATGCAAGCATCGAAAATTTTATGCAATTGACATATGGGAGGTAAGGATAATGGTTGATGTTGTTATCATCGGCGCAGGGGCTGTCGGGTGTGCGGCGGCTATGGAGCTTTCAAGATACAGGCTCTCGGTGTGCGTTGTTGACAAGGAAAGCGATGTCTGCGAGGGCACTACCAAGGCAAATTCCGCAATAGTCCATGCAGGCTTTGATGCAAAGCCCGGCACTCTTAAGGCAAAACTCAACGTGCGTGGCAGCGAGATGATGGAGGAGCTGTCGAAGAAGCTGCAGTTTGCCTACATCAGAAATCAGGCAATGGTGCTCTGCTTTGACAAGAATGACCTGGGCGCTTTAGAGGAGCTAAAGGCCAAGGGCGAGAAAAACGGTGTCAGGGAGCTTAGCATAATAACAGGCGACGAGGCAAGAGCATTAGAGCCTAACCTTACTGACGAGGTGCAGGGCGCTCTGCTTGCAAAGACCTCGGCCATAGTCTGCCCGTTTGAGATGACGATAGCCTTTGCGGAGAATGCTTTGGCAAACGGTGTGGAGTTCAAGCTCTCGACCGCTGTCACCGGGATAGAGAAGACAGCGGAGGGTTTTGATATACAGACCACAAGGGGCAGCATTGAGGCAAAGACCGTGATAAATGCAGCAGGCGTATATGCTGACAGGATACACGGCATGGTGTGCAAGACACCGCTTAAGATAATACCAAGAAAGGGCGAATATATGCTCATGGACAAGGAGAATGTGCCTACCGTGAGCCGGACTATATTCCAGCTGCCGACGAAAATGGGCAAGGGCATACTCGTGACCCCGACAGTTCACGGAAATCTCCTTGCAGGGCCGACGGCGCAGGACATTGACGACAAGGAAAACACCGCCACCACAGGCGAAGGCCTTGCAGAGGTAAGGGCAAAGGGCTCATTATCTGTCAAGAACGTGCCGTGGGGCAAGGTGATAACGAGCTTTACCGGGCTTCGTGCAGTCGGCGAGAGCGGAGATTTTATGATCGGTGAGAGCGACACCGAGGGCTTTTTTGATGCAGCAGGCATTGAATCCCCGGGGCTTACAAGTGCGCCTGCTATCGGTGAATACCTCTGCGAGCTGATAGCAAAGAGGATACCGCTTGAGCGGAAAGAGAGCTTTATCGACACAAGGCAGGGGCTTATACACTTTGCCCAGCTTGACGACAAGGCAAGAGATGAGCTTATAAAGAAAGACCCTGCATACGGCAAAATAGTCTGCCGCTGCTGCACAGTCACCGAGGGCGAGATAAGAGATGCTATCGACCGTCCGCTCGGGGCGACGACGCTTGACGGCGTAAAAAGGCGCACAGGTGCAGGCATGGGCAGGTGTCAGGGAGGCTTCTGCTCGCCGACAAGCATGGCGCTTATTGCCGAAAAGCTCGGCATAAAGATAGAAGCTGTCAGGAAAAACGGCGTTTACGAAAGCGAGGTGCGCTGATATGAAGACGCAGTACAACATCATTATCATAGGCGGCGGCCCTGCCGGAATGGCAGCAGCTATAGGCGCTAAGGAAGCAGGAGAAGATGACATACTTATCCTTGAACGTGACAGCGTGCTCGGCGGCATACTAAATCAGTGCATACACAACGGCTTCGGCCTGCACACCTTCAACGAGGAGCTGACAGGCCCCGAATACGCCGAGAGGTTCGCAGTAAAGGTAAGTGAGCTTGGCATACCGTATGAGCTCAACACAATGGTGCTCGGTGTATCAGCGCTTGATGACGGCAGCAAGGCTGTATCGCTCATAAGCCCGACAAGGGGCGCTGTGACGCTCACAGCAAAGGCCGTGATACTCGCTATGGGCTGTCGTGAAAGGCCGAGGGGTGCATTAAACATACCCGGTTTCCGTCCGCAGGGGGTATACACCGCAGGCACGGCGCAGAAGCTCGTAAACTTAGAGGGCGCTCATGTCGGCAAGGAGGTAGTTATCTTAGGCTCGGGCGACATAGGGCTCATCATGGCAAGGCGCATGACATTGGAGGGGGCGCACGTTGCGGCCGTGGCAGAGCTTATGCCCTATTCGAGCGGCCTTAAGCGAAACATCGTACAGTGTCTTGATGACTACGGCATACCGCTGCTTTTAAGCCACACGGTAGTTGACATAAAGGGCAAGGAAAAGCTCGAAGGCGTATACATCGCCGAGGTAGACGAAAAGCGTGCGCCGATTCCCGGCAGCGAGGTATACTACCCCTGCGACACGCTGCTGCTTTCCTGCGGTCTGCTGCCAGAAAACGAGCTTTCTTTAGCCGCAGGCGTTGAGATAGACCCGAGGACGAACGGCGCATATGTAAACGACAGCCTGGAAACGAACATCGAGGGCATATTCTCCTGCGGAAACGTGCTGCACGTTCACGACCTTGTTGACTTTGTATCAGAGGAGAGCCGGCGTGCCGGAGAGAATGCCGCACGCTGCATCAGAGAAGGCCGCAAGGACTCAGCAAATGAGGTCAGCGTGACTGTCGGAAACGGTGTGAGATACACTGTTCCCTCAAAGATAAACATATCCTCGCTGCCCGAGCAGACGCACATCAGGTTCAGGGTGACGGGAGTCTACAAGAATGTGAGCATAGTGATAAAGTCCGGCGAGACAGAGCTTCTGCGCCGCAAGAGCATGATACTCGTACCGAGCGAGATGCTCGACATAATACTTAAGCGTGAAAAGCTCGAAAATGTCAGCGAGGAGATAAACGTATATCTTGAGGAGGTGGGGTCATGACCAAGGAGCTTATATGCATAAACTGCCCCATGGGCTGCGCTCTCACAGCCGAGGTAGAAAACAATGAAGTTATATCGGTAAAGGGCAACACCTGTCCGAGAGGTGAAAAATACGCAAAGACCGAGCTTATTGCCCCTGTACGCACAGTCACCACCACTATGATGACAGACAGCGGCAAGCCGATACCTGTAAAGACACAGTCACCTGTCCCGAAGGAGAAGATATTCGATGTCGTAGCTGCAATAAAGGCACAGACTGCCCGGCTGCCGGTCAGCATGGGCGATGTGGTACTCTCCGATGCAGCAGGCACCGGGGTGGACATAGTCTGCGGAAGGAGTATGCTTTAGGCAGGTGTAACGCTGCGCTCAGTGAATAGTGAATTGCGCCAAAGGCGTACACCCGAAGGGTCGAGGTGGCGCATGAGCCGACAAAGCCGGCTCGAAAGCCCCTCGGTGTACCCTATGGGAACGAGAGGGCTGCCTTGAAGGTAAGCACCCGGACGTTTCAGCTCAGGGCAAGGGCTTTGCCTATCCCTACGCTACGGTAGGGGGGCTTTCCGGTCGCCCCCCTGCGTCAGCGAAGCTGCCGCCACCCCCTTCGGGGATATCCCAACACTTACGACAAGGAAGAAGAAGACGAAGACAGCCCACTTCGGACTTGCCTTTCCTCAGTCACATACCGCCCGAATGGGCATCTCGTCGGCGTAAGCCGACACCACAACTGTTACCTGTTACCTGTTAACTGTTAACTGACCAAGCGGCGCAATGCATTATGCATTATGCATTCTTAATTAAAAAAGCCAGCCTTGCGGCTGGCTTTTGCTGTTATATCTGCTCGACCGTGTAGCCTTTTTTCTGAAGGAGGTCGATTATGCCGCCTTCGTTCAAAAAGTGGGCAAGGCCTACCATGAAGAAGGTGTTGTTGTGCTCTTTTAAGAGCTTTTCGGCAGCGTCTGCCATGCCAGTGTTTCGGTCGTAGAACATCTCTTTAGCGTATTTCTCAAACAGCTTTTTCTGCTCGTCATTTTCAAAGCCTTTGCTCTCGGCATCAAACTCGCCTGTGACAAGCTGTGTGACAGTTTCGATGTCGCCCGACTTCCACGCAGCGTACATCTCTCTGTTGTTCTCAACGACTGCCTCGTAGCTGTCGCCGTTGTATCCGCCAAGCAGCAGGTCATAAAGCTCGTCGGAGAAGTTCATCAGCATATCGAACTGGAAATCCGCCCCCTCGACCTCATATACCTCCTTGCCGTCTTCGTGCGCCTGAGTGCTCAGCGTGATGTCAAGCCCCTTGTACGGGTCGAGCCCGAGGGCTCTTACGACATACGTTTCGCAGACCGTCAGGAGCATCCACGGCTTGTATTTCTTGTACTTATCCATAGTGCCTGCACCGTCGGCTTTTTCTAAAAAGGCCGTCAGCCCGTCCACCGTCTCGGCAGAAAGGTGCTGCGCTATCGTCTCGCCGCTGTCGCTGTAGAGCGCCTGATTGGTAAGGTTCAGCTGCGTTGTAAGATCCTTGCTGAATGCGTAGAGGTCCATTTCGCAGGCCACCACCTCGGCGGCGTTATAGC
This sequence comes from Ruminococcus sp. NK3A76, assembly GCF_000686125.1. Taxonomy (NCBI): domain Bacteria; kingdom Bacillati; phylum Bacillota; class Clostridia; order Eubacteriales; family Oscillospiraceae; genus Ruminococcus; species Ruminococcus sp. NK3A76. Next base: position 2,750,649 of record NZ_JMMA01000002.1, read on the forward strand.
GCTCCGTTATCCTGTCAGGCAGGGGGTAGCAGTCATCACTGAGTGCGTGCATAGTGCCTATGAGCGTCATCTCGTGGCCGTCGCTCGAAGTCACCTTCCACATAAGCGGCGTGATATCCTCATGCGTCTGCTCATCGGGCTGCGAGCTTGAGTCAGACACTGACGTATTATCCTGCGGCAGCGTCACGGTGGCACGGGTAGTGGTCGTGCTGCTGTCGTCTGACAAGCTGCTTTCAGATGATGACGAGCTGCTCCCTCCGCCTAAAGAGCAGGAGGTGAGCATCACGGCTGCCGTTATTAATGACAAAAACGCCTTTGTTTTTCTGAACATAATAGCATTCTCCTTAGAAGGCTTAGTCCTCGTTGCTTGCTTCCTTCTGCTTCTTCTTGCCGAAGGAGAGGGTCATGGTGAATATCCTGTCGCTTGTGAAGACCTTTACTGCAAAGCCCATGCACACTACGAGAAGCACTGCCTGATATGCAAATCCGCCCCAGAAAAGCGACATCTTGCCGAGCATTACGTTCTGTGTTGCCATGAATGTATGTGTGAAGGGTATTGCGTATACCACATATTTGAGTGCCGGGCTAAGAGTTGAGATATCAACGAACATCGACAGCATATAGGGTATCATTGCGAGTAAGGATATAGGCATTATGTAAGACTGTGCGCTCTTTGAATCCTTAACGAGCACGCCGAGCACGAGGGATACGGAAAGTGTGATAAGGATAGTCAGAAACATCTGTATGCCCACCAGCACATAGTCGCCTACCGACATGGTAAGGCCTAAGTTTTTGAGTATCTCGTCAAGATTATCGACAGACTCAGAGGTCATGTTTGACAGCGAGCTTGTCATCTTATTCATGCCGAACATATAAACTATCGCATTAAGGCCTGCAACAACGCCTGCTGCGAGCATCTTTGCAGAGAGCACCGAAAGTCTTGAAACAGGTGCAGAGAGCAGTGTTTCGAGGGTCTTGTCGAGCTTTTCGTTCGCAACTGCGTTGAGTATCATCTGAGAAGAATAGATAACGAGCACGAACACCATGATAGGCAAAAACATATTGCTCATCTGTGTTGCGCTGACAACGAGAGCTGCCGACACCTTCTCTGACTTATCGCCTACTATAGTTGTCTCCTCGACTGTAACAGGTGCTTCGAGCATTGTCACTTCCTTATCGAGAAGTGCGCCCGAGTTGACCTTTGATGAATAGAATGCGCTCTTTACAGCCGCATTGATAAGAGAAACTGCATTTGACGAGCCTGTTGAAACGTTAGACATAGTCGAGAGCGAGTTCATCTTTGTGATATACAAAAGAGTAGCCTGCTCATTGTTTTCGATAGACTTTGAAAAGCCCTCGGGGATTATCACCACGTTTTTGATATCGAGCCTGTCAAGCTCAGATGCGTAGTCATCGCCCTTTACATCGACGTATTTTACATCGTTCTTTTCGCCGCCGGCAGGGTTTTCAAGGAAGCTGAGCACTGCCTTGGTGAATTCCGTGTCATCGAGGTTGCAGATAGTTATCTCGCCGCTTGCCTCCTGCGCTTCTTCAACTGCGCCTGACATGGCACTGCCTGCCATCACCATTGCTACGACTGTGAATATCATGGTCATAAGTGTGGTGAGCGTGAGCATTTCCTTAAGCTCTTTTTTGAAAAGGATCATGAATTTCATCACAGCTTCACCACCCTTTCAAATACTTCTTCAAGGTTCTGCGCTTGGTATTTTTCTATGAGCTCCTTAGGCTCGCCGACCTCTAAGAGGTGACCCTTGGCTATTATGCCCACCCTGTCGGAGACATATTCTATCTCAAGCATATTATGCGACGAGAGCAGGAAGCTCATGCCCTCCTCGGAAGCGAGCTTTTTGAGCATACGCCTTACATCGAGTGCGTTTATGATATCAAGACCCGAGGTGGGCTCATCGAATATCGCAAGCGCCGGTGTCGGCATGATAGCACGGGCTATGAGCAGCTTTCTTGCCATACCTCTTGAATAGCCGCCTATCTTGTCCTTAAGCCTGTCGCCGAGGCCGCATATCTCCTTGGCACGCTCGACATACGCATCAGCCGATGCCTTGTCCTTAGCATAGATGCCTGCCATGAAGTTCAGGTAGTCGATGCCTTTCATATTTTTGTATGCACCGGCTTCGTCTGGCAGGTAGGTTATATTCTCCCTGACCTTTTCCGGCTCGGTGAGTATGCTGTGGCCTGCGACCAGTGCATCGCCCTCTGTTGCTTTGAGGAGCGTCGATATCATTCTGATAGTCGTGGTCTTGCCGGCACCGTTAGGGCCGATGAGTGCGAATATCTCGCCCTTGTGAACATCAAAGGTAACGCCCTGCGAAGCATAAACACCGGGTTTATACTGCTTGGAAAGCCCTTTGACTTCAAGAACCTTTTCCATTTTTCTTTCCCCTTTCATATACTGTGCGTCTTAAATATGCACTATACTATTTATAATACCATATACAGGCGGCATAGTCAATAATTTTTGGAAAAATATATGCATTATATAAATATACACGCTTTAGTTTTTTCGGCTTTTAGAATATCTTTATATGATTTGTCACAAAAAACAGTTGACAAGGGTGGGGTTTTTGGTGTAAAATAATAGTATCGACATTTTAAAAAAATAACGTTATGGAGGTCAATATTATGGCAGAGTTTTTTGCAAATATCCCGAAGATCAAGTACGAAGGCCCGCAGTCAACCAATCCGCTCGCTTTCAAATACTACAACCCCGACGAGGTAATAGGCGGCAAGACGATGAAGGAGCAGCTCAGGTTCGCTCTTTCCTGGTGGCACACAATGGGCGGCGACGGCACTGATATGTTCGGCTGCGGCACAACAGACAAGACATGGGGCGAGGCTTCCCCCGAGGCAAGAGCAAAGGCTAAGGTAGACGCTGCATTTGAGATAATGGACAAGCTCTCTATCGACTACTTCTGCTATCACGACAGAGACATATCTCCTGAGTACGGCTCTTTAAAGGAGACAAACGAGAAGTTTGACGAGCTTATAGACTACATCGCAGAGAAGATGAAGGCTGACCCTTCAAAGAAGCTGCTCTGGGGCACAGCCAAGTGCTTTGACCACCCGAGATATATGCACGGCGCAGGCACATCGCCCTCGGCTGATGTATTTGCATACGCAGCAGCTCAGATAAAGAAGGCTATCGACTCGACCATAAAGCTCGGCGGCAAGGGCTATGTTTTCTGGGGCGGCAGAGAGGGATACGAGACTCTGCTCAACACAAACATGGGTCTTGAGCTTGACAACATGGCAAGACTTATGAAGATGGCTGTTGAATACGCAAGAAGCAAGGGCTACGACGGCGACTTCTACATCGAGCCCAAGCCCAAGGAGCCCACAAAGCACCAGTACGACTTTGACACAGCTACAGTTATAGGCTTCTTAAGAAAGTACGGCCTTGACAAGGACTTCAAGATGAACATCGAGGCTAACCACGCAACACTTGCACAGCACACCTTCCAGCACGAGCTGAGAGTTGCAAGAGACAACGGCTTCTTCGGCTCAATCGATGCTAACCAGGGCGACCCGCTGCTCGGCTGGGACACTGACCAGTTCCCGACAAACGCATACGATGCAACACTTTGTATGTACGAAGTCATCAAGGCAGGCGGCTTCACAAACGGCGGTCTCAACTTCGACGCTAAGGCAAGGAGAGGCTCCTACACACTCGACGACATCTTCTACAGCTACATCGCAGGCATGGACACATTCGCACTTGGCTTAAGAGCTGCATACAAGCTCATCGAGGACGGCAGAGTTGACAAGTTCGTTGACGACAGATACGCTTCCTGGAACACAGGCATCGGCAAGGACATCATCGACGGCAAGGTAGGCTTTGAGGAGCTTGAGAAGTACGCACTTGAAAAGGGCGAAGTGACCGACTCCCTTACAAGCGGCAGGCAGGAATACTTAGAGAGCGTTCTCAATCAGATAATGTTTACGCTCTGATACAACAGCATAATTACAGGCCGTCTCCGGGATTTTTCCGGGGGCGGCCTTTTTAGTGAAGAGTGAATAGTGAAGAATGAATAGTGAATAGTTGTGGTGCGGCTTGCGCCGCTTATGCCCATTCGGGCAATATGAAGCTGAGGAAAGGCAAGTCCGAAGGGGGTGCAAATCCAACGGTTTAGCTGAAACCGCCCGACCAACAGGCCGATATGGCGCTCGTCTGCTTGCGCAGACAGCCAAGTTTCGCAAAGCGAAACTTGCAATAATCGGCGCAAGCAGGACACCTCAATTCTTCACTATTCATTCTTCACTATTCACTATTCACTAAGCGCAGCGTTACCGCCCGAATGGGCATAAGCGCCGTCAGGCGCACCATACCTGTTACCTGTTACCTGTTACCTGTTACCTGAAAAAAGGGGCAGCTTCTCATTTTGCATAAAATCATACAACATTCCGCCGGAACATTGACAAATGATATAATTTATATTATAATAGAAATAAGACGGATCGTCTTGAATATCTGATCGAAAGGCAGGGAATATCAATGGGAAAATTTGTTGTGAAGAAGACTAATACGGGCTTTACATGGTCGCTTAAGGCAGGCAACGGCGAGGTGGTCGCTATAGGCGGCGAGGTGTTCAATACTTTAGCATCAGCTAAGGGCGGCTGTGAGAGCGTGGCTAAAAATGCTCCGACAGCAAATCTTGAAGACCAGACGGCAGAGGGCTTTGAGACCGCTAAGTGCCCGAAGTTTGAAATATATACCGACAAAAAGGGTGAGACACGCTTCCGCCTTAAGGCAACTAACGGCCAGGTCATCGCAGCAAGCGAGGGCTATACCACAAAGGCTGCCTGCAAAAACGGCATTGAGAGTGTCCGCAAGAATGCAGCAGATGCTCCCATTGAGGAAATAAAGGACTGAGCTTTGACACACAGTCGCATATCCAAAAACGGGCGGCTTATACCGCCCGTTTGAGATATACGGCAAAGGCTCTCACAAGGGACAGATAACTAACATCATGGGTTTACTCAGCAGTATAGAAAACAAGACCATAGTTGACAGCTTCAGGGACGAGGAAACGGGCGCCCCTGTCAAGTTCGTGGTGGCGGATTACAAGCACCCGTTTTGCAAAAAGGACGATATAAGACGCATAGAGTTCCAAAACGGCGAGAGCTTTCTTTACTCATCGGTGTATCTGAGTGAAAAGCGTATCTTCCAGCCTATGTACCCCTGCGCACAGCGTATTGCCGACTGCTTCTTTAAAGAAGACCCGCCCGACAAGGCACTGGTGCTCGGAGCTGCCGGCTGCACGCTGCCGAGATTTCTGATACAGCGGTATGATGACTGCTTCGTTACAGGCGTTGAGTACTCACAGCAGCTTATTAAAATAGCCAAAAGGCACTTCATCACCGAAAAGATGAAAAGCCGCTTTGAGATAGTCAACGACGATGCATTCATGTTTGTCAAAGAAGCCCCGGATAAGGACTATGACGTGGTCTTCGTAGACCTTTTTGTGGCGGAAAAGATACATTCGAGCATATTCTCGCAGAGCTTTACTGACGACCTCTACAGGATATGCCGGAATGGTTCCGTGGTCGTATTCAACCTGTTCGGGACGGACGGGCTCAAAGCTCAGCGGTTTGCCGAGAGCATAGCCGCCCCCTTTGATAAGCGGTATGTTTTTGAAGATTACAGGAAATTCTTCCTCTGCCTTGCAAAGACGGGCGACGTTCTGCTGCTCTCCCGCTTTGAAAAGCGAATGACCCGCTACGCCGATTTGGTGTGCAAGGTTTAGACAGATATTGTCGCCGCAGGCGACACCATAATTATGCATTATGCATTATGCATTATGCATTATATAGGCGGTGAATGATTTGAAAAAACGAAACCTTATGCCTACAAGAAAAATAAAGGGCTTTGATGTGCGCCCGGGGTTTTACGACCTCAACGGAGCAACGGCGCTTGACAATGCCGTGAATTTCACGATACACTCGTCAAACGCTACGGCCTGCTCGGTGGCACTTTTCAGGCGCACCGAGACAAAGCCCTATGCCGTGATACCTATCCCCGATTCGTTCAGGATAGGCGACACATGGAGCATCATCATCTTCGGGCTCGATATATATGAATTTGAATACTGCTACAGGCTCGACGGCCCCTATGACCCGAAAAAGGGGCTTATCTTCGACAAGTCAAGAAACGTGCTCGACATATACGCAAAGGCGGTAACAGGCCAGAGCGTGTGGGGCGCAAAGCCCAAGGGCGACGGCAGCTACCACGCAAGAGTACACGCCGACCTCTTTGACTGGGGGGATTTCAAGCAGCCAAACGTTAAATTCCAGGATCTTGTGATATACGAGATGCACGTCCGTGGCTTTACAAACGACTGCTCGTCCGGTGTGCAGTCGCCGGGCACGTTTGCAGGGCTCATGGAGAAGATACCCTACCTCAAAAAGCTCGGCGTCAATGTAGTAGAGCTTATGCCGATATTCGAGTTTGATGAGCTTGAGGGTGCGAGAATGTACGAGGGGCAGCAGCTCTTAAATTACTGGGGCTACAGCCCGACCTGTTTCTTTGCGCCGAACACGAGCTACGCATCAGCCATAGAATACAACCGTGAGGGCGACGAGCTCAAAGCGCTGATAAAGGCGCTGCACGAAAACAACATCGGCGTGTTCCTTGACGTGGTGTTCAACCACACATCAGAGGGCGACGAGCGTGGCACGGCTTTCTCATTCAAGGGGCTCGACAACAGCGTCTACTATATGCTCACACCCGACGGCAAGTATTTCAACTTCTCGGGCTGCGGCAACACCTTTAACTGCAACCACCCTGTCGTGCGTGACTTTATACTCGACTGTCTGCGCTACTGGGTAGTGGAATACAGAGTTGACGGCTTCAGATTCGACCTTGCGGCCATTCTCGGGCGAAACGAGGACGGCTCGCCTATGACCGACCCTCCGCTGCTCGAAAGCCTGGCATACGACCCTATCTTAAGCAAGGTAAAGCTGATAGCCGAGGCGTGGGACGCAGGCGGGCTCTATCAGGTAGGCACTTTCCCGGCATTCGGCCGCTGGGCTGAGTGGAACGGGCGCTACCGTGACGACCTGCGGCGGTTCTTAAAGGGCGACAGCGGCCTTGCACAGGCGGCAGTAAACCGCATAACAGGCTCGGCCGACATATACGACACCGAAAAGAGAGGTGTCAACGCATCGGTAAACTTCCTCACCTGCCACGACGGGTTTACGCTTTATGACCTATACGCCTACAACGAAAAGCACAACGAAGCCAACGGCTGGAACAACACCGACGGCGCAGATGACAACTACAGCTGGAACTGCGGCGTCGAGGGCGAGACTGATGACCCCGACATAGAGAACTTGCGCATACGCATGGTCAAGAATGCATTCTGCACGCTGATGATGTCAAGGGGCGCTGTGATGTTTCTGGCAGGAGACGAGATGTGCAACACCCAGTACGGCAACAACAACCCCTACTGTCAGGACAACATTATCTCATGGCTCGACTGGTCAAGGCTAAACAAATACAGCGAGATGGCTTTCTTAGTCAAAGACCTTATAGCCATAAGAAAGAAGCACCGCTGCATAAGAAAGAACACCCAGCCGATATCGCTTGGCTACCCGAACATCACCTGCCACCACGGCAGGCCTTGGAACGACAAGCTCTCAGAGCACGACCACGTTATAGGCATAATGTATTCCGGCAAGAACAAGCAGGGCGCTGACGATGCGGTGTTCTTTGCGCTCAACACCTACTGGGAGAGCGTTAACATTGAAGTGCCCGAAATGACGGGATTCAGCTGGAAAGTGCGTGTATACACAGGCATTCGCTACAACAAGAACGCAGACTTTGCCGAGGCCATGAACTTCCGCGGCAACCGGCTCACCTTAGGCCCGAGGTCTGCGGTGATACTTATTTTGCAGCAGTAGCTGTAAAACAGGTAACAGGTAACAGGTAAGGTGTCATGCTTACGCAGGACGGAGCGAAAGAGCACCCATGAAGACAGATCCCGATCCATCATTAAACATTGATAAGGAGATATGACCCGGTATGACAAAGACTTCGGCTGTTGACAAGCGTGGAGGCAAGCGGTACACGCTCGGCGAGGAGATATTCAATTCTATAAGCCACGGTGTCGGCGGCGGTCTGTCTATCGCAGGCACTGTGGTGCTCATCGTGATAGCGGCGATACATTCCGATGCGTGGGGCGTTGTAAGCTCGGCGATATTCGGCGCATCACTCATTATCCTGTACACCATGTCCACCCTCTACCACGCCATAACCAACCCCACAGCAAAGAAGTTCTTCCGCATAATGGATCACAACACTATCTTCTTTCTGATAGCCGGCACATACACCCCGATAACGCTCGTGCCGCTGCGGGGTGCGCTGGGCTGGGTGATATTCGGCATCATCTGGGGCGTGACTGTCTTAGGCATAGTGTTTAATTCGGTAAACCTTGAAAAATTCAAGACCGCATCGCTTATCTGCTACATCGTCATGGGGCTTGCGATACTCACAGTCTTCAAGCCGATGATAGAAGCAGTGCCGCTTAGGAGCATCGTATATCTCTGCATAGGCGGCGGCTTTTACCTTGTGGGCGTGATATTCTACGTCAAGAAAAACATACGCTATTTCCACTCGATATGGCATCTTTTCACGATAGGCGGCAGCATATTCCACTACTTTTCTATCGTGCATATTATTATAGGCAAGTGAATAAAAGATAAGACCGTTCCCCATTTTTCGGGAAACGGTCTTTATTATATCATTCTGTCAGTGTACCTGAACATCTGTGAACGAGAGGCCTACCTGCTTGCCTTCGTATGTTGCATTGAAGGTGAACTTGGTGTCCTTGAAGGTCGCCTTGTCGCCGGAGATATCAAACACGCCGCCGAGGTTCTTTGTGATGTATATCTTCTGAACATCGCTCGGGTAGTTTGAATCGTATATCTGGAGAACATACTCGTTGTGGTTGTCCGAGTCCTGGATAAGGCCGATAGCGTTTACAGCGTGGCTGTTGTCTATCATTGTGACTACGGGTATGCCCTTGCTGAGCTGCTCCTGAAGCCTTTCAAAGCCTTCGCTGCCGCCTATGAGGTTGTATTCGTCCTTGCTGTCGTCCCACTGCATTGCGTTGTAGTGGTAGAGAGCCTTCAAAAACTCAACATCGTCCTTTGAATATGCGTCCTTTATCTTGTCTGCGCCGCCTGCGATATCAAGGGCTAAGAACTCGACCTTCGACCAGTCAAGACCCTCGGTGTCGTACTCTATAGCCTTCCAGCCGCTGTCCTCAGCCTCTGTCTTTACCGAGGGCTCTACCTGGAGCACCGAACCCTCGCTGTTATAGTCAAGATACTCGGAAACGTCTGCAAACTTGCTGCCGAGCGCTGAAACTGTGACCTTTGAGAGCGGGTCGTTGGAGTTGTACTTGGAAGCTGCTGCCGTGCCTGTAAGGTCGTAGCCGTCTGTGCTGACCTTGTCCTTGGCATCGTCCTTCGGGTCGATGCCGGGCATCGAAAGGCGGAGGTTGCCGAGATACCAGTCTCTTGCCATAAGAGCCATGCCGAAGTCCATATTTCTTGTTGTCGTAGTTCTGAAATTCTTGAATGTAAAGCCGTTTGCTGAGGGTGCGAAGTTGGTGTTATAGAGCGAATAGCCCCTCACGCTGTCGGTCGTGTCGTTGTAGTTTACGATATCGTAGTTGAGCGCTGTTACTATCTGATTATAAACTTCGTTGAGAGCGTTTGCGTCAGATGCTGTGAAGTATTTGCCGCCTGTCTCGCTTGCCATTTCCTGGAGCCATTCTCTGTCAACGTCCTTGCCGAGGCCGACTGTCAGGATAATGATATTCTTCTTCTTTGCAAGAGCTGCGAGCTGCTTTGCTGTCTTGGCATTTGTCTCGTCCGACTGGCCGTCTGTCAGCATTACGAGGATATTTCTGTAGTTGCCGTTTAAGCCCTGCGTGAACTCTGCCATACAGTTCTCAAGCGCTCTCTGGCTGTATGTGCCGTTGAAGTTCTTTTCTGCGAGCGTTTCGTTCTTTATCTTTTCAAGTGCGGAGGAAGCGCTCTTTTTATCTGTCGTGAAGGGAACGAGCCTTGTATACTGTGCGGTATACTTGCTTATCATTATCTCGACGTTATCCTCTATCATGCCGATAAGCGAGTTTGCAAAATCTATTCTCTTGAACTCCGTGTCGTTCTCAGGAGTTGTGAAGCCGTTCTGGACGAAGCTCTTTGAATACATCGAGCCGGAATCATCGACCAGGAACGCTATCCTTGTGGTAGCCTGCTGGTTGACAGTCTTCTCAACGCCGACAACGTATGTGGTGAACTTGTTTATATCGGCGGATATCGTGTTATCCTTCTTGTTATACCTGGAGCTTACCTTCTCATACTGGAGGGTAGAGGAATCAAAGCTGAGCACTGTAAGATCCTCGGGCTTATAGCCGAGGTTTCTTATCTTCTCGCTGTCGAGCTTGAAGGTCACGGTAGCGCTCTTGAAGGGATATTCGCCGTAAACGTCGTATGCCTTGCTGACGATAGAGCCGTTTACTGCGATTCCGAAAAGCTCCAGCTCCTCGACTGTGGTGTTGCAGATATTTGCATTGCCCCTCAGGTCAACGGTTATCTGGCCTTCCCTTCTCGTGGCAGTGACCTCTGTCTGCGAGTCGTTTTTGCCGTCGGTAGATGCGTTTCTGGGGTTTAAGCCTACCATTATCTCGTAGCCGTCGAGCAGGGTGTCGTTATCTGTATCCTCATTGAGAGGGTCTGTTCCGATAGCGAGCTCGTCGCCGTCTGAGATACCGTCGCCGTCAGTGTCCTCGCTCTGGATATTGGTCTTTTCAGAGACCTCGTTCTTGTTGGTGACACCGTCGCCGTCCCAGTCGCCCTCGTCGGGGAAGTCCGGCTCGCCGATAAGCATATTGGTGTCGAGCAGCAATACGGCGTTCTTTGCCTTTGCTATCCTGTCCCTCTCCCTGTTCTGCTTTACGGTGATGAACGAGGTTATAATGCCGCCCACAACAAGCACACCGAGCACAGACAGGATTATTTTCTTTTTCCTTGCCTTGGCCGCCATATTCTGGGTAAGCGTTTTACTCATTGGTATCTGGTTTTTTGCCATTTATGTGACCTCCAAAATTTTATATTAGCAGCTTATTTGTCAAGTGCCTGAGTTATTATCTCTCTCATCTGCTTTGCAGCCTCGGGTATCTCCATGCTGCCGTCAAACACTTTTCCTGAAAGCTCATCAAACCCTGAGATGAACTCAGCCGTCTCGGTATAAGGCGAGAGCAGCTTGATATTCGGGGTGTGTGTCTTGCGCATCTCGTCGGCTTCTATCTGTATGCCGTCTATCATATCGTTTGCTTCGAGCACCTCAAGCGAGCTCTTGCTGGCAGGAACGCCGTTTTCAAGGCCTCTGAGCTTGGCCATTTCCTGCGAGCTGAGAAGGAACTCGACGAGCTTTGCCGCCTCCTCGGGGTGCTTGGTATGGCCGCTTATACAGTAGAGCGAGGTAGGCTTTGCATACCAGCCGTAGACTGCTGCGCCCTCTATCACGGGGTAATCCGCAACAGCTATCTCATTGCCCTTATCCCGGCAGGGGGCAACGTAATACGCCGCATCAGATATCCACATGACCGTGCCTGCGGCTTTGCCGTCTTCAAAGTCCTTCCTGTCACGGTCATCTATTATCTTGGTAACGCCCTTATCGACAAGCTGCTTGTAGAAATCGAACATCACCTCGAAGTCCGCTTCATCAAAGCCGAGGCTGCCCTTTTCATCGAGCATACGCTTGCCTGTCTTCTGCTCTGTATAGGCTATGCAGAGGTAGGTGCCATGCCGAGCTTGGTGAGAGCCTGAGCACATATATGCCGTCCTTATTCATGATCTCGGCGGCCTTGAAGTAGTCGTCCCACGTTGTCGGCATGGGCAGCGAATACTTATCAAACAGCGTCTTGTTGACATAGACGGTCTGGGCGTTCATGGATATCGGGATACCGCAGAGCTTGCCGTCTATCATGCCGTATTCGAGCACGCTGCTGTCAAAGCTGAGAAGGTTTATCGTATCACAGAGCTTTCCGAGGTCATAGAACTCATAGCCCTTCTTGCTGTACTCATACAGCCAGCCGAAGTTTATCTGCATGACATCAGCCTCGCTGTGCGAGCTTATCTTTGAATCCATTCTGTCCTTGAAGCCTGCCCATTCTGCGTATCTGGGGTAGACAAGCACGTCCTCGTTCTGTTCTTCAAAGATCTCGATAGCTTCGGTGGTATATTCATGCCTTACGTCCTTGCCCCACCACGAGAAGGACAGCTTTATGCGGTCATTATGCTCAAAGTGCTGGTCGGCAGGGCTGCACGAGCACATGATGAGCATCACAGCGGCTGTTGCGGCTGCCGCTGCTCTTTTGATCCGGCGCTTCATCTGTCCTCACCGTCCTTTCTGGACTCGGTGCGTCTGTAAACAGTAAAGCAGCCGCCGCCCTTTTGCTTGGATACTCTCAGCGCCTCGTCGGCGTTTGCCACAAGCCCCTCATAGGTATCGCTCGAAAGAGGATAGAGCGCTGCACCGACGCTGACTGTTATCTTATAGTGCTTATTATCGTCAGCGAATGTGCTGTTAAGGCTCTCGCAGAGGTCTGCACACTTATGTTCAAGAGTGGAAAGGCACTTGAACAGGTCAAAATCCGTCACATCAGCGAGCGTTTCAAACTTATCGCCGCCAAGCCTGCCTATTACGGCGCTCTCACCGAACACCGACCTGATAAGGCTCGACACCTGGAGTATCGTATCATCGCCCTTTGTACGGCCGAGACTGTCGTTTATCTCCTTAAGGTTATCTATATCTATGAGCACAAGGCCGTAGCAGCTGCCCATAGGGCTCGATTCGAGAGTTTCTATTATCATATCCTCAGTGGAGAATTTATTTGTGAGCTTTGTGAGCCTGTCAACACCGTCAAGGCCTGATGCGTAGAGCTGTGCAAGAGCTGCCGCAGAGAGCTTTCTTGTGATGAAAAGCGATATAAGCGCACTGAGAAGGGCAGCGCTTATACCGATTATGAGCAGCGAGGTGAACTGCTGCTTGTTCTCCTGATTGAAGCGCTCCTTCGAGAAGACGCAGACTGTGCGCCAGTTGTCGTTGATATCATCAGTCGCCACATAGTAGTCTTCATCGGAGATAGTGGTATTATGCTCATCGGTTATCATCGAGAAAAGGCGGTTATCTATATGGTTGCCGGACATATCCTTTATCTCGGAATCGGCAGTGAAGATAATGTTGCCGTCCTTATCAATGATATTTGTCTTAGCATCGGCGATGCCTGTTACGTCCTTCATTCTGCGTTCGACCTCTTTGGTATAGAGCGAGACTGTCATTATCGCATGGTCATTGACCCTCTTGACAAAATAGAGCTTATCGAAATTGCCGCCGTAGCCTGTGCCCCAGTTCTGTATATTCTCGCCTTTCATAAAGCTGTTAAGAGCCGAATACACATCGCCGCTGAAAGCATCTCTCGTGCTGTCGGTTATGATACCTGCGGTGCTGCCGTCGTCATAGGCGATACCGTAGTCAGCGTAGTAATCCGACAGGCTCATCTCGAGCAGCTCGGCAGTTATCTCGTCCTGCTGCTTATGTATCTCTGTGATATCCATTTTGCTCTCGTCGGGGTAGAAGTTCTTATGCTCGCACCGGAAAAAGGCCTCGGTGCTTTTCTGTGTCGAATCCATAAAATCGACCATACGCTCTTTTAGCAGCGAGCTCGCAAATGAGGTCATGCTGCTGACGTTGCGGTCCTTAGACTCGGTCATTTTGGAATACATCATATAAAACGCCATAACAAGAACAGATATAAGGATAACGCAGTTTGATATTATCAGAAGATTTCTGGTATTCTTTATATGTGAAGACTGATTGTTTTTCATCATCAAACCACCTGTAATGCATAGTGAACGCACTGTCATACCTGTGCATTATAAAGTATAGCATATTATGATTAATAAAAATATTAAAATTAATGAATAAAGGACAATTATTAGTTAAATTTCCTATTACAGCCCGAAAACCGCTTTTCGGAGAGGGTGAGCCGCTAAAAAAACATTCCCCGAAGTCTGAAAACTCCGGGGAAATGCATTTTTTACAAAAGTGAAGAGTGAATAACGAATAATGAATAGTGAATAGTTGAGGTATCGACCTACGGTCGATGATTTTAAAATATGTGAGCGAAGCGAACACCAACACTCTTCACTATTCACTTTTCACTATTCACTATTCACTGTTTACCCTCTTATCTGGCCGCTGCCGTTGATAAGATACTTGACTGTGGTGAGCTCCTTAAGGCCCATAGGTCCACGGGTGTGGAGCTTCTGGGTGGATATGCCTATCTCAGCGCCGAGGCCGAACTCCTCACCGTCGGTAAAGCGTGTCGAGCAGTTTACATAAACGGCTGCTGCGTCGATGCGCTTCTGGAACTCATCAGCTGCGAAAAGGCTCTCTGTAACTATGCACTCAGAGTGGCCTGTCGAATACTTCTGGATATGCTCTATCGCCTCGCCTAAGCTGTCAACTACCCTTACTGCGAGTATATAGTCGCCGAACTCTGCGGCGTAGTCGTCCTCAGTCACAGGAACTACGCAGTCGCCGAGTATCATCTTTGTCATCTCGTCGCCCCTGAGCTCAACATTGTGCTCGTCGAGCTTTTTCTTCATCTTAGGCAGGAAGTCCTCTGCTATGTCACGGTGTATAAGCACAGTCTCGATAGCATTGCACACGCTCGGGCGCTGTGTCTTGCCGTTGTCAACTATATTCACAGCCATATCGAGCTCGGCAGTGGAGTCAACATAAACATGGCAGTTGCCTGCTCCTGTCTCGATGACCGGAACTGTAGCCTGCTTAACTACTGCCTGAATGAGCCTTGCGCCGCCTCTCGGGATAAGCACGTCGATATACTCGTTGCACTTCATCATAAGAACAGCCATCTCACGCTCGGTGTTCTCAACAAGCTGAATGCAGTCCTCAGGCAGGCCGGCAGTCTTTAATGCCTTTCTCATAAGAGCGCAGAGGGTGATGTTTGTGTTTATTGCTTCCTTGCCGCCACGGAGTATACAGCAGTTGCCGGATTTCAAGCAGAGAGCGCCTGCGTCTACCGTAACATTCGGGCGTGACTCGAAGATTATGCCTATAACGCCGAGCGGAACTCTTGTTTTGAGTATGCGCATACCCTTAGGCGAGAGGTGGCCGCCGTCAACAGCGCCTACCGGGTCTTCAAGTATGCACAGATGCTCGCAGGCATCAGCCATAGCGTCGATGCGCTTTTCGTTGAGCATGAGTCTGTCGAGCAGAGCGTCGGAAAGGCCACGTCTGCTGCCGTTTTCGAGGTCTATCTCGTTCTGTGCGATTATCTCACGCTTGTAGCGGCGCAACAGGTTGGCTATCTCCATGATAGCTGCGTTCTTCTCCTCTGTGGTGGCGCTTGCGAGCGTCACCTTGCACTGCTTTGCATTAAAGCCTAACTGTTCGATATAGTTGAGCATTTTCATTCTTCCTTTCAGTCGTTGCTTTTATTTGCCTTGAATATCGTACCCATTTCTCCTGTCTCAAAAAGCCAGTAGAGATTGTCGGGGTTCTTGCCGTTTATGATTATCATGTCTATGCCGGCTTCGTTGGCTATCTTTGCGGCGTTGAGCTTGGTTATCATGCCGCCTGTGCCGAGCTTTGTGCCCGAGCCGCCTGCGAGCTCTCTTATCTCGTCGGTTATCTCATCGACTACGGGGATAAGGCTTGCACCGTCGTCCTTTCTCGGGTCGCCGTCATAGAGACCGTCGATGTCTGACATGATGATGAGCAGGTCGGCATCTGCAAGCTCTGCAACTGTCGCTGCGAGCGAATCGTTCTCGCCCACTTCAAGCTCCAGCTCGTCTATAGCCACAGTGTCATTCTCGTTGATAACGGGGATAACGCCGTGTTCGATTATCTTTTCAAGAGCATTCTTGACGTTCTGCCGCCTGTCCTCAAGCAGCATGAATTTGGTAAGCAGCATCTGAGCCACATTCAGGCTGTATTCCGAAAAGAGCTTGTCGTAAAGATACATAAGCTCGCACTGGCCGACTGCGGCGCACGCCTGCTTTGAGGGGGTGTCCTTAGGCTTAGCGGCAAGCCCGAGCTTTGCAACGCCAAGCCCCACAGCGCCCGACGACACGAGGATTATCTCGTGCCCTGCGTTTTGCAGGTCGGCAAGGTTCTTAACAAGCCCCTCGACACGCCTGATGTTAAGTCTGCCCGTTCTGTGTGTAAGCGTAGATGTTCCGAGCTTGACTACTACTCTCTTTTTTTCCTTTAAGTATGACATTTTATTTACTCTCCTTATTAGTTCAGGTAACAGGTCACAGTTAACAGGTAACAGGTGAGGTGCGCCCTTCGGGCGCAGATGCCCATTCGGGCTGTTTGACTGTTAACTGCCGGCTGCCGTCCGGCGTTATTTATGCTTATAAAACCAGTCTCCGTACACCGCCTTGATGCGGTAGAAAAGGAAATCCAGAAACTCATCGGCATACGCCATGCGCTCTATCTCCCTCGGCCAGACGAGCTTAAAGTCGGTCGTCTCGCCCTCCTGCAAGGTGATGTCAGCTTCCGTGAAATCCCCCTCATAGAGATAGAAATTGTGTATGCAGCCTGAGCTTTCCCTGATTATCTGCCCCATGTAGCGCAGCTCACCGGGGTCGGCTTTAAGGCCTGTTTCTTCAAAAAGCTCTCTTGCAGCGCCGTCAACAGGCTGCTCGCCTGACAGCACCGAGCCGCCTGATATCTCCCAGTAGCCGCCGTGGTTCTTGCCCTCGTAGCGCCTGGTTATGAGCATCCTGCCCTGACGGTTCACGGACAGTATATTTGCGACAATATGAAACTCGCCCTTTGGCATCTGCTTACTGTCGTCACGCTCGTATTTTTTACCAAGCGGCCTTAGCTGTCTGTCATATAAGTCCCAGTATTCAGGCATAGCTTATTATTCTCCTTCCGCTGTTTCATCGGGCTCTTTTCGCCCTGCTATGTGCCTTATAAGTATCACAAGCGCCGACACTGTCGCTATGATAAGCACAGTGTATGCGAGCTTTACAGCACCGCCGAAGCGCTCAATGATACCCGAAAACGTGCCGCTGCCGAAAATGCGGAAGGTGAGCTTGCCGCCGTCCGCAACAATGGCATAGGGCTCGCTTTTGTCATACATCACCTCAAAGCTGTCGGTAACGCCCAGCACCTTGCCGTTTTGGTCTACATAAGCGGCCTTAAGGTCGCCGTATTTCTTGTGGATATCCGTCAGGTCGGGGGCTGTGCCGGCGTAGAGCTCGAGCTTCTGCTTCACCCGGTCAAAGTAACCTTCCTTGTCGTTGCCGCTTATCGTCATAGTGCGAAGATACCTGTAATGGCAGGTCATGCTGACATAGCCGCCGCTTTGGTATTTTGCTATCTCGCTCTCAGAGGTTATGTTCAGGCTCTCGTATTCGTAGACAGCCCTTTCCTCTTTGTCAATGGTACCCTTTGCTATCCTCCTCGGCGGTGCGTTGAATGACGTGTATGCCGCATCGTCCTCGGGCAGCTTTATCAGTATGTCAAGATAAGCCGTTCCCTCCGGGGCATTGTCCCAGCTGACATCGGCCTTGTAAGGGTCAAAGTCAAGCGCTGCGGCCGAAACCGCCAGCAGCACGCTTACAGCAAGCACCGAAAGCAGAGCTAAGACCCGCCTCATCTGTTCACCACGTTTATCGGTACACCGTCACGCCATGCACGCAGGTTCTCAGCGACACGCTCAATAAGGCGCTCTCTTGTTTCCCTCGGTGCCCACGCAACGTGCGGAGTTATAAAGCAGTTATCTACCCCCTGCAAAGCGCAGTCCTCACGCATAGGCTCCAGGGTCAGCGCATCAACGCAGGCAGCGGCTATCACGCCGTCTTTAAGGGCTTTTGCAAGCGCAGGCTCGTCAACGAGCCCTCCCCTTGCGGTGTTCACAAGAAGTGCCGAGGGCTTCATAAGGCTAAGTGTCTCGGCGTTTATCATCTTGTCATTCTCTGCTGTCAACGGACAGTGGAGCGATACGATATCCGAGCGCTTCAGCAGCTCCTCTAAGCTCACACATTCGGTGCCGTCTGTCACCTTCTGCGGAGAACGGGTGTATGTTATCACCTTCATGCCGAAGGCTCTTGCTATGTCTGCGACCTTTCGCCCTATGCTGCCGTAGCCGACTATACCCATAGTCCTGCCCGACACCTCGGCGGTCGGTATGCAAAAATTTGAAAACAGCTTATAATTTATCCAGCCGCCGTCAGCGGTCATTTTTATATACTGCGATATCTTTGAATAGTATTCAAGAATGAACGCAAATGTATGCTGTGCCACCGCGTCACGCGAATAGCTCGGCACGTTGCACACCACAGCGCCGTGCTTTGTGGCAGCAGCGAGGTCGATATTGTTATACCCCGTTGCGAAAAGCCCGACGTATTTTAAGTTCTCACACGCTGAGAACACCTGCTCGGTAATAAGGCACTTGTTG
This sequence comes from Ruminococcus sp. NK3A76, assembly GCF_000686125.1. Taxonomy (NCBI): domain Bacteria; kingdom Bacillati; phylum Bacillota; class Clostridia; order Eubacteriales; family Oscillospiraceae; genus Ruminococcus; species Ruminococcus sp. NK3A76. The sequence goes on from NZ_JMMA01000002.1 coordinate 2,769,200, forward strand.
CAGATAACAGCATCTGCATCACCTATCGCCTGCGCTATGTCCTCATTTTTGGTAAAGCCGAAGACCTTCGCCTCGCCGAGTTCGGTTATAGCATCAAGCCTGACATCGTCACGGGTCACTGTCTCGGCATCAAGGATACATATCTTCATATCAGTCATCAAACGCCTTTTCCACAGCGTCTTCCTTCTCCTGTGCAGGAGGTGTATGGTCATCGTCAGCGCCTGATGAAGCCTGCTCCTGAGCCGGCTTATTCTCCTTGCCGGCTCTGAAAGCTATCACGGCTGCTGCTATCAGCATAGCCACCTCGAACACCCCGAGCAGGGCAATAAATATCGAATCGGTATTTATCTGTGTGAGGAATGTGCCGTCTACTGCAAGTGCGAGCAGCAGGTAGTGCGACGAGTGCTTTCTGTAATACTGTGTGCAGTAAACTGCGGTCGCAATTAGGCAGAATATCAGGTGCGGCCCGAAATTGAGCGGCGTATAGACATTCTGCATCTGTGATTCTGCGAATAAAGTTGTCAAAGAGATCATCTCCGGAAAATATAGAATTTATTTGGGTAAACGTAATTAAAATATCAGCCCTGCGGGACTTGGTTTCGCTCGGTTATGAACTTTATAAAGTCCTCTCTCGGCAGCGGCTTTGAGAAATAGTAGCCCTGGATATACTCACAGCCAAGCTGAGAGAACCGCTCCAGCATCTCCTTTGTCTCAACGCCCTCGACGACTATCTTCATCTGCAAGGCCTTTATAAGGTCTATCGAATGCTCAACGACGACAGTCATCTTTTTGTTGTCTTCAAGGCTCGCAAAGGTCTTGTCGAGCTTGGTTATGGTAAGAGGGAGCAGTGCTATGCTCTGCATATTGGAGTAGCCTGTTCCGAAATCATCGAGCGAAAATGTTATCCCGGCCTCGGTGAGCTTTCTTATGTTTGCCTCCATAACGCTCTGCGATTTGGCCGCAAATGTCTCGGTTATCTCCAGGTTTATCCTGTCATGGGATATGCCGAAGCGTTCGAGGGTGCTTATAATATCGTCAGCGAGCGTATCTCTCATACACTCGACGACTGAGAGGTTTATCTCGATGTAATCAAGCCCGAGCTCTGAAAACTCGTCGCTTGCTATCAGGTCGCACACGCTCTCGAACACGAACCTGCCTATCTTGTGTATCTGGCCGTTTTTCTCCGCCTCGGGGATAAACAGGTCAGGCGGCACGAAGCCGTATTTCTCGTCTTTGAGCCTTATCAAAGCCTCGGCCGAGGTAAAGCGCTTTTCGTTTATAGAATATATCGGCTGGTAGTAGACCTCCAGCGTGTTTTCAGACACAGCCCTGCCGATTATCGACTCCATATCTATGAGCATATCGTACCTGCCGGAGCTCAGGATATCCTCAGCCAGTGTCACCTCATCGTCCGCCGGGATAGCCTTGTTGATAAAGTCAAACAGCGCCGTTTTGCTGCCAAGATCCTCCGGGCAGTGTATCAGGCAGACGTAGGTTATCAGGTTTATATGCATACTGCTGACCTTGATAGGCAGCTTCATTTCCTTGTTGAGCGCATGAGCAAGCTCCATCGACTGCTCACGGTATACATCATCAAGTGTGAGCGCAAACACGCCGCCACGCAGGTAATACACCTCGCAGTAAACGCCAGTCTGCTGGCTTAATTTGCTGACATTCTCTATTGTGCGGCGCAGCAGCTTTATCCTCTCCTCGTAGCTGAGCAGGTCGCCGAAGGAGTGGAGGTTGCTCTCTTTGAGGATAATGATATCAAACGCTTTGTGGTTGTCATACGAGCGCTGCATATCCTCAGCAAATGCCGAGCGGCTCTTTGCCCCCGATTCTACGTCCATTATCTCCTCGGGGCGCTGCACCATTGCCGAGATAAACAGCAGACCCACGGCTGTAGCGAACATCTCGACCGGGTATCTCGGGAAGAACATCTGCAAAACGATAGCCCCGAGCATACACACAAGCAGTATCAGCAGCGACACCCACCGTGCCACGCCGACAGAGCGTTTGAACCGGAACAGGAAAAATATAAGATAGCATATATACACCGCAGCCACGACATAAAGCAGCCAGAACCACTCGCCACGGGCGTAGTGCATAGTCTCGTCAAAATAGAACGTCTTCTTGTTTATGGGGTTTATCAGCAGAGCGCCTGCCGCTGCTATCAAGGGCAGCGAGAGCAGATGCCTGAGCACCGGGTGCCGCCTTACAAGATGACGTGTATCCGTAAGCTCGGTCGCATACATACAGAAAAGAGGTGTCGTCACTATATGGAACAGCAGATACACCTCGTGCTCGATCATACGCACGGCGATGTTGTCATAGAGCATATTGTCATGCCTTACGGCGTAGCAGTCAGCAGCCGATGCTATAAACGCCGTTACACTGAGCGCTATGAACAGCAGATTGAGCCTGCCCTTGGTCATCTTTCTCATGACCGTCGAAACAAGTATCATGGCAAGCACTATACAGGCACTGTAGTCAAAATACACGAGCTTCAGAAGCTCGGTTCCGTCGTGAAACACAAGGCAAGCCCCCTTTCGTAAAACAAGATAGTTATACATCTTAAATTATATCATAAAGCCGCACTAAAGTCAAGCAAGAGCATATCATATCCTGAATTGTTATCTTATTTACGATAGGGGGGTTGACAAATATGAAATTATATGGTATGATATCAAATGTCAACGACAATAAAGTTATGAGGTGACATAATAATGAACAGTTCGTCAGCGATAGACAAAAGAAAAGACAAAGGCCGCTTTTCGCCGGAAAGGATAGCCTTTGCGGCGATGTTTGCAGCGCTCATATGCATCTGCTCGTGGATAGCAGTGCCAAACCCCTTCTCCGCCGGGGTGAGCTTTACGTTACAGACCTTCGGCGTTATACTCGCAGGGCTGCTTTTAAGCCCGTTCGAGGCGTTTCTGGTGGGGCTTGTTTATATGATGCTCGGCATTGTCGGGCTGCCTGTCATGTCAGGCTTCGGCACTCTGTATACACGCTTTCCGACAGCAGGCGGCGGATATATCATAGGCTTTTACATCACGCCGGTGCTCATAGCTCTTGCAAGGACAGGTATCTTCAAGATAACAGACCCCCGCTTCACAGGCGCTAAGCGCAAAACGGCACACTTTGCGGTATACCTCACACTTGCGATAGTCATAGGCATACTTGCAGTCGATATCCCCGGTATCATACAAGGCATATACTACACAAAAATGGGGCTTAAGCAAGCGATATTCCCCTTTGCGCTGGCATTTCTGCCGACAGACATAGTCAAATGCGTCCTCGCCGCCCTCACCGCCTCCGCCCTCGAAGAACCGCTTATGAAGATACGGTCAACAACAGGTAACAAGTAACAAGTAACAGGTAACAGGTAAGGTGTGCGCCAAAGGCGCACGGATATAAATAATAATGCCCCTGAGGTTTTGATACATGACCTCAGGGGTGATCTTTATGCCGGTATCAGCCCACCTGTTACCTGTTACCTGTTACCTGAAAACAAGTCTCCCCTCTCCCGTGGCTTAGTCGGGAAAGGGGGGATATCTTGTTTGTGGTAGGTAGTATGCTTAAGGCAACACCGCACAAAGACCGCCTGAAGGCTTTGTACGCAACTTACTTGCATCTTTTCCGTCATATTACACATTTTTTCCTTGAAATACGGTAGTATTCCTTCGGAAAATCTGTGCAATCTGACGAAAAAGCTGACTGCGCAATTTGCGCACAATCTTCGTGCGGTGTTGCCTTAAATATTTTATCCTTTATTGAGGAGGTAGGATATCATATCTTTTTTTAGCTTTTATTGTGTGCTTATCAGACTGCGTCGAGAGCTTCCTTGATGTCAAAGAGTATGTCATCAATGTGCTCTGTGCCTATCGAGAGCCTGATGGTGTTGGGCTTGATGCCCTGGTCTGCGAGCTCCTGCTCGTTGCACTCGGAGTGAGTGGTCGATGCCGGGTGGATAGCAAGGCTCTTAACGTCTGCTACGTTTGCAAGCAGTGAGAACAGCTGGAGGTTGTCGATGAACTTCTGTGCCTCAGCAGCACCGCCCTTTATCTCAAATGTGAAGATAGAGCCGCCGCCGTTCGGGAAATACTTCTTATAAAGCTCCTGCTGTGCAGGGTCTGTGGATACAGAAGGGTGATTTACCTTTTCAACCTTGGGCTGCTCGCTTAAGAACTTGACTACCTTGAGTGCGTTCTCAGCGTGACGCTCAACTCTGAGAGAAAGTGTCTCAAGACCCTGTAAGAACACGAATGCGTGTACCGGGGAAAGTGTCGAGCCTGTGTCACGAAGGAGGATAGCTCTTATATATGTTACGAATGCAGCAGGGCCTACAGCCTTTGTGAAGCTGACACCGTGGTAGCTCACATTGGGCTCTACGAGCCACGGGAACTTGCCGCTTGCTTCCCAGTCGAACTTGCCTGAATCTACGATAACGCCGCCTATTGTCGTGCCGTGGCCGCCTATGAACTTTGTAGCCGAGTGAACAACGATATCAGCGCCGTACTCGATAGGTCTTACAAGGTAAGGAGTAGCAAAGGTGTTGTCAACGATGAGCGGTATCTTATGCTTGTGTGCGATATTTGCGATGCGCTCGATATCGACTACCTCGGAGTTGGGGTTGCCGAGAGTCTCTATTTCTATTGCCTTTGTGTTGTCCTTGATAGCTGCCTCGATGCCGTCATAGTCGAAGGGGTCTACGAATGTCGTGTCAATGCCGTAGTCCTTAAGTGTGTGAGCGAGCAGATTGTATGTGCCGCCGTAGATGTTCTTTGCTGCTATGATGTGGTCGCCTGCGTGAGCTGCTGTCTGGATAGCATATGTGATAGCTGCTGCACCGGAACCGACTGCGAGTGCTGCCACGCCGCCCTCTAAAGCTGCGATACGTCTTTCAAAAACGTCCTGTGTGGGGTTTGTAAGTCTGCCGTAGATGTTGCCTGCATCTCTGAGGCCGAAACGGTCAGCTGCGTGCTGGCTGTTGTGGAACACATAAGACGATGTCAGGTATATCGGAACGGCTCTTGCATCTGTTGTCGGGTCAGGTGACTCCTGGCCTATATGAAGCTGCTTTGTTTCAAACTTTAAATTTCTTTCTGTTATCTTACTCATTTTAAATGACCTCCGTTAATGTACTGAACTTTTCATAAAGGGTGTTTTGTTTCTCTTTCTTTTTTATCTGTATCTTTTATGTATCTGTAGCTTTAACATCAACATCGGTACATTCGTTTGGTCTCGCTTATCTTGTCTGCATATCCGAATCTCATTTCGTTCTCTCCTTGTGCGCATTTTCCGACGGAAATATGGGTGCGTTATAATTCCTATCGGTTTTCTATGTTTTTACTGTGATTACATTCTACCACACATTACCCACAATGTCAAGTAGTTTTGTAGGATTTGTAGGAATAAACAACCGCAGCGCAGCTATTTCCTATCACGATTGTAGGTGTTGAACAAAAAAGGCGGCTGTGACAGCTTATTTCCTCTGTCTCCCCACACAAAAAAAGAGGTACCGACCTGCGGCTGATGATTTTAGATCTCATCAGCGCAGCCGATACCTTGATTATTCTTTATTCTTTTAGCCGGTGAAAGCCGCAGCTCATCACCACTTCCACTCCTCAAACAGCCTGCCCTTTTTTTCGGAGCCCTGCTGCGGGTCATTGCGGTTTTTGAGGTATTCGTTGGTAACGGCTATCGCTATGAGCGTGATGCCGATAACGAGCAGATATACCCACCAGCTGAGGTCTGAGAGGAATTCCTGACAGATGTAGATAGTAAGTCCTACCAGCATACAGGAGGATATCAGGAACCAGCGCTTTCTCTTGATGATGAACGAAACTATCATAACACAGGTCGCAACGCTCATGACTATAAGCGTGTTTGCGAGCGACTGGTGGACGAGTGCATCGCCTATGAGAAGCACCATTGCGAAAACGTGTACCGCAGTAGCGAAATTTTCGGCGGCCATTTTGTTTTTCTTAAGTATGTACTTGGCTGCAAAGCCGAATATCGTTATAGCCACGACTGTGACCTTGAGCTCGACAGTCTCCTGATCCGACACGAGGAAAGGCCTTTCGATAAAGGCGACCAGCAGCGCACCGGCTGATGCGAGCCTGAACACGGTATTCTGCAGCTCGCTGCTTTTCTTTCTTATGAGCATAAAGGCGTAGAAGCCGACTGCAAGGAAGAATACGAACAGCTTTGTCTGGAAATAAGGCTGCCCCGAGCCGTTGTCTGCTATAAGGAATAACCTGTGAAGCGCTGCCAGTGCCGATATTGCGAAGAAATCGGGCACGATAGCGTCCTGCTTCTTTGTATAGAGCATCTCGCTGAATATAAAGCGTGAGAGAATGCACAGGCATACAAACACGATGCCCGACGAAACGAGCAGGCCAAGGCCGTGATTATCCGAGATGAACTTGTTGATAAAGGATATCAGCGAATCGCACACGCCGAGCGATGTGATCGATGCGCCCACAGCAAACACGGTGTTGGCTGTTTTGGGGTTCTTCTCCCTGATAAGCATGACGATAAGAAGTGTCAGGCATACCCACGAAAGCAGAGGAACTGCGAATTCTATCCTGTCGGGGGCTGTCATACCAAAATCAACAGCCCTCTTGTTTGCATAGAGCACATAGTCAGCGCTTATAGCAAACAGCTGAAGCACCGCAGAAGCAGCACCGAATATGAACACGTCTATCCTGAAGGATCTGGTCTTTATCGGTCTCATGCGCTGCATGGGCGAGCCCTGCATATAGACCATTCTTGCCTGCTCCTCGGGGGTGAGGGCTCTGGGCTCGTAGAAATAGACCATTTTCGGGTAATATATCTTAGAGAGCACCACAAATGCCGCATACGCCGCAATCGAGCCTATCAGCTTGCCTGCATAATGGCTGTCTGGTGTCACGCTCTGGCCGCAGAGTGCCACGAGCGCCGTACACATAAATGCCGGAACTGCCGTGAGCGGCTGTATCTTGCCCCTGAACACTGCGACAAGTGCGAATATGCCTGCTGCAAGTGCGAGAGCTCTCTGGGCGACAGAAGCTCCCGAAACATCGACAAGTGCGAATGTACAAAGCGCTGCTGCGACGAGAAATGCGCCGCTTATATAGTGAAGATCGACCTTGCGTGGGGCTTTGCTGAGTGCCGTGAGCCCGAGGGCCGCTGCCGAGTAGATGACTGATACGAGTATTATCATATAGCCGCCGGTGGAAACGTCCTGAACATAAGTAAGGTATGAATCTAAGCACGCACCCATATATGCCACTGTCAAGGGAGCGAGCACGGCATAGATCGGCGAATAGGGCTTTTTTTCGAGTGCATAGATGCAGAAACAGCCTATCATGAATACAGAGCATACAAAGGGAAGAATGCTGTTGTCTGATAAGTCCGCCATGAGTATGAGCGTCAGACCTGATGCTATAGAGAAGATATTGTCAGACACAGATGTGCGCAGTGCCGCAAAGGCTCTGTATATAAGTCCCATGCATATGAATGCAAAGAATGCTGCTGTGAGCTTATCAAGCTCGCTGCCGTCCTCACCGAATATCTGCAATACTACACTTAAGGTGACAGCGAGCATATACACGCTGTGGAAAGCCTGCATGGGCTTTGAGTCACGCTTGAAGGCGTAGAGCGAGATTATCGCAAAGAGTATTATTGCCGTGAAATAATCGGCCACAGCCCAGTCGCCGATATTATAAACAAACGGCGAGAGGACGGATATCACGCCCGAGATGCCTGCGCATACTATAAGCGTGTCGCAAACCCAGTCGGGCTTGCCTTTTGCGATATAGATGACTGCTGCAAGGCAGGCTGACAGACCGACAGAGCCGAGAAGTGAGAATACACTTATGCTGCTGCCCGAGATATCCCTTGCGATGAGCAGGTAGGCCGCAAAGCCGCCTGCGAGCGACATGATCGCAAGGTATTTCTTTTTATAGAGTGAATAGCCCTTATACGCCAGCGCCGAGACGATTGCCGACGCTCCGCCTATAAACAGCCATTGGTGAACGCCGTCAAAGCTGAGGGCTTCACCAAAGAGCTCATAGTAGCCTGCCGTCAGGTAGGTTATGACTGTGAATACCGAGCCGAGCGTATAGAAGGCATTCGATGAATCCTTGATACCGAGCTTTTTATACGAAAACAGTGATATTATAAAGAAGAATACCGCTGCTATGCCTATGATGCCTGTTCTTCCCGAGCCTCCGAGAGACGCCCAAAGAGCAGTCGCAAACACAAGGCCTGCTATTGATACGAGTATAACGCCGACTGTCAGCATGACTGACGACGAGCTTATCTTTGTTTCCTCGTGGGGCGGCGTATAAGGCACGCCCTGAGGCGGCACCATGCCCTGATAGCCGGGACGCTGCGCAAAGTCAGGCTGCATATTCGGCTGAACAGGCATTCCCTGAGGGGGAACGTTCATTGCAGGCTGCGGCTGAACATTTGGCTGAACAGGTACACCCTGCGTTCCCTGCATTCCTTGCAGGGGGATATTCTGTGCAGGCTGCGGCTGGATATTGGGCTGAACAGGTACACCCTGCGTTCCCTGCATTCCTTGCAGGGGGATATTCTGTGCAGGCTGCGGCTGGATATTGGGCTGAACAGGTACACCCTGCATCCCTTGCGGAGGTGTGTTCGGGATAAACTGCGGCTGCATATACGGCGGCACAGGCGCTCCCTGCGGCCCACGAGGGGGAACATCAGGCGCTCCCTGAGGGGGAACGTAAGGCGTTCCCTGCGGAGGCGGCTGCATACCGTTTGCCAGGAAGCTCGGGGGTGTCTTTCCAATAGCACGGAAGTATTCCTGCGCATTTATCCTGCCCTGCCTGTAAAGCTGATTAAAAAAGTGTTCGAGCTTGTTGGCTTTACTGTTCAGGTGGATACACAGCGGTATAAGCAGTATCGGAAGTATCATCCAGATATAGTATAGCTTCATTTTATTTTCCCTTCCCTTTTTCTGCGAGCCGGGCGGCTATCTGTTGTTGCTTATAAAGGAATTTACATATGTCATGAACTGATAGCCGAGATATATTATCATGACAACATTTAAGAATACTGCCCTTGTGCGCTCGCCCGAGGTGAGCAGGAATGTCCTCTCTTCCTTCGGCTTTATCTCGTTCAGATACACAAAAAGCATATACATACCGGCTATGCCGCATATTATAACAACGCTGTAGTAGAGATTATCTGATATCGCATCGCTGACATTGAGCACATCGGTGAAATCGCCGATGCTCGCAACGGTGTTGTTTAGCATATGCATGACTATCGTAGGCACGATAGAGTCATACTTGACGGCTATTGCGGCAAACACAAGACCGCCTGCAAAGGCAGATGCGAACTGTGGTATATTGCCGTGCATATAGCCGAACAGGAATGCCGAGAAGAACACTGCGAGCCCCTTGCCGTAGGGTTTTAGCAGGCTGATTATCAGCCCTCTGTATAACAGCTCCTCGCAGAGAGGCCCCAACACGATAACATACAAAAACTGCATCACCAGCGCACCTGTGCTGTTGTCTGTCAGCGAGAAATCCTGCTCCGGCACGGTAAGGCCTGCTGTACTGAGGATAGATACGATCATAGACACGACTATCGAGACTGCTATATTGACACTCATCGACAGGGTGAACCATTTAGCGCCGCCGAGCGCCTTTTCCTTGCTGGGCTTCAGCATCGGGCGCAGGTCTACCTTGAGCAGCAGCGTGGCGACTGCGATAAGTATACCCATAGACACGAGCACTATAGACAGGTTGCCGAGCATCGTGACAAAGCTCGAATTTGCGAATTCCCTGTGCTTTGAGAAATATTTCCTTATCTCATCAAAGCTGAATGTGAAAGAGCCCGACTTCACATAGTAGAGAATATAGTAATAAACATAGCCGAAAGCCGTTGTAAGCAGCTCATATAGTATCAGCAGAGCGCCGAGCTTTGCTGCGGCTACGAACAGCCCGTGCTTTTCGGCCTTTTTCTGCTCCTGAGCCATCATCATGGGGTCGTTGTTAAACGGCGGGCCGCCGTAATACTGCCCCTGATAAGTACCATACTGTGAAAACTGATCCATTATTATTAAACCTCATTTTATTCCGTAAAATATCTAATCATAAATTATTATAACATAATATAAAGCATTTTTCAAATGCTCTGGTGATGCATCTGTTAATTGTTTGTAAACAAATCATTTATATTGTTTTAAGTCTATTGATTTTTACGGGTGAGGGTGTATAATATATTTAGCACTCAGGTAAAGAGAGTGCTAACAATGTACACGACGGGGGCTCGCCTCCGCTGATCTATATAATAGTAAGGAGATAATGACAATGGGCACAAAACAGTTCAAGGCAGAGAGCAAAAAGCTGCTCGACATGATGATAAACTCTATCTACACGCACAAGGAGATATTCCTGCGTGAGCTGATATCGAACGCTTCCGACGCGCTCGACAAGCTGTATTTCAAATCGCTGACCGACACATCGGTAGGTCTTAACAAGGACGACTTCGCTATCATGATAGAAGCAGACAAAGAGGCACGCACCCTTAAGATAACCGACAACGGCATAGGCATGACCGAAAAGGAGCTCGAACAGAACTTAGGCACTATCGCCAAGTCCGGCTCGCTTGCATTCAAGAAGGAAAACGAGCTCGGCGAGGACGTTGACATCATAGGCCAGTTCGGTGTAGGCTTCTACTCGGCATTCATGGTCGCAAAGGAAGTCAAGGTAAAGTCCAAGGCCTACGGCGAGGAGCAGGCTTTTGAATGGCGCTCGAAGGGTGCCGAGGGCTACACAGTCGAGCCCTGCGATAAGGAGACTGCCGGCACAGAGATAACACTTATCCTCAAAGACAACACCGAGGAGGAGAACTACGACAAGTATCTTGACCAGTATCAGTTACAGATGCTTGTAAAGAAGTATTCCGACTATATCCGCTTCCCTATTAAAATGGAAGTAGAGCACACCCACTACGAGGAAGAGGGCAAAGAGCCGACCGTCACAAAGGAGATAGAAACGCTCAACACCATGACACCTATCTGGAAGCGCTCTAAATCCGAGCTGACAGATGATGATTACAACAACTTCTACATCGAGAAGTTCATGGACTACGAGCCGCCCATAACTCACATTCACGCAAAGAACGAGGGCACAGCCACATATGATGCTCTGCTCTACATTCCGGCAAGAGCGCCTTTTGACTACTATTCAAAGGATTATGAAAAGGGCTTGCAGCTCTATTCGAGCGGCGTTATGATAATGGAGAAGTGCGCAGAGCTGCTTCCTGACTGGTTCAGCTTTGTAAAGGGCGTTGTTGATTCGGAAGACCTCTCGCTCAACATCTCCCGTGAGCTTTTACAGCACGACAGGCAGTTAAAGATCATCGCCAAGAACTTAGAGCGCTCGATAAAGAACGAGCTTGTCAAGCTCTTAAAAAACGACAGAGAGAAGTATGAGAAGTTCTTCTCGGTATTCGGACTTCAGTTCAAGTACGGTATCTATCAGTCATACGGTGCCTGCAAGGACACGCTCAAAGACCTTATCATATTCCCCTCGTCCTTTGAGGGCAAGAACGTAACGCTTGCTGAGTATGTTTCCCGTATGAAGGAAGGCCAGAACGAGATATACTACGCCTGCGGCGAGACAAAGGAGCGCATAGACCTTCTGCCGCAGATGGAGACATTCAAGGACAAGGGCTTTGAGGTGCTCTATTTCACTCAGGAGGTAGACGAGTTCGCTATCAAGGTGCTCATGGAATACGAGGGCAAGAAGTTCGTTTCCATAAGCGACGCAAAGCTCGACCTTGACACCGAGGAAGAAAAGGAAGAAGCAAAGAAGCTTGCAGACGACAGCAAGGAAATGCTTGAATATATGCAGAAAGCGATAGAGGACAAGGTGAAGATAGTACGCCTTTCAAACAAGCTGAAGACACACCCTGTATGCCTTGCATCTGACGGCAACATAACTATAGAAATGGAGAAGGTGCTCAATTCCCTCCCCCAGAACGAGAACAAGGTAAAGGCGCAGAAGGCTCTTGAGATAAACCCCAACCACGCTATCTTCGGAAAGCTCAAAGCCCTTTATGAAAACGACAAGGACAAGCTCTCTGACTACACCAAGCTGCTCTACGCACAGGCACAGCTTATAGAGGGTCTGCCGATAGAGAACCCGGTGGAGTTTGCAAACTTAGTTTGCGACCTTATGGTATAATAATCAGGAGCAAAAGCCGCTCACTAAAGCCAAAAACACCCTTGACAAAACGTCAGGGGTGTGGTATACTTGATTTAAGGGAATAGCCCGAGCCCCGGAGAGAACTGCTACATTACTCTCCGGTGTTATTGGATTCCCCTTGTTGATTTTAGATGCAGTAAGCACCGCCAACCGTGCAAGGTTTTTGGCGGTGCTTTGCTTTTATAATAAGCTCAGCTTACTTCTTTTTACGGAAGATAAGGTAGCATAGCGTAACAACAGCCACGAGCAGTTCCATAAACGAAAACAAGCTCTCGTATGTAACATAGTCCTGCATAGCCACCACCCCCTTGACCTTTTTGGGGGAATACCGCCTATTCCATAGATGAAACTCAGACTGTCTGTATTATAGCATATAAATTCGCAGCTGTCAATATATGCCTTTCCCGTAGCCGCCGGCTACGGCCGATATATTTGAAAATATGACAATATTAACCTGTCATTTAACATATCCCATTGTCCGCCGACAATGGGATATGTATTCTTTTTGCACGAAAAGGTTTTCGTCACTAAATATTTAAACTTTTTGTTCCCGACCCCCTTGTAAAGTTTTGCATAATATGTTAAAATAGACTTGGGCTTTATGCCTTAAAATATGAAACCAATGCAGCAGCTGCTGCAAATATATTTTTAAGGAGAGTGTGTACCAATGAAGTACGGATATTTTGATCTTGAAAACAAGGAATATGTCATCACAAGACCCGATACGCCTGCACCCTGGGCAAACTACTTAGGCTCGCCCGAATACGGCGCTATCGTTTCACAGAGCGGCGGCGGCTACAGCTTTGTAAAGAGCGGCGCTAACGGAAGAATTGCGAGATACCGCTTTAACTCAAACATCGGCCTCCCCGGCAGATATGTCTACATAAGAGACAATGACGCAAAGGACTACTGGGGCGCTACATGGCAGCCTGTAGGCAAGCCGCTTTCAAAGTACAAGACAGAGTGCCACCACGGTACTGCTTATACAACTGTCAAGAGCGAGTATGCAAACATAGCTTCCGAGCTTACATACTATGTTCCGAGAAATGCTACATACGAGGTATGGAGACTCAAAGTCACAAACAATTCCGACAGAGCAAGGAGCCTTTCGACATTCGGCTTTATCGAGTTCACTAACGAGAACAACTACGAGCAGGATCAGGTAAACCTCCAGTACACCCTCTTTATAACAAGAACTTCCTTCGAGGGCAACAAGATAGTTCAGCACATCAATGAGAACAGCGGCAAGGACGAGACAGGCTCCAACCACAGAGAGCGTTTCTTCGGCGTTGTCGGCGCACCTGTTTCGGCATACAACGGCAGCCTTGACAGCTTCATCGGCTCATACAGAGACTACGGCAATCCCGTTGCTGTAGAGAGAGGCTTCTGCGACAACAAGCTAAACTTCAACTCCAACGCCTGCGGCGCACTCCAGAACGAGCTCATGCTCGACCCGGGCGAGACAAAGGAGCTCATCTATGTTCTCGGCCAGAAGGACCCGAAGACATCTGCTGAGATACTTGACAGCTACAAGGCAGCAGGCAAGGTAGATGCAGAGCTCAAGGAGCTTGTTGACTACTGGCACGGCGAGCTTGACAACTTCCAGGTAAAGACTCCTTCCGAGGAATTCAACAACATGGTTGACGTATGGAACGCTTATCAGTGCTTCATCACCTTCATTTGGTCAAGAGCTGCTTCCTTCATCTACTGCGGCCTCAGAAACGGCTACGGCTACAGAGACACAGTTCAGGATATCCAGGGTATTATCCACATCAACCCCGAGCTTGCAGCTGAGAAGATACGCTTCATGCTTTCTGCTCAGGTCTCAAACGGCGGCGGCTTACCGCTCGTTAAGTTCGACCACAACGCAGGACACGAGACCTGCCCCGACGAGAACGACGAGAACAGCGTATACGCTAAGGAAACAGGCCACCCGTCCTACAGAGCTGACGATGCTCTCTGGCTCTTCCCGACAATACTCAAGTACATCGGCGAGACAGGCAACACAGCATTCCTCGATGAGGAGATAGTTTACGCAGAGGAAGGCGGCGGCAGCGCTACAGTTTACGAGCACTTAAAGAACGCTATCCGCTTCTCGCAGGAGAGACTCGGCGCTCACAAGATGCCGGCAGGCCTGCACGCAGACTGGAACGACTGCTTAAGAATGGGCAAGCAGGGCGAGAGCACCTTCGTTGCATTCCAGCTCTACTATGCTATGAGCGTTATCAAGGCATGGGCAGAGGAAAAGAACGACACAGAATACATCGCATACATAGAGAAGGCACAGGCAGAGCTTGGCAAGAGCCTTTCTGACTGCTGGGACGAGGACAGATTCATCAGAGGTATCCGTGACAACGGCGTAGTTGTCGGTGCAAAGAACGACCCCGAGGCTTCAATGTGGCTCAATCCTCAGTCATGGTCAGTTATCTCCGGCTTTGCTACAAAGGAGCAGGCTGAGACTGCTATGGACAAGGTACACGAGATACTCAACACCCCCTACGGCGTCAAGATCATGGAGCCGCCTTATGTAGATCACTACTTTGACGGTGCGCTCATGCACATCTTCAACCCCGACACAAAGGAGAACGGCGGTATCTTCTCGCAGACACAGGGCTGGGCTATACTTGCAGAATCTCTGCTCGGCAGAGGTGACAGAGCATTTGAGTACTTCCTCGAATCCGCTCCGGCTTCCATGAACGACAAGGCAGAGGTCAGGATCATGGAGCCCTACGTTCACGGCCAGTTCACCGAGGCTACACGTTCACCCTATGCAGGACGTTCACACGTTCACTGGCTCACAGGCACAGGCTCTACTGTTATGGTAGGCTGCGTTGAGGGTATCTGCGGTATGAGACCCAACGCCAAGGGTCTTGTTATCAGCCCCTCTATCCCCCACGAGTGGGACGGCTTCTCGATAGAAAAGAACTTCAGAGGCAAGCACCTCTCCATCGAGATCAAGAACCCCGATCACGTTCAGTCCGGCGTTAAGTCGATGACTGTTAACGGCGAAGCAATTGAAGGCAACTTCGTATGCGAGTGCAAGATGACAGAGAACACCAAGATCGAGGTTGTTCTCGGCTGATAGTTTTCAAGGCATGATTAAAGACCAGTCCGGTTCGGGCTGGTCTTTTTGTTATCTGTTCAGGTATTCCGTCGGCGTCAGTGCCGGCACAGGGCTGTTTTTATAATCACGGACATTGCGTGTGACGATATGGTCAGCGCCTATGCGCTTGGCCTGACACATCTGCACAGCATCTTCGTAATCATCCGTATACATAGCTGCGGCGGCTTTAAGGTCACTTTCTTTAAGCTCAACGATTTTAAATATCATTGTTATACGTTCGATAAGCTGACAAGTTTTTTGAGGATCAAGCTCTTTTCTCATAATATATATTATATTTGGAATAGACAAAGCAGAGATATATCCCTCTGTGTTTTTTGCTTCACAAATATCCCATATAGCTGAAGAACTCTGAAAAAAATCTTCTCTGTTAAAAAGGACATCAAGTATCACATTTGTATCAATCAGGATCTTCATATTTTTTCAGCCTTTCCTCACGAATAGCTTTTTCATCACGATCATTTTTTAATATACCTCTTAACTGCTGTGAAAGAAACTCAACACTTTTTTCGTGCGAGATAAGCCTTGCTGTTTCTTTTCCGTTTTTGAGAATTATGACCTCCTCGCCCTCCTGGACTGCTTGCAGATAGCGCCCGAAGTTATTCTGAAAATCCGTTGCATTTGCTATCATCATAAAAAGCACCTCCCTGTATTTTAGCTAAGTTTATTATACCTCATTTTAGCTAAAATGTCAAGAGGTAAAGCCAAAGGGGCTGTTGCAGCCCCTTTTTATATCACTTCTTCTCAAACGTCAGCGCAAAGTACCAGTCCTGCGTGCCGGAGGGGGAATAGTACATCTCTATCGTGTCCCTGGCAACGGGTGTGTCGCCGCCCTGGTCGGTGCCTTCCTTGGCGAACATGAACCACACAGGGCCTTCGTAATCCTTGTGGCAGAACTTTCTGTCGCTGTTGTGCGGCTTTTCGTCGTAGCCGCTGTCCTTGGCGATCACCATGTATGTGTAGTAAAGGTTCTCGCTCTTTTTGGCATTAAGGCTGAAGCTGCTGCCTTCCATTTCGAGCTTGTCGCCCTCGAGCTTTATGGTGCTGCCCTTAAAGCGCTCCTCGACCTCGCTGGGGCGGTAGCCTGCGTCAGAACCGTTGAAGTTGGTGATAACGTCAACGCACTCGTATTCGCCTGCCATATCGTCAAACTTCGACATATCAACACTTGAAGATGAAGACTTGTCCTTTTTGCTCTTTTTCTCGCTGCTGTCATCATCGCCGCAGGAGACGAGCGCTAAGGTCATGGCTGCTGCCAGTATTACAGCAAGTAATCTTTTCATATCACGAGCCCTCCTTTTTGGGATCAGTATTCTTTCTGAACACGAACAGCTTGCTGAGCACATAGTTAGCTATGAATATGAACACCTGGCTTGCAAAGGTTATCACAGTCTGATTCATATCGCATATGTCGCAGCAGATAAAGAATATCAGCCACTCCATAACGAGTGTCGCAAGCCTCGCCCCGAAAAACGATGCCATGACCCTGAAAAACTCAGGCCATGTCTTTGTCTCGTTTTTGAAGACGTATTTCTTGTTTGTGAAAAACGCAAACGTCACAGCGCATATCCACGACACGACAACGCCGCAGGTGTTCTCCCACTTGGGGTTGCCGGGCACAGCGTGGAATATGATCAGCTTTGTGACTATAGAAACAAGGGTCGTCAGCGCACCGAACACGAGGTAGAGCCATTTCTCCTCGTACTTATAGTATATGTCCTGTAACTTTTTCGGCAGCAGCGAGACGAACCATTTGATAAGTGCTTCCATTTATGCTCCCCTCGGGCTGTAGGTAACTGTGAACTCTGCCTTGTGAGGCTCGCCGTCCTTTGTTTCGAGCATAACTGCCTTGTCTATAGTTATCGGGTAAACAGGCGATGCCAGCTCGCCCATAGAGTTTGCCGTTCTCTCGCATTTTAAGAACTCGTCTACCACGTCCATGCCCTCAACTACCTCGCCGAAGGCTGCATATCTGCCGTCAAGAGAAGCGCTCTTGTCTGCAAAGCAGATAAAGAACGAGCTTGAGCCGCTGTCATTTCCCTCGCCTCTTGAAACGCCTACTATGCCTCTCTTGAAGGAAAGGTCGTTCTTTACGCCGTTGCCGGAAAACTCGCCCTTGATAGTGTCTGATGTCTTGCCGTCAACGCCTACGCCGCCCTGAGCCATAAAGCCCTCAACTATCCTGTGGAAAAGCGTTCCGTCATAGAAGCCGTCATTTACGAGCTTTTCAAAGTTCTCGCAGCTTATCGGCGCATATTCGGGGTAGAGCGCAATAACAAACTTGCCTGTCTTCTCATAGCCTGACTTTTTCTGCGATGATGCCGAGCTGTCCGAGTCACCGCACGATGCCATGCAAAGCCCTATAGCCGCTGTAAGCACTATAGCTATTACTTTTCTGAAAAGTTTCATGATAATTCCTCCTTAGTTGTCTCCTATCCTCTTTACCAGCTTTACCGTGCAGAGGATGCCAAGTATCATCACGGCTATCATGCCGAAAAGAAGCGCTGTCCATGTTCCGGAAAGCGTTTGCAGATACTCTGTCTCCGAGCTGCCGCCGATTATCTTCTTTGCAGTCTCAGTCTTTCCAAGCCCCTCAAAGAACATAACAAGGAAAAACTGTAGATTGACTATGTTTATGACAGTAGTCGCCGCAAGCACCACACCGTGACCTACACCTGCAAAATGCTCGGTCTTTCTGTAGTAGTTGAATGCCAGTATCATCTGCACGACTACGAATACAAAGTATGCAAAGAATATCGCCGACATGACTGTTGCAAGCGTTCTGTTCTCAGTCTCTGTCATTTTAGGGAATATCACCGCACCTGCGCCTGCACAGCCTACCGTGTACGCAAAGAGCCCTATTCCCAAGCCCCTGTATGCCTTCTCTGCCCCGGTCAGGGGCTCCTTCTTTATCTTTTTGCCCATTATGTGCTGCCTTCTTTCTCTTTGTCTATTATCCTTACCTTTATGCGGTCTATGCGCTGCTCGCCCTCCATTACGGCGGTGAGCTCGAACCTGCCCGCACAGGTCACTTCGTTGTTGTCAGGCACATGGCCGCAGACCTCCATGAGGTAGCCGCCCATAGAGTTCATATCGCTCTCTATCTCGTCCTCCTCTGCGCCTATGCGTTCAAGGAAGTCGCTGACCGACAGCTCTGCCGATATATCAAAGGTGTCGTCGCCAAGGCGGATAAACGAGGTGTCCTCCTCGTCGCTCTCGTCGTATATCTCGCCGACGAGCTCCTCAATGATGTCTTCAAGGGTGCATATGCCCTCTGTTCCGCCGTACTGGTCAACGACCACCGCCATGTGTACCTTTTTGCGCTGCATCTGCCGCAGTGCCTGCGAGATGAGCTGCATCTCGCTTATGTATATAGGGGCGGTCATGATATCGGATATCGTCTGCCCCTCCTCGTGGTTTATGTAAAACTCGTAGAAGTCGCTTTGCAGGAGAATGCCGACTATCTTGTCTATCGTCTTTTCAAACACGGGTATTCGTGAGAATTTTGATTCTACGAATATCTCCCTGACAGTCTCGGGGTTCTCGCCTGCCTCGACGCCTATTATATTTATCCTCGGCACGAGTATCTGCGAAACGGCTGTCTCGTCAAATTCGAGCGCCGAGCGCACAAGCTCGCTTTCCGACTCCTCTAAAACGCCCTCGTCCTCTATCTCGTCGATGATGTATTTGAGCTCCTCCTCAGTGACGGAGGGCTCGTCGTTTTTAGCGCCGACAAGTGCCGACACGCCGTTTTTTATCATTGTGAATATCCACACAAGCGGCGATAGTATGAGCATTGCTGCTTTTAGCGGCGCTGCCATGAAAAGCGAAAAGCTCTCGGAGTTCTCTTTGGCAAGGCTTTTAGGGATTATCTCGCCGAAGATAAGCACCAGCACTGTCATGACAAGTGTGGCTATACCGACCGAGCCGCTGCCGAACTTATCGGTGAATATCACGGTGGCAAGTGCAGATGAAGCGATGTTCACGACGTTGTTGCCTATGAGTATACAGGTCAGCGCCTTGTCAAAATTCTCGGTTATCTCCAGCGCACGCTTTGCACTTTTATTGCCCTCGGCGGCGTAGTTTTTAAGCCTTATATGGTTTACCGACGAGAACGCCGTCTCAGTCGCCGAGCATATCGCCGACAGTATGAGAAGTATCGCTATAATAAAAATGTCCATTTAAAAACGACCACGACCCCTTTTTTATAATGCATAATGCATAATTAAGAATGCATAATTACGGTATCGCCCTTACGGGCGATGGATCTTTAGCCGCCGCAGGCGCACCTTCATTATGCATTGTGCATTATGCATTTTGCATTCATTTTTGCATATATACATTTATAATAGCACTATTTGTCTTTTTTGTCAATCAATAATTGACAAAAGCTCTGTTTCGTGGTATTATAGAATGGTATTTGATGTTTTTTGACTTAATTGGAGGGTAAAGCTAATGATAACAGTTTCAGACGTGAGCCTGAGCTTCGGCGGACAGGTACTTTTTAAAAACGTTGACCTTAAATTCTCAGAGGGCAACTGCTACGGCGTTATTGGCGCAAACGGCGCAGGCAAATCGACATTCCTTAAAATACTCAACGGCGAGCTTGAACCGACAACAGGCACGGTTTCCATGCCCAAGGACAAGCGTATGTCGGTATTAAAGCAGGATCACTTCGCATTTGACGAGTACACGGTGCTCGACACAGTTATAATGGGCAACAAGCGCCTTTATGACATCATGCGGGAAAAGGACGCACTCTATGCCAAGGAGGATTTCTCCGAGGAGGACGGCGAGAAGGCAGGCGCTTTGGAGAGCGAGTTTGCAGAATTAAACGGCTGGGAGGCTGAGTCTGACGCTTCCAAGCTAATTCAGGGCTTAGGTCTTGATGAGGGGATACTCTATTCTCAGATGTCGGGTCTCTCGGGCAACGAGAAGGTAAAGGTGCTGCTTGCGCAGGCGCTTTTCGGCAACCCTGACGTGATACTCCTTGACGAGCCTACCAACCACCTCGACATAGACGCTATACGCTGGCTGGAGGATTTCTTACAGGAATATTTCGGAACTGTCATCGTTGTATCGCACGACAGACACTTCCTAAATAATGTCTGCACCCACATCGTCGATATCGACTACACCAAGATAAAGATGTATGTCGGCAACTACGAGTTCTGGT
Organism: Ruminococcus sp. NK3A76; assembly: GCF_000686125.1. NCBI lineage: Bacteria > Bacillati > Bacillota > Clostridia > Eubacteriales > Oscillospiraceae > Ruminococcus > Ruminococcus sp. NK3A76. Next base: position 2,789,730 of record NZ_JMMA01000002.1, read on the forward strand.
ACGAGTCGTCACAGATGATGCAGAGACTTATGAAGCAGCAGAACAAGAAGACCGAGGAGAAGATAAAGGAATTACAGGAATTCGTTTCACGCTTCTCGGCCAACAAGTCAAAGTCCAAGCAGGCTACGGCAAGAAGAAAGCTGATAGACAAGCTCAGCGTAGAGGAGATGCCTGCTTCTTCAAGAAAATACCCCTTCATCGGCTTTGACATGGACAGAGAGCCCGGCAAGGACATAGTTCAGGTAGAAGGCATCTCAAAGACAGTTGACGGCGTAAAGCTGTTAAATAACATATCCTTCACCATAGGCCGAAACGACAAGGTGGCTTTCGTAGGTGAATCCGAGCAGGCTATCACGATGCTTTTCAAGATACTCATGGAGGAGGAGCAGCCTGACGAGGGCACATTCCGCTGGGGACAGACTATCACCACATCGTACTTCCCCAAGGACAACAGCGAGTTCTTCAACGGCCACAAGGAGAGCATAGTTGACTGGCTGCGCCCCTATTCAAGGTCGGAGATAACTGACACATATCTGCGTGGCTTCTTAGGGCGTATGCTTTTCTCGGGCGATGACATCTACAAGCCCGTTGAGGTGCTCTCGGGCGGCGAAAAGGTAAGGTGTATGTTCTCACGCATGATGCTTTTCGGCTCTAACTGCCTTATACTTGACAGACCTACAAACCACTTAGACCTTGAATCCATCACCGCTGTAAACAACGGTCTTCGTGACTTCAAGGGCGTTGTGATATTTGCTTCCCACGACCACGAGATAATGCAGACAGTCGCAAACCGTGTCATCGAGATAACCGAGGACGGCTGCATCGACCGTGCAGGCACATACGAGGAATACCTCGAATGGAGACGTGAGAGAGGCATGAAGAGTTTTATAGAGTAATTGAAGATCGATAATTTACTCTTCATGTTATAGCCGAAAGGAAAAAAATATGGAAAACAAGATCGGTGAAATCGAATCTAATATATCTTATGAGGAATATAAACTTGGTGTAAAATGCAGAAACAAGCATTGGGACACGTGTATCATAATAATTGCGATTATTTATATCCTGTCTTCTATTATGATCAAAGTATTGAACCCGGTTTTTAATTCTTGGAGCACTCTGCTTCTGATCATTGGCACATTTATTCTTATGGGATTTATCTTTTTAGCACGAAACATAAAAAAGGCATATAAGGTTTTACAGGAAAACAAAAGCAATATAAACCATTACATTTTTTATGACGATCATATTTTCAGAGATAATGAAACATCCACCTCAAAAATCTACTATAACAAAATAAGCGAAGTATTTGAAGACGGAGAATATATTATTTGTTTTACCGAGATCAATAAGATGATGATCTTCAAAAAGACCGACTGCTCTGAGCCGATCCTTAATAAGTTAAGAGATACTATAACAGAAGAAAAGAGATCTGAACAGAAACAACATAAAAATAAAGGTAATATCGCCTTTATTCTGCTCGGACTAATGCCAATAATCGTTACAGCACTTGCTGCAATTTTGTAAATTCAGTTTGCCTACTGATTTCAAGGAGGAATAACTATGCTTAAAGTCGCTAATATTTTCACAGATAATATGGTGCTCCAGCGTGACAAGAACATAGCCGTTTGGGGGCTTGATGACAAGGGCAGAAAGGTCACTGTCACCCTTAACGGCGTGTCGGTTTCGGCTGCGGCAGACGATAACAACAAGTGGATCTGCACGCTTCCGCCTATGAGCGCAGGCGGCGAGTACGAGATGACCGTTTCTGACGGCTTCAACAGCTTCACCTTCAAGGGGATTATGATAGGCGAAGTATGGCTCTGCGGCGGACAGTCGAACATGGAGCTTGAATTGCAGAACGAGGTACACGGCAAGGACGTGCTCAAAGACCTTGACGAGAGCTGCAACGTGCGCTTTTACTACACACAGAAGCGTGGCTATATTGATGAGATGTTCTATGCTGACGAGGCAAACAACTGCTGGGCAAAGGCAGGCGCTGAGAGCTCGAAGGCGTGGAGCGCTGTGGGCTTTTACTTTGCAAGAAAGCTCGCCAGAGAACTCGGCGTGACTGTAGGCCTTATAGGCTGCAACTGGGGCGGCACATCTGCTTCTGCTTGGGTAGACAGAGCGACCCTTGAGCGTGACAGCGAGCTTAGATCATACCTTGATGAGTACGAAGAAAAGATAGCAGGCAAGAGCCTTTCACAGCAGCTCAAAGAATACCGTGACTACGAGCGCTATGCTGCCGAGTGGGATAAAAAGGCCGGAGAGGTCTACGCTAAAGAGCCGAAGATAGGCTGGGACGAGCTTCAGGAGCGCATAGGCAAGAACCTCTGGCCGGGGCCGATGTGCGAATACAACCCCTTCCGTCCGACAGGGCTTTTTGACACTATGATAATGAGGGTATGCCCCTACACCGTAAAGGGCTTTCTCTACTATCAGGGCGAGAGCGACGACCACAAGCCTGACAGCTATTACAGGCTGCTTTGCTCGCTTATCGGGCTGTGGAGAGAGAAGTGGGGCGACGACGAGCTGCCCTTTATCATAACACAGCTGCCGATGTTCAAATACAAGGCAGACCCCGACTACAAGCACTGGTGCAAGATAAGGGCTGCACAGATGAAGGCCTACAAGACAGTAAAGAACACAGGTATCGCCGTGATACTTGACTGCGGCGAGCTTGACAACATTCACCCGGTAGACAAGATACCCGTCGGCGAGAGGCTTTGTTTGCAGGCAGAGAAGCTGTTCTACGGCATGGACGTGGACGCTTTCGGGCCGATGTACCGCTCGCATATTTTCAAAGACGGCGGCATAGAGCTTAGCTTTGAGCACGCCGAGGGCGGCTTTGACCTGAAGGGCGAAGCGCAGGGCTTTGAGATAGCCGGCGCTGACGGCGAATTCGTTTCTGCCGATGCAAAGATCGACGGTGAGAGGATCTTCATATCCTCCGACAAAGTAGCAGAGCCCAGGAAAGCAAGGTATAACTACTTTAACTACGCCGAGGTGACTATATTCGGCAAGTCGGGCATACCGCTCGCACCGTTTGAGATATGATAACAGCACAAGCCCCCTCACTTTATGACAGGTGAGGGGGCTTGTTGACATATTGGTAAATATATGCTATAATACAAATAGTCTGAGTTTCAACTATGGAATAGGCGGTACTTCCCCAAAAAGGTCAAGGGGGTGGTGGCTATGCAGGACTATGTTACATATGAGAGCTTGTTTTCACTTATGGAACTGCTCGTGGCTGTTGTTACGCTATGCTACCTTATCTTCCGTAAAAAGAAGTAAGCTGAGCTTTTTATAAAAGTAAAGCACCGCCATAAACCTCAGAAGGCTGGCGGTGTTTTACATCGTTCATTCTTAATACAGGGAGGCCAATAACACCGGGGAGCAATGTAGCAGTTCTCTCCGGGGCTCGGGCTATTCCCTTACATAAATTATACCACACCCTTGGCTTTTTGTCAAGGGCTTTTTGCTTGGCAAGACGCTTTGGCAGACGCTCTGAACGGTGTCAATATAAATAAAATCACCACACTAAATTTATAATATATCTACAAAAACCGCCGGCTCGCTCAATTGACAAAACGGGTGAAATATGCTATTATATTAGTGTATGCATTATACTTTACAACGTGTATTCTTTTCTTTCGGGAGGCATTTTAAATGGGTGGATTTTTTGGTGCAGTCTCTAAAACGAACTGCGTGTTCGATCTTTTCTACGGTACGGATTATCATTCTCACCTCGGCACAAGGCGTGCAGGCCTTGCAGTTTACGGTGACAAGGGCTTTGACCGCTCGATACATAATATCGAGAACTCGCCCTTCCGCACGAAATTCCAGGACGAAGTCGATAAAATGGAAGGCTTTATCGGTATCGGCTGTATATCCGACTATGAGCCGCAGCCGCTGATAGTCAGGAGCCACCTCGGCACATATGCTATCACAACTGTCGGCAAGATAAATAATACAGATGAACTCGTTGAGAGCGTTTATAAGGGCGGCACATCGCACTTTTTAGAAATGAGCGGCGGCGATATCAACCCCACCGAGCTCGTGGCTGCACTTATCAATCAGAAAGACAGCATCGCAGAGGGCATCAGGTATGTTCAGGAGAGCGTAGACGGCTCGATGACTCTGCTCGTTATGACAAATAAGGGCATCTATGCTGCCCGTGACAGGCTCGGCAGAACACCCTGCGTGCTCGGCCAGAAGGAGGACGGCTACTGCGTTTCCTTCGAGAGCTTTGCATACCTCAACCTTGGCTACACTCACCTTAAGGAATTAGGCCCTGCTGAGGTAGTGTTCATCACCCCTGAGGGTGTTGAGCAGATATATGCCCCCCAGAAGAAGATGAAGATATGCTCATTCCTGTGGATATACTACGGCTACCCCTGTTCGAGCTATGAGGGTCTTTCCGTTGAGGAGATGCGCTATAACTGCGGCAAGCTGCTCGCAAAGCGTGACGACGTAAAGCCCGACCTCGTTGCAGGCGTTCCCGATTCAGGTACGGCACACGCTATAGGCTACGCTAACGAATCCGGCGTGCCTTTCTCAAGACCGTTTATAAAGTACACCCCCACATGGCCTCGTTCTTTTATGCCGACTAACCAGTCAAAGAGAAACGAGATAGCCAAGATGAAGATGCTCCCCGTTGAGTCACTCATAAAGGACAAGAGCCTGCTGCTGATAGACGACTCTATCGTAAGAGGCACACAGCTTCGTGAGACTACCGAATACCTCTACGCAAGCGGCGCTAAGGAAGTTCATATCCGCCCTGCCTGCCCTCCCCTGCTTTTTGGGTGTAAGTATCTCAATTTCTCACGTTCAAGCTCGGAGATGGACCTTATCACAAGGCGCATAATCAGAGAACGTGAAGGCGACGATGTCTCAATGGAGACACTTAAGGACTACGCAGACCCCGAGAGCCAGAACTACAAGGAAATGCTCGACGAGATATGCAGGCAGCTCAACTTCACATCGCTTCGTTACCACAGACTTGACGATATGATAGAATCTATCGGCATGGACAAGTGCGAGCTCTGCACATATTGCTGGGACGGCGAGGAATAACGCTTACATATGCCCGCTCAGCGGATAGTGAATAAGTAAAAAATCAGCGGGCAGCGAACACGATAAGGACTAATCAATGAGAATAAATATCAGACTGAGAAAGCTTGCAGCAGTGCTCCTTTGCGGAGTGCTGTTTGCAAGTCTTTGCATAAATGCCTGTGCCGATGAGGAAAACGGCGACCCCGACACCGAGCTTATCGCCGAGATAGACGATGAGGTGGTCGATGACGATGAATCGCCCGTGTTCACTGTGGCATTCGGCACACACGAGAAAATGCCCGAGGGCACATCGGCAAAGCTCACCCTCGAAGCTGAGGGCGGCGAGCTTATAACGAGCGAGCTTTTCGGCTACTCGACCATTGCTCTTGACAAATACGTCTGCACCCAGAGCACGAACGGCGGATATTACCCCAAGTACGGCGAAAAGGTGCAGTTCAAAGCAGATGCCGACAAGGGCGTTATCAAGGCGCACCTTGACATCAAAGACAGCAGCGACACAGTTATCCGCCATAAGGACCTGGATGTATGCTTTATCAGGCGTGACGGTGCGATAGCTCTTAGCGACGAGGGGTATGAGACTTGCGAAAAGAGCCTTGACAAGCCGCTTTACAGATTTCTGCTGTTTATGAACACACCTGCCGGCACGGTGACAAAGATATTTCTGATAGTGCTGCTCGGCGGCGGAATGTACTGCCTGCTGCACTATAAGGATATAAAACGGCGCATTCGCTCACGCAAGGCGCTGAAACTTGAAAAGAAGAATAAAGGCGGCAACGCCTGAAAAAAGGAGAGAAGACCCGAATGGATAAGACCGCATTCTTAAAAGAGCTTAACGAGACGCTCAAAAACAAATTTGACAGCAACCTTAAGAACGCCCCCTCGTGGCAGCTGCACGACGCAGTTTCCGAGGCTGTAATGGGGCTTATTGACGACAACTGGGACAAGAGCCGCAAGGCGCACCTTGCAAGCAGACGTGCCTGCTACCTTTCTATGGAGTTTTTGGTGGGCAGGGCTGTTTACAACAATCTGCTATGCCTTGGCATCAAGGACGAGGTGGACGCTGTGCTCAAAGAAAACGGCAGATCCCTTGCCGATATGGAGGACATTCAGGACGCAGCGCTCGGCAACGGCGGACTTGGCCGACTTGCTGCCTGCTTCCTTGACTCGGCAGCAGCACACGACCTGCCGCTCGACGGCTACGGCATAAGATACAAATACGGCCTTTTCAGGCAGACTATAGAAGACGGCTTCCAGCGTGAGTATGCTGACGACTGGCAGAGATACGGCGACCCGTGGAGCAGAAGATGCGACACTCAGGCGGTAAATGTAGTATACAGCGACATGACAGTTAAGGCTGTTCCCTACGATATGCCTATTATCGGCTTCGGCACAAAGAACGTCGGCACTCTGCGCCTGTGGCAGGCTGAGGCTGACGATGAGTTTGACTTCACAGCCTTCAACGACGGCAGGTACGAAGAAGCGGTCAAGGCAAAGACCGCTGCCGAAAACATCTCAAAGGTGCTCTACCCCAACGACAACTTTGACGAGGGCAAGGTGTTAAGGCTCAGGCAGGAATATTTCTTCTCGGCGGCTTCGCTTGCTGATATAACAAACAAGCACAAGGCAAAATTCGGCACGCTCGACAACTTATATGAGTATGTCACCATACAGCTTAATGACACACACCCTGTTATCTCTATCTTAGAGCTTATGAGAATACTTGTTGACTTAAACGGCTACGAGTTTGAAAAGGCATTTGAGATAACGAGGAAGACCTTCAACTATACAAACCACACGGTAATGCAGGAAGCTCTTGAAAAGTGGAGCACCAAGCTCGTTGAGAAGCTGCTGCCGAGAGTGTTCAAGTTTGCCCTTATGATAAACGAGCGCTTCTACTGCGAGATGTACAAACTCGGCAAGGACAAGAAGTTTATCAAGGAGCTTGCGCCTGTTGACGGCGGCCAGCTCAAAATGGCTAATCTTGCTGTATATGCTTCGAGCTATACAAACGGTGTAGCGCAGATACACACAGAGATACTCAAAGCAGACACCCTCAAGGGCTGGTATGAGCTTTATCCCGAGAGGTTCCAGAACAAGACTAACGGCATAACACAGCGCCGCTGGCTCGCACTGTGCAACGAGGAGCTCTCCGCACTTATAACAAGGCTGCTCGGCAGCGATGCTTGGGTAAAGGACTTAAGCCAGCTCAAAGCGCTTGAAAAGTACGCCGACGACGATAAGGTGATAGATGAGTTTATCAGCATCAAGCAGCTCAAAAAGCAGCAGCTTGCAGACTACATCTTCGCTCACGACGGCATAAAGATAGACCCGAACACTATATTTGACACGCAGATAAAGAGACTTCACGAGTACAAGAGACAGCTTTTAAACGCATTCTCTATCCTCTATATCTACTTCGGGCTAAAGGACGGCTCGATAAAGGACTTCACACCCACGACATTCATCTTCGGCGCTAAGTCTGCCCCCGGCTACAGGCGTGCAAAGGCAATAATCAAGCTGATAAACGAGATAGCAAGAGTGGTAGAGAACGACCCTGCCACCAAAGACCTCATAAAGGTAGTGTTCGTTTCAAACTACAATGTCTCCTACGCTGAAAAGCTCGTGGCAGGCTCTGACGTTTCCGAGCAGATATCCACAGCAGGCACAGAAGCATCCGGCACAGGCAACATGAAGCTGATGTTAAACGGCACGGTAACTCTCGGCACATACGACGGCGCAAACATCGAGATAGCCGAGGAAGCAGGAGAGGAAAACAACTACATCTTCGGCGCAAGGGTCGAGGACTTAGAGAAGATAATGCCCGAATACGACCCAAGAAAGCTCGCATTTGAGAACGACAGGATAAACCGTGTCATAAACGTGCTGATAAACGGCCTTGTGACCGACGGCGGCGTTCCCTCAGACGAGGAAGGCAGCTTTGAGGAGCTTTACAAGGCTCTGACAGACGGCGCAAGCTGGCACGTTCCCGACCACTACTACCTGCTGGGCGACCTGGAGGACTATGTTGCAACCAAGCTCAGGGTCAACAAGGACTTCACCGACAAAAAGGCATTTGCAAGAAAATGCTGGCTCAATATGTGCAACGCAGGCAAGTTCTCATCTGACAGAACGATAAAGGATTATGCGGAGAATATCTGGAAGATAAGCCCCGTGACAGTTTAAAACAACACACTCTCTCCCCGAGATATCGGGGAGAGCATCTATATCAGGTAACAGGTAACAGGTAATAGGTAACAGGTAATAGGTAACAGGTAACTGATATGCCCCAAGGAGTAACTATGCCCACCCCCGAACAGATCGAAACTTCAATAGTCAAAAAATACAAAAAGAACATCTGGCACCGCTTTGTCAAGGCAGGGCGTGAGTATTCGCTCGTAAATGACGGCGACAGGATAGCCTGCGTGGTGCGTGGCGATATCTCATCGCTGCTTGTCGCAAAGTGCTATCAGCGGCTGCATAAATACAGCGAGACGCAGTTTGAGCTCAGCTTTGTCGGCAGCGGCGAGCAGCAGGCAAGGGTCTTCGGGCTCGACATCATACCGACAGACGACCCGGCAGCTTATGCCATAGAGCACGGCTTTAACAAGCTCGCACTGCCCGACTGCTTTGATGACTGCATAGAGCATACGCTGAGCTGTCAGCTCTATGACGGCAGGCTGGAGACTCTGCCGCCCTGCGAGCAGGCAGACGGACTTACGCTTATCAGGGCAGGCGTGCTGATAAGGCGTGCGGATATCGAGGCCTTTGCACGCTACAACAGCCTTGAAGCCCTCGCTCCCCTGTCCTCTGAAAGTGAGGATATGCGCACGCTGCGGACAAGGGCGCTTATCGCAGAGCTTGCAAAGGATAATAAAAACTTAGAGATAAATATCCTGCGCTCCTGCGAGGAGGTAAACTTGGAAACAGTCATCTCCTACATTCAGGACGGCGAGGTAAAAAGCGTGCTTGATACTTTCTGAAAGGACAGTCACAACAATGGACATAAGATTTACCCGAACAGAGCTTATCTACGGCGATGCGCTGCAAAAGCTGGCAGCAAAGCGTGTTGCAGTGTTCGGCATAGGCGGTGTAGGCAGCTATGCAGCAGAGGCGCTTGCAAGAAGCGGCATAGGCGCTATAGACCTCATCGACAGCGACACGGTGGATATCACCAACATAAACAGGCAGCTCTACGCCCTGACAAGCACTGTCGGCCGGTATAAAACAGAGGTCGCAAAGGAGCGCATACTCGATATAAACCCCGGCTGCAGGGTCACGGCGCACACGCTGTTTTATAACGCCGGGACGGCAGACAGCATACCGATAGCCGAGTATGACTACATAGTAGACGCTATCGACTCGGTGACTTCAAAGCTGCTGCTGATAGAAAACGCCAAAAAAGCAGGGGTAAACATCATATCCTCAATGGGCACAGGCAACAAGACAGACCCCTCACGTCTGGAGATAGCAGATGTGTTTGAGACAAGCGTCTGCCCCCTTGCGAGAGTCATGCGCCACGAGCTCAAAAAGCGTGGCATAAAAGGGCTGACTGTGTGCTATTCCAGGGAAGAGCCGGTAAAGCCGCATATACTGCTCGATATGGCGGCTGACAGGCGCCCCGTGCCCGGCTCGACATCCTTCGTGCCGCCGGTGGCAGGCATGATGATAGCCGGAAGGGTGATAAACGAGCTTGTGTTCAGCACTTAAATTCAAAACCAAACAGAGCTGCTGCAAATGTGCGGCAGCTTTATTTGCGCAGGCAAAAGCATTATTTGCCTATCAGGAGATGATCAATATGGATAAGCAGCATATTATTCATAAGATATATGACTATTTAATGAGCACGCTGGCAGCGGTGGCTTCGGTGCTGATACTTCTTGACACAATACAGTCGCTCAGAAAATGGGAGTGGGTGCTGTTTATAGTTATATATCTTATCTTCACTGCCGACCTTATAACACGCCTTGCCAAGGCAAAGGACAAAAAGCGCTTTTTAAAGCACAACTATATGGACGTGATAGCGCTTATACCGATACACGGGGTATTCCCGCTGCCCTTCGGCGGCAGGGCTGACAGCGTGCTTCGGGTAATAGGACTTTTGAGGATAATCGCTTTTTTGTCAAGACCATTAAGAAAGCTGCGGCGGTTTTACAACACCAACGGCTTCAAATACGTGGTATTTGCAACGGTCATGACGATAATCACAGGCGGCGTGCTCATACACTACGCCGAGGGCATGGCTTACAACGACGGCATATGGTGGGCATTCGTCACCGCCACCACCGTGGGCTACGGCGACATCTCCCCTCACACCGTTTACGGCAGGATCATAGCAATGGTGCTGATGCTGGTAGGTATAGGGCTGATAGGCTCGCTTACCTCGACTTTGACATCGTTCTTCCTTTCAAGGCACAAAAAGAGCAGCGGCTCGGCAGTCATCGCCACGGTAAAGGACGAGCTTGACCGCTTCGACGAGCTGTCAAGCGATGACGTAGAAAAGCTGTGTGAGGTCCTGAGAGCGCTGAAGAAACAGAAATAATGAATAATGCCCGTTGACGATTTGTCAAGGGCGTTTTTTTCGCCCCTGTCATTCGCCAATATTTTAACAATATGTAAAAAATCCGGCAGATTATTGCAATATGGGCGAAAACGGAGTATAATTAATTTAATGGGGCTTTAATACGGCTGCCCCAAATGTTTGATATGGAGGATATGTAATTATGTTAGTTTCAGCTACAGAAATGCTCAAAAAGGCAAGAGAAGGCAAGTATGCAGTAGGTCAGTTCAACATCAACAACCTTGAGTGGACAAAGGCTATACTCCAGACAGCAGAGGAGCTCAAGTCTCCTGTTATCCTCGGTGTTTCTGAGGGCGCAGGCAAGTATATGTGCGGCTTTGAGACAGTTGCAGCTATGGTAGCAGCAATGGACAAGAGCTTAGGCATCACAGTTCCTGTTGCACTTCACCTTGACCACGGCTCTTACGAGGGCTGCTACAAGTGCATCAAGGCAGGCTTTACATCTATAATGTTCGACGGTTCACACTTCCCGATCGACGAGAACGTTGCTAAGACAACAGAGCTCGTAAACGTAGCTCACGGTCTCGGCCTTTCTATCGAGGCTGAGGTAGGCGCTATCGGCGGCGAAGAGGACGGCGTTATCGGCAAGGGCGAGTGCGCTGATCCCGCAGAGTGCAAGATGATCGCTGACTTAGGCGTTGACTTCCTTGCAGCCGGTATCGGCAACATCCACGGCGTATATCCCGACAACTGGGAAGGTCTCAGCTTCGAGACACTTGAAGCTATCAACAAGACAGTAGGCGATATGCCCCTCGTTCTCCACGGCGGCACAGGTATCCCGGACGATATGATCACAAAGGCTATCTCTCTCGGCGTTGCTAAGATCAACGTTAACACAGAGTGCCAGCTCGTATTTGCTGAGGCTACAAGAGGCTACGTTGAGGCAGGCAAGGACAAGCAGGGCAAGGGCTTTGACCCGAGAAAGCTCCTCGCTCCCGGCGCAGAGGCTATCAAGGCTAAGGTAAAGGAAAAGATGGAGCTCTTCGGTTCTGTAGGCAAGGCATAATTACAAGAATACATAAATACACGAGTGTACACCGGAACACCACTCTAAAAAACACCGGCGCAAATGTTTAGAGTCAGGGTGTGTCTGCTAAAGGCACGCCCTGTTTATCTGTCAGCAAAAGAGGTATTTGCAGCATGGAAAATTTCAGCTCCAGAAGAATAACGAGGATAGGGCTTATCGCCGCCATGTATGCTGTCATGACGATAGCCATAGCGCCAATAGCCTACGGCAGCGTACAGTTTCGTGTATCAGAGGCTCTGATGCTCCTGTGCTTTTACAACAGGGATCACATAGCTTCTCTTTCGATAGGCTGTTTTATTGCGAATATGTTCTCAACTATCGGCATAATAGACACGATAGTCGGCACCTCGGCGACTGTCGCAGCAGGGATATGCATATATCTTTTCCGCAAGGAGGGCAGTTCGACAAGGCTGCTTTTATGCTCGCTGTTCCCTGTGATATTCAACGCTTTATTTGTCGGGGCTGAGATAACGATACTGTCCAAAGAGCCTATATCGTTCTTTATGACGGCCGCCAGTATAGCGTTAGGCGAGCTGATATGCGTAACGGTCATCGGCACGACGCTTTTCAAGATACTCGAACGCAACAAGGCGATAATGACTGCGATAACCGAAAAATACTAAAAGTCAAAGGCACTTTTTGTCAATCTTCTGACAGGAGTGCCTTTTTACTGCATATTATCATAGCATGGCCTCGCCTTTCGGAATCGGCTTACCGCAAAGGCGGTCACCGCCTTCGGCGAGTTCCCTGTTTGCCGCCGGGGTCGGGCTTACGCCCGATATGGAGCTCTGCTCCGTTTCAGTCGAGCTTGCGAGAATGAAACAATCCACGCCGGGGCCAGCCCCGGACCCTGCAAACTTTTTTGAGGAAAAAGTTTGACAAAAACCTTTTTGTCTTTTGGGCTTTACTACTGCTTTTTCTTTTACACATCGAGGTCATACGTTTTTATGACCTTCATTGCTATCTCATATCTTGTCATACGCAGATCCATAGCCTGTTTCTCGATATATCTATGCGCCTGTTCCTCCGAGAATTTAAGGTACTGCATAAGCACCATTTTTGCTCTGTTTACGGCCTTTATCTCATCAAGGCGGCGTTTGAGCTTCTGGTGGTCACGTCTGATACCCTCCAGTCGTCTGCGGCAGGCGTCCACAAGTCTCACCGTCCGGCAGAATTTAGTCTTATCGAGCGGCTTATCGAGCAGGAAGACCCCTGCATCTGCGAGCTTATCCGCCACAGCGTCAGACTGTTCAGGGGCGGCTATTATGAGGCAGCCGGAGTTTGTCTTTTCCGTTATCATCACAGCAAGCTCGAGCACCGGCTCGCCCGGCAGAGTGCCGTCAACGATCACGATATCATATTCACCGGAAAGCACGGCGTTTTTAGCATCAGCGCAGCACAACGAAGCACTGACCGCAACGCCCTGCCCGACGCTGCGCAGCAGCAGCTTCATATCAGCTATAAAGCCCTTATCAGGCGAAACGATGTGCGCTGCACGCATAAAAGCCACTCCTTTCCGTGGTATTGACTTAAGGTTCAGAAGCCCTTTTCCTTAAGCTCGCTTACCAGGCCTACGAAGAATTCTCTCACGTCAAAGCCCTTTATGTTCTCACGGTTGAGGTCGATAACGTCGGCGTGGGTTATCCCTCGCCTGCCCTCAGGCTCCAAGAAGATAAACCTCTCGCCCCACTTCATCGAGTCAGCCGACACGAGCCCGTCGTTCGGCCCGTCAAAGTATTTCACGAAATGATATGACAGGTTGAGCGGAAAGCGCCCTCCGAGCGCCGACACCGAGCACGAGCCCACGCTCTGGTAGTAAACGCCCTCAGCGTCCTTGCAGACCTTGTTTCTCTCCTCGCAGGCCGAGGCTGTAAGGTCGGTGACAGCGGCTATAAAGTCCGGCTGCTTATCGCCGAGCTTTCTGAGCGCTGCGTTATACTTGTTTGCGACTGCATTCTTAAAGCCGTCGGGCGCCTTTGAAAGCAGGAAATCCGCAAACTGACAGCCACGATGCGGCGTATTTATAGTAGTAAGGCTTGCGACCCTCTTATCAGCGCCGAGCATGGCCACAGCATAGCGTGAATCAAGGCCGCCCTTTGAATGGGCTATGATATTGACCTTTTCGCAGCCTTCCTTTTCCACTATCTCGTCAATTTTCGCTTTCAGTTCGGCCGCACACCCTGCCACCGAGTCTGCCGACTGCTGCGAGCCGTAGAATATCTTAGCGCCGTTAGCTTCGAGCGCCTTGGGTATCCTGCCCCAGTAGTTTATCAGCTTGGCATCTCTGAAAAACACCCCGTGTACCATTAGCAGGGGGTATTTCGTAGCGCATATCTGCTTGCTATGGCGTGAGCGGTCAAGCGCTGCCTTGCTGCTTTCAAACAGATACTCCTTACGGCAGAGGCTTATTATCTTTGAGAGCATTATAATATTGAGCGGCGGTATATAAGCGCACAGCAGCCCCAGAACACGCCACCTTATGCCGAGCTGAACAGAGCTTGCATACACTCTGACTATCGACACGGTAAATATGAGCGCCACGCACAAAAACCCCGTCACGCTGTTTATAAGCACCGTTTTCCAGCCGCTGCCTGTTGCCCCGAGGTAGATATCCACAGCCCCGGCTGCCGTTACTGCTATTATGAATATACCGAGCCCGTAATAGCCACGCCTGAGCATTCCCAGCCTGCCGCCCTCCTTCGAGCCGCAGGGGCGTATGCACAGCACGAGCACGGCTATCACGCCTGCCAGTATCGCAAGCACGGTGCCTGCGCCCTCTGTGCAGGAAAGTGCCAGTATATACATATCAGCCGCCGCTGCCGCAATGGCTGCCTTTACTATCAGCGATACCGCACTCATAACTTTCTCCCTCCGTCAGAACAGCTTTGCTATATTCGTGTGGTAAAGATAAAGCCACATTATCACCGAACCCGAGCAAGCAAGCGTGAACAGGACGCTCAGCACCATTCTCGGTATGCGCTTTATAACATACATATTCCTGCCGTCTTCCTTTTTGAGCGATGCTGATTCAAAAAAGCACGAGCCCCAGAATATAACTATCGCCGTAGGCACAGCCATCAGAAAGCCCTGCATATAGGGCATTTTCTCCGTCTTGCACATATATACATATACGCCCTCAGCCGTTATGCCGCCAATGCATACAAGCATAAACAGCACCGAAAACGCAAGGCGTGTATAAAAGCTCCTTTTTGACATCCTGTCACTCCTTTATCTCAGCACAGCCGCAGCAATGCCGGGTGTGATACATACCTATTATTAGCTTACCATTTTCCCCCTTTGTTGTCAAGCAGAGAAAGAAATTTTGAGGTTTTTTGTAAATATGTCTAAAATCCTCTTGACATTTTTCCCGAATTATTATACAATAGTATTATGCATTATAATTTTTTTAATGGCGCTTTGTCGCTTTAAATAAAATCAATTTTGCAACTTGTATCTTTACAATTTAATATCGGCGGAAATAAGAGTGTTTGGCGTCATGAACACGCTTATTTACCGTACTTTCTAAGAAGGAGGAAGGCTATACTATGGAAATAGTAACAGCTATCATTCTGTGCGTGCTGACGTTTGCTATCGGTGCAGCGGTGAGCGGTTTTATCTGCTTTAAGCAAGGCATAAATCACAGAATGAAAACGGCAGAAGCAGCGATAGGCTCGGCAGAGCAAGAAGCCGAAAAGATCGTTGACGAAGCTAAGAAAAATGCAGAAAGTCTGAAGAAAGAAGCCCTCGTTGAAGCTAAAGACGAGATCTACAAGGCAAGGCAGGAATCCGAAAAGGAGATCAAGGACAGACGTGCTGAGGTCTCAAGGCAGGAAAGGCGTATCTCCCAGAAAGAGGAGAACGTTGACAAGAAGCTCGACAACTTAGAAAAGAAAGAGGAGACCCTGCAGCAGAAGCTCAAAGCAGCCGACGAAAAGGTCGAGGAAGCTGACAGGATCAAAAAGAGCCAGCTCGATATGTTAGAGAAGATATCCGAGTTCACGGTCGAGCAGGCAAAGGAATACCTTCTTTCAAGCCTGGATACAGAGCTTATCCACGATAAGGCAGTAAAGATCGCAGCTTATGAAGCCCAGATCAAGGAAGAATGCGAAGCAAAGGCAAGACAGTACATTTCACTGGCAATTTCAAGATGCGCCGCAGATCAGGTATCTGAGACGGCAGTATCGGTCGTTGCACTTCCCGGTGATGAGATGAAGGGAAGAATAATCGGCCGAGAGGGACGAAATATCAGAACTATCGAGACCCTTACAGGTGTCGATTTGATAATAGATGACACTCCCGAGGCAATTACACTCTCATGCTATGACCAGGTAAGACGAGAGATAGCAAGAATAGCTCTCGAAAAGCTCATCCAGGATGGCAGGATACATCCCACAAGGATAGAGGAAATGGTCGATAAGGCAAGACGAGAGGTTGAGTATAAGATCAAGCAGGAAGGCGAAAGGGCAGTCCTTGAAACTAACGTTCACGGGCTTAACCACGAGCTTGTCAAGCTGCTTGGCAGACTGAGGTTTAGGACCTCATATAAACAGAATGTATTAGACCACTCGATAGAGGTGGCACACCTTGCAGGTATGATGGCGTCAGAGCTTGGCGTTGATGCAAACCTTGCAAGACGAGCAGGACTTCTGCACGATATAGGAAAGGCTCTCAGCTACGAGATAGAAGGCTCTCACGTTCAGATAGGCGTTGATGTCTGCAAGAAGTATAAGGAAAGCCCTGAGGTGCTCCATGCAATAGAAGCACACCACGGCGACGTTGAGATAAGAACTGTCGTAGCAGCTCTCGTTCAGGCAGCCGATGCTATCTCGGCAGCAAGACCGGGCGCAAGAAGCGAAAATTATGAAAACTACATAAAGAGACTGCAAAAGCTCGAGGAGATCTGCACGTCGTATGACGGCGTTGAGAAATCCTACGCTATTCAGGCAGGCCGTGAGGTAAGAATAATGATCTCACCCGAGAAGATAAACGACGAGAAGATGACCCTTGTTGCAAGGGAGATCGCAAAGCGTATCGAGGAAGAGATGGATTACCCGGGTCAGATAAAGATAAACCTTATCAGAGAAAGCCGAGTAGTAGAATACGCAAAATAAAAACTTGTTCCCCTGTCGGCAACGGCAGGGGAAATGTATAACTCTTAAGGAGAACCAGTATGGAAGCAAAAAAGCATTTGTTCGGTTCGACCGAAAAATCTGATTTTATACTGAATATGACCAAGGAATCTACCCAGAAGATGATGGGTATGTTTAGTATCATATCTATGTGGGTGCTCGCACTGTGCGCCCTTCCCTACTACCTCACCAAGGACACCATACGGGAGACTGAGGAGGTAAACGGGTTCGTTGTTACGCATTATATGACCGAAAATACCGTAATCATAATGTCAACAGTGCTTATAGCCATAGGCTTCCTTTGCGGGCTGATGTTCCTTATCGCAAAGATGAAGGAGGAAGTCACCCTCAAAAACAAGAAGGGTCTTGTGACACTTGTGCTGTTCGTTGCTATGAGCTTTGTGACCCTTATGTCCGCAGTAAGCCTCAGAGCCGGCTTCTTCGGCCACAGCTACAGAAACGACGGCTTCCTGCAATTCTTAGCCTGCTGCGGCTTCGTGCTCATGGGTATGCTCGTGACAGGCGAGACATGGAGAAGACGCTTCTGCGACAACCTCGTAGCTATAGGCGCATCTCAGGCGCTGTTCGGTATACTCCAGGTAGTATTCCCCAAGCTGCCGAATTACTTTAACGAGCTGTTTTTAGGCTTCCCGGCAGGACTTACCAATGAGAATGTAAACGACAGAGGCTATCTTATGGACGCATACCCCTGCGCTACAGGCCTTCTCTGCTCACCGCAGGCGCTCGCAGCGGTGCTCACAGTGATATTCGCCTTCGCAGCCGCAGGCGTTATGTACGCTAAGGGCGGCAAGAGAAAGGTGCTCTACCTCGCAGCGTGCGGCCTTATGGCAGCAGCAAGCATTCTTACGCATATACTGCCCGGCCTTATCGGTATCCCCTGCGTGCTCGGCGTGCTCCTCGTTATCGAGATAATAAGACTTGCACGCAAGAACGTACTCTGGAGCAAAAAGGCTCTTGAAAACTCTATAGTATGGTGCGTTATCGCTATAGCCATATCGGGCGCTGTATTTTTAGGCTTCAAGCTGGGCGGCGGCATCGAGCTGCGTGATGAGGACGTAATATTCACCGAGACATTTACGAGACTCTCGACAAGCTACCACGTCAGGTCGAACACCGATATGAATATCTATGCCGATTACAGAAACGTCGGCTCCGCAGCTGTTACCTACGAGCTCGACCAGAAGAAATACTTCGGCCTCGGCCAGGATAACCTTGACACAATGTACGGCGTTGTAACAGGCTTCAGAAACGACAGGACATATAACGACTACCTCGATATGATACTTCAGAGAGGTGTCATAACATTTGCGACATACTGCCTGTTCCTGCTGTATGCGCTCTATAACGGCGTGAAAGCTACCGTTGCATTCTACAAAAAGCAGCAGCCCTTCTACGGCGCAGCTGCCCTCGCCGGTATGATAGGCTACCTCGTGGTCATGTTCTGGAACACGAGCGGCCCGACGCTGACATATTACCTCTACCTTTGCATAGGCATGGCGGTAATGTACGGCGAGCAGAAAGCCCTCTCCCCCAAGGAGAAAAAGCAGGCCGCAAGACAAAAGGCCGCAAAGAGCAAGTAAATAAACAAACAACGGCTCCCTTATGCGCAGTGGCGGTAAAGAAGTATTTGCATATCAGGCTATATATGCGACACTGCTAAAAGAATAAAGAAGAAAAAATAAATAAGAAATAAAAATAAAGGTATCGCCTTCGGCGATGATATTTTTGATCATCGACCGCTTACTCGATACCTTTATTATTCATTATTCTTTTTTCTCTATTCTTTCTTCTTTTAGCAGGCGCTGAACAAAGCTCTGCCCATTAAACTTCTTTATTGCGCCTGCGATTAATGGGAGCCGTTAATTGTTTCAAAAGTCTGTATTATTGTGATATATACGAAACAGTTTGCCTTAAAGGGAACTCTCTCACCTTGCTGCGCTGCCCGCCCCTTAGGATATGCGTCTAAATCATTTCGGCTTTATCGACTGCCCCAACAGCTCCCTTTATAGGAGCTGTTTTTATGCGTACTTTTCAATGACCTCTCTGACCTCATCAAGTGTCGGAGGGTTTAATGGCAGAGGAAAGCGTGATATAGCCACCGCCGAGCAGGCGCTCGCAAAGCGCACAAGCTCATCATCTGCCATGCCGTGCAGCACGCCGTATACGCACCCTGCCTTGAATGTGTCGCCTGCGCCGAGAGTGCTCTTTACCTCTGCCGGCAAGGCAGCCATGCGGTGTATCTCGCCGCCCCTGCGGCCGTAGAGCATCTCACCGCCGCCCTGGGTGATCACAGTCAGTCCGTCCGACCAGGCCTGCATAAGAGCCATTACCTCCTCGACAGTCTTGCCGGGGTAGCGCATATCTATGCACTCGTGAGAAATCACATCTACCGCCGCATTGCGGTGCAGGTATGAATCATGCACACAGTCGATAGTCACATAAGGTTTCCCGAGCCTTACGCATATCTCGGCCGCCGAGAGCGATTCGTTATAAAAATACGGGTCTATCGCCGCAGCCTTGCAATGAGCTATGTGCTCCTCCTTAGGTATGCCCCACCAGCGCTCCCCTGTTGAGAAAAGCGTCTGAAATCTGCCCATAGGCGAGCGCACAAGCCCTGCTATCACCACCGTGTCGGTCACACCCGGGTCATCTGTGTATGTCAGCAGCGAGAGGTCAACGCTCTTGTCCTTGTAGAAGTCCTTTATCACGGGGGCTACCTCTGTGCCTATATGCGTGCCGTCCATTATCACGCTCACCCCGAGCGAGCTGAGCACCGTTGCCGCAGTACCTGTTTCACCGCCCGGCAGGAAATACTGCTCGCTTATCTCGGAATACTCATCAGGCTTTAAAAACCCGTCACGCAGCAGTATAGAACGTGTAGCAAGTATCTGCCCGAAAAGATACACCTCAGCGCCTTTGTTCATATCATACACCCCTTTATATATTCATCATCAAGGCAAAGCCTATGCCATATGCTCCCATTATATCAGCACTTGCAGCTTTTGTCAACACCATAAAAAAGAAAAGACCTCACGGCCGTGGATCTTCACGTCGTGAGGTCTTTAGTTTCAAGCGTTTATGCCGTTACTTAACAACTACCTTCTTGGAAGCCGAGTAACCGCTGTAGTACTTAGTACCGCTTACTGTCTTGTAAGAGCGTACCTTGACATAATATGTGCCCTTCTTGAGCTTGCTTATTGTCTTGGAAACCTTCTTTGCACCCTTGACATTAACTGTCTTTGTGCTCTTTGTGTACTTGCTGTTTGTAGAGTAGAGTATCTCATAACCAGTTACGCCTGCAACCTTGGTGTATGTTACCTTAAGCTTCTTAGCCTTGAGGCTTGTTGCGCTCTTGAGAGTTGTCTTCTTGGGGTTGATCTTGAATGCCTTGCTGATCGTGCCCGCATAGTTGCCCTTACCGGTTATAGTTACTGTAGCCTTGCCTATAGCCTTGTTATTCTTGTAAGAAAGAACATAATCAGTGCCCTTGACAAGAGTCTTTGTGCCGAGCTTTACTACAGGAGCCTGGCCTATAGCCTTGCCTGTGTAGTACTTGTTGGCAATACCTGTTACTGTTGCCTTGCTTATAGATGCACCCTTGATAGTGAATTTCTTGGTGATCTTGCCGCTGTACTTAGCCTTACCTGTAACTGTTACAGTTGCAGTACCGGCCTTGGTGTTGTTAGTGTAGGAAACAGTATAGTCTGTGTTGTTCTTAAGTGTTGTCGAGCCGTTCTTTACAGTTACTGTAGGTCTGATAGCAGAGCCTGTAAATGTAGCGGTCGAGCTTGAAAGTGTGCAGGTAAACTTGCTGAGATCAGTCTTGGGGAGCTTAGCTACTGTATCAGTCTTGTAGCTTGCGCCGCACTTTGTACACTTGTGGAGTGTGTAGCCCTCTGCATCATATGTAGCTGCTACCTTAGTCTCCTTGTAGTCGTGGCTGAGCTTTGTCTTAGCGTCAACAACTGTGCCGCAGAGCTCGCACTTGCCGTTCTTGATGCCGCTGCACGGATGCTCGCAGTAGATCTCGAAGGTCACGCTTGTGCTGCCTGTGTAGTTGCCCTTACCCTGGATGGCTATGAGAGCTTCCTTTGTGACCTTGTTGTTGTTTGAATATCTGAGAGTGTAATCAGTATCCTTCTTAAGAGTGATACCGTTGAATGTGATCTTGGGCTCGGGATTGATAGCTGCATTCTTAGCCTGCTGACGGGGTATAGCTGCGATCACGATGTCGCTGTCAGCAAGAGACTTGGCAAGAACAGAGAAAGGCTTTACTACTGTGCCTGTGTAATTGCCAAGACCTGTGATAGTCACCTTGGCGCTGCCGATCTTGGTGTTATCAGAATACTCAACTGTGTAATCTTTGCCCTTTACGAGCTTCTTGCCGCCGATAGATACTACCGGTACAGGTGTATATGTCTTGGAAGTAGGAGAATATACACAGTTTTCAACAGTCACCTCAAAGAGAGTAACAGGAGCCTTGACGATCACCTGAGCCTTTGTGCTCTTGTCGCCGCTTGCAGCAGTGATTATAGCCTCGCCGACGTCAACAGCAGTTACGTTGCCCGACTCGTCAACTGTTGCAACCTTCGGGTTGCTCGATGTCCACTTGACCTTGGAGCCTGCGATAGTCACAGCCTTGGGGTTTGCAGGATTGTTTGCACCCATAACTGTAACAGCAAGTCTTGTTGTACCTGTTGTAGTGCCGTCATTATTCTTTCTGAGGGTTATCTCAGCTGTGGGAAGCGACTGGCCGTCTGTGGAAGCCTTTGTGCCGCTGCTGAAGTAGATATCGCTGGGTATGAAGCCTGTGATATTGATCTTCTGTGTTACGCCCGAGAGAGTTGTGCAGGTGATAAGTGCTGTGCCGTAGCCTACGCACTTGACGCTGCCGTTATCGCTTACTGTAGCGACCTTCTCGTTTGAAGATGTCCAGCTCTTTACTCTGTCATCGTGGTTGTAGGGGAAGTCCTTATTGGTAGTTGTAAGGTCAGCCTCGATGCTTGCTGTCTCGCCTATCCTGAGTGAAGAATAGCCCGTGACGTTCTTAAGTGTCACTCTCTCGCAGGCACGGATAACGCTTACTGTGAACTGCTTCTTGATAGAAGGATTAGCTGTAGAAGAAGCTGTAATAGTTGCAGTACCCTCAGAGAGGCTGTTTACTGTAAGAATGTTGTTGCTCTTCTCGCTGTATGTGATGTAGTTGCCGGAGTTGTTGGTAACTGTCCACTTGATCTTGTCATCAGGTGTTGTACCGTCCTTAGCAGTGAGAACAGCCTTGATATCAACAGATCTGTTGTTGAAGAGGTTTACGTTCTCGCCGTTTGAGATAGGATTGTTTGTAGAATCCTTATCAACGCTGTAGAGGTCTATGCTGTCGGAGTTGATCTTGTCGTTTACAGTTACTGTACACTTAGCCTCAACGCCCGAATACTTAGCTCTTGCTGTGATAGTAACAGTACCCTTCTTTGTGCCGCCTGTAACGATAGCCTTCTGAGTAAGGCTGCCGAACTGGCCGGGCTCTGCCTCAACTGTAGCTATCTCAGGATCAGAGGAAGTCCATACTACCTCGTCCTCTGCGTTGTCAGGTGCAAGAGTAGCTGTAAGGGATACCGGTATACCAAGTCTTGTAGATGCCGGTGAAGGGCTGATCTTGATGCCTGTAGCCTTGGAGTATACTCTGATGATAACAGATGTATATACGCTGGGGTTCTCGCCCTGTGCTGTGATAGTAGCTTCGCCCTTGCCTACTGCTGTGATAAGACCCTTTTCATCGACTGTAACTACCTTCTCGTTTGAAGATGTCCACTCAACAACATCTGTAGCGCCGGTGTATTCTGCACCTGTGTAGCTGGGGGTCATTTCAAGGCTGAGCTGTGCTGTCTCGCCGAGCTGCATTCCTGCGGGCGGGTTCTTGAACTTCATGTTCTTAGCAGGGTTTTCCTTGATGATAGTTACCTGAATGAACTTAGGACCCACATGGTTATCAAGACCCTCTTTATTAGGTCCGTCTATGGTAACGCCAACGGGCTTGCCTGTTTTCTTATCTAATGCCTTGAAACTGAATTTAGTCTTAGGAACATCGATCGAAGTTCTCTTGAACCTCTCTGTATAAGAGTTGTTGTTGTAGGTCTTGCTTGCGATACCCTCTTCTGTATCAGTTTCCTTGCACTGATAAGGAAGTGTAGGCATTGCATCTACCATAATGGTGACTGTGCCGTTCTTCTTAGGTGTGAAAAGGCCGTCACTGTTTATCTCTGCAAGAGTTGTCTCCTTGCCGGAGTTCTCAATGCCGGGGTAATATGCGCCGTCAAATACCTTCCACTGCGGCTTGTCAGTTCCGCCAATGGTAGCAGTGAACTGCTGCTTGTGATTAGCTATAGTAGAGATATAGGACACATAGTCAGACGGAGCGTACTTAGTTGCATAGTAGTTCTCAGCATATTTTCTCTTGAGCATTTCTACAGCAGATATCGTCTTTCCATCTGCGTCCTTTGTTTCCTCATATGGTGTGCCTGGGCCTATCTCTATAAGCTGATTTCCCTCATCAAGAGCAGGAACATACTTTTTAAATGTCAGATCAGCCTTGCTCTTTCCGTATGCCATGCTGACACCGAAATCACCTGACGGCTGGTATACAACTATGAAGACCTTTCTGTATACAGTACCGCTCTTTGTCGAGAACGAAAGAGTAGTAGTGCCGGCTGCACACGACTTACCGTCCGGCATGGCATCGATAGTTACCTTCTTCTCGTTCAACTTATTGCCGACAGAGCTTATTGTGACCTTAGGCTTATTCTTATTGCCGATGTCCTCACTGCAGAAGAGCTCATCATCTGCGCTGTCAGACTTGACTGTGATAAATGTCGATGTCGCACCGCCAGCCAGCGTACTGTTATCAAGGTAGATATAAGCATCCTTGCCGTTCGATATGTCTTTGCCGAGCTCATCATATACGTTGATAGCCTTAGCATCAGCATATACCGACTGTGCAGCGCCCGAGCTTATCACTTCGTTCTGCTCGAAAGCAAGTGCTGAATCAGCGAGCATTGCAGAACACATCGTTACAGCTGCAAGCAATGCAACAAAACGTTTTGCGTTATAACGCATTTTCCTTCCTCCTTTAAAATTTCTAAGGCAATACCACACGAAGATTGTGCGCAGATTGCGCAGTCAGATTTTTCGTCAGATCACCTTAATTCGCCGCAGGAATACTACCGTATTTCAAGGCGAATTGGGGTGATATGGCGGAAAATCTGCAAGCAAGATGTGTACAAAGCCGACAGGCGGTCTTTGTGCGGAATTGTCGTGAATTGGTTGAAAAATATAGCAACCGTTATCGTACTATACTTCAGATTAAGTATAGCACAAGCCATTAAAAAAGTCAATAGAAGTTTTTTATTAAACGGCAACAAACCATTCAAAATGTCCCTGTCAGGGGTTCGTCTTGATTTACGCAAAGGCAGGCGGTTTTATTGGCACTATAGCACAGCTTCAAAGCGCCTGAAATGTGCAGTATAAACAAATCTTTTCTGTTCACAAAAAGTTCATCTCAAATGTTGCATTAAAATATGCAATTTTACCCCGTTTTTGCGCTATTAGTAGAGGGGTATGATCACGATCAGAATGGAGGTGAGCGAAATAAAATACATCATAATGCTGCTGATAGTCATAGGCCTTGCCATAGCCGACCTTGTCACCGGCTGGATAAAGGCCTGCGTGTGCGAAGAGCTGCGCTCGTCAAAAATGCGCCGTGGCGGCCTTGGCAAGCTGGCCGAGGTGGTGGTCATGGCGGCTGCCGTAGGCTCGGAGATAGGCTTTTCTGTCCTCGGCAGATACTACGGGCACGAGCTGCTCGCATCAGTGACAGGCGAGCTTACGGCGTTTTCGGTGTTCGGCTATATCTTTGTCATGGAAGCCGTCTCGATAATCGAGAACTACGCCCGTATAGACCCCAAGGCACGCCGCATAAGAAACATAATAAAAAAACTTGCGATATTCAAGGAGGATAATGATAAAAATGAGTAATTCACCGCTTATAAACTACACCCGGCTCTCGCCAAACTGCAACAAGCCGAGAAACCACAGGATAGACACGATAACCATACACCACATGGCAGGCAATATGTCAGTCGAGCAGTGCGGCGAGCTGTTTGCCGACCCCGGCAGGCAGGTGTCGAGCAACTACGGCATCGGCTCTGACGGCAGGGTAGCACTCTATGTAAACGAAGCCGACCGCAGCTGGTGTTCTTCATCGCCCGAAAACGACAACAGGGCTGTCACGATAGAGGTCGCAAACGACGGCGGCGAGCCCGAATGGCACGTCTCCGACAAAGCGCTTGCTAAACTCATCGAGCTTTGCACCGACATCTGCAAAAGAAACGGCATAAAGAAGCTGATATACACAGGCGACAAGTCAGGCAATATGACTCTCCACAAATGGTTCGCTGCGACAGGCTGCCCGGGGCCGTATCTCAGCAGCAGGCAGTTCTGCATAGCGTCCGAGGTCAACAAGCGCCTTGCCGCAAAGACCGCCACCCTTAAGGTGCTTGACAAGACAGGCTACACAAAGGGCAAAAAGACTATCGGCGTGCTCGCTTTCAAGCAGCTGCTAATCAATGCAAAGGCAAAGGGCATCATCAGACAAAGCGTCAACAACGACGAGGTCTTCGGGCAGGGCACCGAAAAGGCCGTAAACGAGCTGCTCAGCAAATGGGGCTATAAGCAAAACGGCATCGCCGGGGCAAACTTCATCGCCCGGCTCGGCAGGCAGCTTTCAGGCACAAAATAACAGGCAGCCCGAAGACTGCCTGTAAAAGATTATTTTCTTACGGACCTGAAAACATTGCCCTTGTCGTCATCTGACATACCGCTTATGTAATCAAGGTATTTTTGGGTGACGTAGTCGCCCTTGCCCGAGTCGATCATGGCCGTGAGCTCGGCCATGGCTTCGTCTCTGCGCCCGAGGTGGAAAAGCCTTACCGCTTCACGCATCTGCGAGCTGTTGGCTGTGCGCTTTTGACGCTCCTCCTCAGGCAGACAGTCAAGCACCTCGTAGACCGCCTTGACCTCGTTTACGCCTGCTACCTGTATAAGGCCCAAGTAGCGCAGCCCCAGCGAATCAGGGTCAGCGAGCCTGTCAACTGTATCCTTTGATACGAGCATACCCGTCTTGTACTGCTTGGTGAGCGTTTCAAGACGTGAGCTCAGGTTAACAGTCTCGGATATGACCGTTCCCGAGAGTCTTTCGCTCTCGCCTACTATGCCTATCATCGCCATGCCCGTGTGAACGCCTATGCCTATCTTTATGCTGCTGACATTTAGCTCCTTTGCAGTCTCCGGGTCGAGCACTATCGCCTGATAGAGCTCCTGGCCGCATCTTACTGCATCGTCGGGGTCTTCAAACAGCGCCATTACAGCATCGCCTATGTACTTGTCAACAAAGCCGTTGTTCTTTCTGATTATCGGGCCTGCCTTGCCGTAGACCACATTTACGAATGCGAAATTCTCCTTCGCCGTCATTATCTCGGAATTGATAGAGAACGAGCGTATGTCGCAGAAAAGCACAGTCAGCTTCGGCTGCTCGCATCGCCGAGCGACAGGTCGCTAAAGCTTTCCTTGCCGAGCAGCTCCCTGAACTTCTCAGGCACGAACTTGTAGTAGAAGCTCTCGGTCTTGTCCTTCTCCATACAAAGACCCCGACTTCAATCAGGACGTTGACAAGCAGACAGGCTGCCTCACAAAATCGGTGCTCGTTATGCCGGTGTCTGACATCAACGGCGAGTTCATAGGGGCTTTTCAGGCTATAAACAAGCTCAGCATCGACGGCGAGTTCACCGAGGAGGACGTAAGCAGACTGTCTCTGGCTGCTGTTATCTGCGGCATAATCCTTGAATCAGACCTGTTCATGAACGACTCGCAGACGACAAGCTCTACACCGCTAAGGACAGCGGCAGAAATCAGGTAGTATTCTGATGCTCCCCCACCTAATAAAACTAAAAGACCCCTTCATCTGAGATATCTTTCAGATGAAGGGGTGATTTATTTGTTTAGGCAATACCGCACGACCATTGTGTGTCAGATGCGCAAGTAGATGGCACACAAAGGTATCCGCCGGTGGTTGTGCGGTGTTGCCTTTATTTTACCTTTATGCTCCTTACAGCAGAGTAGCCGCTGTAGTACTTAGTGCCGCCTACAGTCTTGTAGCAGCGTATCTTGACGTAGCAGTTCTTGCCGGAGGCAAGACCCTTTATCGTCTTGCTGACTGTCTTGGCGCCTGTCACTGTGGCTGTCTTCTTGGATGCGAACTTCTTGTCGTTCGAGTAAACTATCTGATAGCCTGTGACAGTGGAGTTCTTGTTCCACTTGACAGTGATCCTGCCGGCCTTTGTGCTGGTCAGCTTTGAGATATCCGTCTTCTTGGGGATTATCTTGAAGGACACCGACTTGCTGCCCTTGAAGTTGCCTGTTCCCTTGACTGTCACCTTGGCTGTGCCTATCGCTTTATTTGAGGTGAAGCTGACGGTATACTCAGAGCCTAAGCCCAGTGTTCTTGAAAGAAGCGTTACCTTTACTGCCGGGGTGATGCCCTTGCCTTTGTAGGTGTAGCTCTTTTCAACGCCTGAGAGCACAGCGCCGCTTAAGTCAGCCGCTGTTATAGTGAATGCCTTCTTGACGCTCGATGCGTAGCTGCCCTTGCCCTTTATTGTGACATAGCCTGTGCCGGTGTTAGTGTTGCTCGTATAGGAAAGCGTGTAGTCTGTACCCTTTGTGAGCACCTTTGTGCCGTCCTTGACCGTTACGTCCGGGGTCTTTGCCTTGCCGTCGTAGGTGAAGTTATTCGATGCAAGCGAGATGCTCATCTTTGATATATCCTTCAGCTTCGGCAGAGTCTTTGTGAGCTTCTTGCCGCAGAGGGTGCAGGTATATGTGATGCTGCCCTTTTCTGTCAGGGTGGCTTCCTTTGTGACCTTGCCGCTGTCAAACTTATGCGCAGCGCTCTTGGGAACAACAGTATCTATCTCAAGGCCGCAGCCCGAGCATACATAGTGCTTGAGCCCTGCGTGCGTGCAGTCGGCTTCCTTTATCACCTCGGCCTTGCCGAAGTAGTGGTTGCCTGTTGCAGGTATCTCCTCAGTTCTCTTAAGGCCGCAAACCTCGCAGGTGAAGGTCTTGACACCTGCCTTGCCGCAGGTGGGCTGAGTAGTTACCTCGCCTTCGTTCCACTGGTGGTCTTCGGTCCTGGGCATCTCCTCTTCCTTGGTGGTGCCGCAGAGAGTACAGGTATATGTAGTTATTCCGGGCTCCTTACAGCTGGGCAGCTTTGTCACCTCGCCATCGCCCCACTCGTGAGCGTCAGCGTCAACAGGCAGCTCTCTGTCAAAGGTCGAGCCGCAGAGAGTACAGGTGTATGTGACTATACCCTTCTCGGTGCAGGTGGCCTTTTTCGAGACAACGCCCTCATCGAGCTGGTGCGAAAGCGCCGGTATAGTCTCGGTATAAGACCTGCCGCATATCTTACAGGTATAAACGACCTTGCCCTCAACGCCGCAGGCAGCCTCTGTTATCACCTCGCCCACGCCGTACTTATGCGATGTGGCCTTGGGGATAGTTTCAACGTAGCTGTCGCCGCACTCGCAGGAGTAGACCATCTCGCCCTCCTCGGCACAGGTGGCCTCCTTAGTCACAACGCCGGTATAGGAATGAATATGCTCCTCTGTTATCCCGGTATCCGGCACCTCAGTATCGAGTGCCGTCACAGGCAAAGCCTGCGTGAACACAGCTGCCGCCGCACAGACGAGCGCTGCTAATCTTTGATTTATCTTCAATGCTTTTCACCCTCCAAAATGCGTGAATGATCTCACCGGGTCAGACACGCCCGGTATTGCACATACTATTATATAACATTTCACACGGCCTGTCAATCGGTAGTTTTACCATAATTGCCGCCTATAAATTTACACACCAGCTCGTCATAATGCTCAAAGCATATATCCGCAAGTGCGATCATCTCGCCCCTGTCCTCGGCAACTGCTCCGCAGAGCGCCCCGACGCAGAAAAAACCGCCGGCTTTAGCGCCCCTTATCCCCTCGGGGATATCCTCAAACACGGCGCAGTCTTTTGCTTCAAGGCCGAGCCCTGAAGCTGCGTGCAGGTAAATATCCGGAAAGCCCTTTCCACGCCCGACCTCGCTTGTCTGCGAGAAAAAGTCAAGCAGGTCATAAAGCCCTGTCCTTCTGAGCGCCGGCTCGTAGAACACCCTGTCGGAAGCTGTGGCAAGGGCTGTCTTTATGCCAAGGCTCTTAAGCAGCCGCAGCAGCTTCTCTGCCCCTTCAAAGGGCTGCACGTTGTCACGGTATTCGTGCAGAGCGCTCGATTTCCATTCTTCTATTATATCGTCACAGCTGTCGCTCAGCTTAAAGCGCTCCTTGGTGTAGACCGCCGCCTGTTCGAGGTTCATAGTGCAGATGCTCTTGCAGTAGTCATCGGGCAGCGCAAGCCCACGCCTGCCGAGAAACACCCTGTCCACCTCGCTCCAGACATACGCCGAGTCGAGCAGTGTGCCGTCGAGGTCAAATATTGCGCCTTTAATGGCTGTTATATCCATGTTCTGCTCCTGTTTTGTTTATTATCGTCCTTTTTTATAAACTCCTGTTTCACAAAAGTGTTCCTGCTATAGATCAGGATTTAGGCAACACCGCACGACCATTGTGTGTCAGTATGCGGTTGTTCAGCTTTGCTGAACACTCCGAATTTTCGTCAGAATGCCCATTTTTGCCGCAGTTTTACTGGCGTAAAACAAGGTGAAATTGGGTATTATGACGGAAATTCGGCAAGCAGATGGCACACAAAGGCCAGAGCCGGTGGTCGTGCGGTGTTGCCTTTATAGTTCTAAAACCATAAAAACATCTGAATACTTACTTGAATTGTATTTTTCAGTATCAATAAATCCAATCTTTCGATATAGGGAGATCGCTTTTTTACTTGTTGACAGGGAATCCAAATACATCTTTTTATATCCGTAATTTCTTGCACTATTGATAGCGTGTAAAACCATCATTTTTCCGTATCCCATACCGTGATATTTTTCTAAAAGATATAATGATTTTAATTCACAGTTTTCACTGCTCAGTTCTGAAATTGCCACTGTTCCAATTATTCTGCTGTCATCAAAAACACACCAGAATCCTTTGAAATATTGTCCAATGTTCAAATAATAACTATGCCTGCCGTTTATATCCAAACATCTATGAGATTCAGGCAAGCATCTTTCCAAAAAAGGAATCAAGAGATGTTCATACCCATTTTGGTATTCAATTATTTCAAAGGGTTTTAGGTTCATCTGTTTACACCTCTGAATTCCGATCTATCTTATTAAGGCAACACCGCACGAAGCCTTCAGGCGGTCTTTGTGCGGTGTTGCCTTAGTCTTCGACTGGCTCAGGCTCAGTCTGCACGTCCGCCTGCTCTGTCTGTTCCGTCAGAGCAGCAGTCTCCTGCGGCTCGCTGTCATCGCTGTCGTCATCATCGTCAGTTATCATATCCTTAGTCTCGGTGTAGAAGTTTATTATGATAGATGTAATGAGCGAGACTACTATGATACCGTAAACGCCCAGTATCATCGAGAGTAGCCGCCCGATAAGCGACTCAGCCGTATAATCGCCGAAGCCTATAGTCGTGACTATCGCAAAGCAATACCACACGCCGTCGAAGAAGGTTTCAATGCTTTCCTCCATAGCCCTGAAGACGAACGAGAAAGACACTATAAGCAGCGCAAGGCCTGAAAGTATCTCGACTGCCATTGATTTCTCGACTATGCGCTTGAGTATATCAAAGCGTATCTGCGAGAGCGATATGCCGATTATCCTGATAAGCGACTGGAACATAAACATCAGCAGCAGTATTATCGGCAGAGCCCTTTTGCTGTCATCGTCAAGCTGGTAGTATGAGAGCGGCAGCAGGAAAAGGAACAAAATCATAAAAAACAGTATGATGTTTATGAATACATTGCGCTTTTTATGCTTTTTTATAAGCGAGCAGACACGCCCGACCACAAGTGTCAGGCTATAGGATGTATATGCTGCGAGCATCATGATATGTATACTGCCGGCCGCAGCGGATAATACAAAGCCCACTATATAAAGTATTGCAACGATGATATATTTTACAAAATCAACGCCTGCTTTCTTTCCGATCTTTGCGGCCTTTATGATATCAGCCACCGCCGCTGCACCGAATATCGTCAGTATAGGCTGTTTGAGTACACCGAGCTCATAATCGCAGTCCAAATAAGCGAGTGCGGTTATCATCGTTATCATGATAAGCAGCGACTCAAAGAGGGTATGCCTGCTCTTTTTCTTTTTCTTCTTTTTTACCGGCTTTTCATCGTCTACAACACATACACGGCCGCCGGCCACAAAGGCTTGGGGGCTTTTTTTCTTTTTTTGCTTTTTCATAAGAATGTCACCCTACCATATCTATTCCCCGTAATAATAATTCATGATAACATCGCAGGCAGCCTGGAATGCGCCGTCAAAGTAGATAAGAACTATCAAAACGACTCCTGCCAGGGGGATAATTATATCTATTATAATGCTCTTATGCTTTTTGGTGTATGAGAAGAGCAGCAGCAGCGGTATTATCAAAACAAGCTCTGCCGTATTGCCGATACCCCAGCTCCACGCTCTGTCGAGCGACAGAAATGTTGCTTCCTCACTTGCATCACCGACATTGTTCATTACCATTTCCACAGCTGCGATGAACACCAGAAGTACAAGGTCAAGCACCGCAAAAACGATTATTCTCTTGATGAACATCTTTGACACCTGCATGGCGTTATAGTTGGTCTTAAGATACTCCTGATATTCCTCCTGGGTCTTGCCGTTTTTAAGGAATCTCTTCTCACGCCTTTTGAAAAAGCAGGCGATCGAGATAAACATCAAAAAGCACACAGGCGGCTTTGTAGTGAGCAGCGGGAAAAGGTAAATAGGCAGCCTTATCTCGTCCTCAGTTACGAGTATCTTTACTATGATAGAGCCCACCTCATACGCTATCGGGAAGATGATAAACGAGCGGAAGATGATCACCTTCCTGCCGGTGAAGATCTTCTGCGGAGTGTAGTTTATAAAAAACATAGTAAGCGTACAAAGCAGCAGGTCTATAAAGATGTTGAACGCTAAAAAGCCGTGGTCGGTCTTTTGTGAGACGAACTTTTGCAAAAACATCGCTCCGGCTTCCCTGTCGCCGCCCATTAGTGACGATGCGATACGCATTAAATATCTCTCATAGACAAAAAGTGTGAGCAGGAAAAGCAGCACCGCCAGTCCTGCGTTTTTGACAAGCATACGCTTATAGTTATCATGCCCGTTCATGATTATAGCAAGGCAGGAGATAAGCAGCAGCGGCACAGCGAAGCCGGCAAAAGTGCCCACCACAAACGACACTGCCTTATGTCCGACAGATGATGTACCGTCAGGGTAGAATTTCTCCATGACGAGCCGGAGCTGCGTCAGCACGAGCAGCAGCCACGCTATCAGCTTGAAATGCCTGTAGGAAAGCGGCGGCTTATACCTGATATCGTTTGCCGTCGTGACATTGAACATTCGCTCACGTTTTCTTTTTCGTCTTTCTCTGAAAGACAGCCTGCCGGCAGGGGCTTCATCTGTCTGCGCCTGCTCTGTCTGCGAAACGGCGCTTTCCTCTGCGACTGTTTGCTGCTCTGATATTTCTGTTGTATTTGTTACTTCTTCTATTTCTGATACTTCCGATAATTTAGTCACATATATCCCCCCCGGTCGTGCTTTATTCACATAAAAGGTGTTTTTTCTTTACATATTATTTTAACACATTTTGAAGATAAAGTCAATTATTATTATCGTCATAATACGAAAATACCGGGCAAAAGGTGTATTGAAAAACGGGTGAAGATATGCTATAATAAAAATACCGACAATACCACCAAAAGGAGGACATCACCATGACAGACCATGAGCTTTCAGAGCTTGCAAAGGCGGCATCAAAAAAGGCCTATTCAAGATACTCGGACTTTTCGGTAGGGGCTGCCCTGCTCACAAAGGACGGAAGGGTATTCACAGGCTGCAACATAGAAAACGGCTCATACTCGCTGACCGTTTGCGCCGAGAGGGTGGCGATATTCAAGGCGGTGTCCGAGGGCTGCACAGAGTTTGCGGCGATAGCCATTACAGGCGGTGCCGGCGGCGACACTTCACAGCCCTGCTATCCGTGCGGTGCCTGTCTACAGGTCATGAGCGAATTCTGCGGCGGCGGTTTCCGCATTATCCTCACCGACGGCGTTCACACGCTTGACGAGCTGATGCCCAAGAGGTTTGGGTTGTGAGGGGGAGCAATTTGTTATAGGTATCCGAGGTCGGAGGCGGAGAGGAATGAAGCTGCTTTCATTAAGTGAGGTGTGAAAAATTGGCGAAACTAAGAGGGTTTAAGTTTACTAGTAATGGATATAGAAAGGACAATATAGTTAGACGTTATCTTCTGGATAATGAAAGAAACTATCTGGAGTATGCTATATTATCTGAATCTGACGGCAGATTCTTTATTGACGATTATTATAATGGGACAAATCATCGTTATGATATTACAGATAAAATGGATGTTTTCTACAATGGAATCAAGGATTTGGGGATTGAAAAATGGAATATGAAAACATACGAATCTTCGATGTGTTGGACACCGCCAGCCGACTACTGGACACTCGAAATACATATAGAAGATATATCAGTAATTTGTAAAGGTCAAGGTACAGCTCCGGAAGGCTGGAACGACTTTTGGAAAGCATTTCATCGTATGTGTAACAATGGATAAACAAAAAGAGCTATCCGATTCAAATACGAATCAGATAGCTCTTATCTTTTCAGACAATTATTTTTATACTTTTGCCGATGATAGAGAAATGTTGCCAAATCGTTGCCATGATAACGATTTGATAACGGCATTCGGCGTGTTTACGCCCTATTTTTCGGGGCGTTTATCATTCCCACTCCACCGTTCCCGGCGGTTTTGAAGTGATATCATACACTACTCTGTTAACGTGATCCACCTCGTTGGTGAGGCGGTTGGAGATGCGTGCAAGGATATCATATGGTATCTTAGCCCAGTCGGCGGTCATGAAATCGTCAGTCGTTACCGCACGAATGGCTATCAGATGATCATAGGTGCGGTGGTCGCCCATAACGCCTACTGTCTGTACATCAGGCAGCACTGCAAAGAACTGGCTGAGCTGATCCTCGATGCCGCTCTTCTTTATCTCGTCACGGAATACTGCATCTGCCTCCTGCAGCACCTTGATCTTCTCCTCGGTTATCTCGCCGATGATGCGCACGCCAAGACCCGGGCCCGGGAAGGGCTGTCTCCATACGAGCTCCTTCGGTATGCCGAGCTTCTCGCCGACACGCCTTACCTCGTCCTTGAACAGGTCGCCCAACGGCTCGATGACGCCGTCAAAGGTTATGTCCTCGGGCATCTTTACCTGATTGTGGTGCGTCTTTATAGTTGCAGCGTCGCCCTTGCCGCTCTCTATCCTGTCGGGGTATATGGTACCCTGCGCAAAGAAGCCGCCGTCAGCCTGCTTTCTTATCTCGTCCCAGAAGACCTTGTAGAATTCCGAGCCGATAGTCTTTCTCTTCTGCTCGGGGTCGGTGATGCCCTTTAGCTTGCTTATAAACTGTGCGCCGCAGTTGACACGCACAAAGTTCATATCAAAAAGGCGGGTGAATGTCTCCTCAACAAAGTCGCCCTCGTTCTTTCTCATAAGACCCTGGTCAACAAATACGCAGGTGAGCTGCCTGCCGACTGCACGGCTCAGAAGACCTGCCGCAACAGACGAGTCAACGCCGCCTGAAAGACCGAGCACTACCTTTTTGTCGCCTATCTGCTCACGCAGGCTCTCGACTGTGCGCTCGATGAAGTCGTCCATCACCCAATCGCCCTTGCAGCCGCACACCTCAAAAAGGAAGTTATGCAGAAACTGCTTGCCGAACTGCGAGTGTGTCACCTCAGGGTGGAACTGCACGGCGTAGAGCTTTCTGCCCACATTCTCCATAGATGCGCAGGGGCAGTCTGCCGAATGCGAGGTTATCTCAAACCCCTCGGGCGGAGCGGATATAAAGTCAGTATGGCTCATCCACACGATGCTCTTTTCATCAACGCCCTTGAAAAGCAGGCTGTCACGCTTTGTATTCTCTATCTCTATCTTGCCGTATTCGCTCTTGACGCAGCTTTCCACCTTGCCGCCGCCCATCCATGCCATGAGCTGTGCGCCGTAGCATATGCCGAGCACCGGCACGCCGATATCGAGTATATCCTTTGTATAGTGGGGCGAGCTCTCGTCATAGACCG
Organism: Ruminococcus sp. NK3A76; assembly: GCF_000686125.1. Lineage (NCBI taxonomy): Bacteria > Bacillati > Bacillota > Clostridia > Eubacteriales > Oscillospiraceae > Ruminococcus > Ruminococcus sp. NK3A76. The sequence goes on from NZ_JMMA01000002.1 coordinate 2,824,939, forward strand.
AGTTGGGGCCGCCGGTGAATATTATTCCCTTATAGCCTGCCGCCTTTATCTCGTCAAGCGGCGTTTCATAGCTTTTTATCTCGGCATACACGCTCTCGTCACGCACACGCCTTGCGATAAGCTGGTTATACTGCCCACCGAAATCGAGGACAAGTATCTTTTCAAAAGACATAGGCTTTATCCTTTCTCAATAAATCAAATCAGCACCCATTCTTTGTCGGGTGCTGATTTCATTATAGCATATTCTCTTGTTATTTGCAAGGGGGTTTACAAATCGTTAAGAGTTAGGGGAGGAGGGTCCGGCCTTACGCCCGAAATACCTGACCTTGTAGTATTTCTGCCCCTTCTTTAAGAACACGCTGCCGATAACGTAAGCAATTATCGCAAGCACGCAGAAGACAACGAACTCCGGCTTTATCATTATAAGCGCACCGGGGTCTACCTTCAGGCCGTCTTCCTTAAGCTCTTCAAGAACGGATATATACGAGCGGTCTATTATCACTGCGAAAATAAGCTGGCTAAGATTTCCAAGAAGCACAAGAGCCGCCGATGACCTTGCACAGCTGTACAGCCTGTTGTCATCGCCGTCATTCGTGACAAGCTGCGCAAAGGCTACCGCAAGTGCTATGAGTGCTGCAAAGTATGAAAGAAGAGTAAGTATATAAAACACCGTTATCACCGTAACGATAGCCGGCGACATATCCACTGACCCAAGATTTGTGTGCGCAAGGTCGATATCGTATTTTTCGCTGAGCCTTTCGGTAGGATAGCTGCTTTTATCATCATCGTCGTCGAGCTCCTTGCTGCCGGTAATGTTTTTGGCAGTTATATCAGAGCCGATATCTGTGATGCCTATAAATGAAAACGCCGGCTGTTTGTCGATGCCAAGCGTAGTAAAGTCAAAATAAAACAGCTTGAAAAACGGTGCTGCTATCATGGCTATACAAAGTATCAGCGTCAGTATAACAGGCTTCTTGTTCTCCTTGTAGTTATAGGCCACAAGCCCGTCGCCCGACTGTTCGAGAAGGTTCTGCTCCCTTCCGCAGTTATGGCAGAACTGCTGTCTCTCGGTGATCGCCTCTCCGCAGAATTTACAGTGTACGGTCGAATTGACAGGATCCATCTGCTGTTCTCTGCCGCATCTGGTACAGAATTTGAGATACGGGTCACGAACAGCGCCGCAGTATTTACAATACATTATACATCCCTCCCGAAAGAAATTATAACACAAATGTATTCAATTGTCAACATATGTATTCATAATTCGGCTCATATTATAGTATCCTAATACTTGAGGTGATAATATGAACGAACCAATGCTTGACCCTGTAATCGTAGGAAACACCATATCACAGATAAGGAAACAAAAAGGTCTCTCTCAGGAGGTAATGAGCGGTCTTGCAGACATCGGCCGGACACATCTGAGTGCCATTGAAAGAGGTGAGCGCAAACCGACGCTTGAAACACTTTACCGTCTCGCCATAGCCCTCGACATGAAGATGAGCGACATTGTAAAACAGATAGAATGCCGCATAGAACAAAAGTAAAAGACACGGCCTTCGGCAAGTATCAACTGCCGGAGGCCATATCTTTTTTAAACCTGTAATACTCATTCACCAAGCTCCTGTACCCGAGCTGTTTGAGCTTTTTGTAGCGCACATCAAAGCGCTTTTTGGTGCGGCGGCCGCTGATGATATAGCGCAGGCAGTCCTGCATATAGGCATCTATCACACGAAGGCTGCTGTCGGTGTTCAGGAGCGGGAAGAACCACATCGCCCAGCACAGCTCGTTGTCGCCGCTCTGTTCAAACAGCTTTGAGTTGAATATGCGTATAAACGCTGCCGCCGCCTTTTCGCTTGGCAGGCCACGGCGCTGCGCCCAGCGTGCGAGGGAATCCGCCTTGCGCTTCATTTTCTTCTTTAGCTTTTTAAGCGTCGCAGGGGCGATGTCCGTCACACCGTCCTTGTAGCAGAAGCCTAAGAACACCCACCCCTCGCCCGGCGAGAAAAACTGCTCCTTGTCGGGGTTTATGCAAAGCCCCATGTCCGACAGGTACTCCTTTATCCTGACAGCGCAGTCTCTTATCTGCCCGGCGCTATGGGCAAATACTATAATATCATCTGAATACCTGACATACAGCGCCCCCTCCTGCTCAAACAGCTTATCGAGCCCGGCGAGGTAAAGGTTTGCATAGAATGCCGACAGCGGCGTGCCTGCCATTATGCCCTTTTGCTCTGCGAGCGGACGACCGTCCTTTATAGCGCACGGCTCGCTCACAAGTGCTGCGAGAAAGCCTGCAAGCTCCTTATCGTCAAGGGCGCTTTCTATCATCGGCAGCAGCTTATCCACAGGCACAGAATTGAAGTAATTGCTGATATCCGCCTTATACGCATACAGCCCGTCTATGCCGCTGTGCCGTGTCAGCAGCCTTACTGCGTCCTTGGCGTTCCTGCCCGGGCGGAAGGAATAAAGCCCCCGTGAGAACAGCCCGTCGTACTTTCGCAGCATAAGGTATGTAAGGAGTTTGAGCACGGTATTCTCAGCGTCGGGGTAGGTATATACCACACGCTTTTTTTGCTTGCCGAGCTTGCTTACCTCGCTTCTTTTTGGCAGAGGGAAAGGCGTGCCGTTTTTTATGTTACGATACACCGGTCTATAGCCCTCGCTGTCGATAAATCTTCTGAGCTCTGCCGGAAACGACTTATCACCGCACAGCGAGAGCTTATATTCATAGAACTTCTCCCAGCACTCTTTATCGCCGAGCTTATCCAAAAGCGTCACGTTATCCCTCCCTATCGCTATTCACTGCATATATGGCAACAAGCTCTCAAAGCAAAACACCCCTCCGTTCCGGGAGGGGATATCACAGCAACAAGAAGATATTAAAACCAAGAAATTCTTGGTTTTACCAGACCGTACAAAGGGCGGCTGTCTGCGAAGCCGTTAGATCGCCCTGTGCCTGATCCGCCGCAGACGCACAGCTTAATGCGCATTCTCATTGCCGTTTTGCAAAGGTCATCAAGGCATTACCTCACGGCCGCTGCCTTATCTCAATGCACTTCTTGTGCGCTCGATGACATAGCTGCGTGTATTCCACCAGCCGGGGTTGTTGTGGTAGAAGCGTGTATAGCCGATACCCTGCGATTTACAGGCGCTGCGCTCCTTATAAGCGCCGGTCGTCCTCGACAAGACCTCGACCTTAAGCGCAACTCTGCCGCCCTGAGTGAATGTAAACAGGCAGTAGCTCTCTCCCCGGGGCATCTCTCTTGTCACGATATAGTCAGGGAATTCCTGGCGGTATATCTTATCAAAATAATCATAGTATTTAAGACCCGAATTAAACTGGTTCTCCTCATCGGGCATAGTTTCGCCCCACGACACGCCCGAGGGCCGGAAATTTACCGCAGCCGCATTCTGCGCCGGTGTCGGAGTGTAGTTTGTATACTGTACCGTTTGCGCATTATCCGCATTATCATTACTGCCGCCGACAAGGCTGTTAAAAAAGCCCTTTGCCTTTCGATCAAGGTCATCGTCGCCGAACAGTTTACCGAGCAGTCCCATTATGATTCCTCCTTTGGCTTTATGTGATTATTATAGCACATTTCAAAAGGGTTGTAAATAGTTTTTGTTTGGATTTTCTTTAGGGGGGCTCTCTTGCTGCCCGGGGGGTACGGGAGGGGCGTTGATGCCCCCCGACCCCTTACACTCCGCCTTCGGCGGCTGCCGCAAAGGCGGTCAACGCCATTGGCGTTTCCCTGTTTGCGGCGTTTGGGCGGCGAACATATTCGTTCCGGAATGGGCTTTATAGCTCAAAGTACTGAGCGTTTCTTTACGTTGTTCGCCGCCAGGGTCGGGCTTACGCCCGATATGGAGCTCTGCTCCGTTTCAGTCGAGCTTGCGAGAATGAAACAATCCACGCCGGGGCCAGCCCCGGACCCTGCAAACTTTTTTAAGGAAAAAGTTTGACAAAAACCTTTTTGCCCTTTTATTCTTTATTACGCTGTTTTTTCTTTTCTTCTTTTTATCTCTTTATCTGTATACTCTTTAATGCCGTGAATTCTTTCAGGCTGACTTCTATCTTACTGTCATTTACATCATCGAGCTTTATCTCATATTCCTCAAAATCATCTGCACTCAGTCCGGGCTTAAGCATCACATCAAAGCTCTTATCCCCCACTCTCACCGTTATCGGGCGCTCGCCATAGCTGCTTACAGCACTTACAACGAGAGCCTTAGCCCCTTCAAGCGGCACGCCATCATAGCTAAGCTCATTCACCCAGCCTGCCGCCTTGACATACTCGGTCCTGAAGCGTTTACTATAGGCAAGCTTTGCACCCTCGCACTTATCAAACATATTCGCCTTTATAAGGTCTCCTCTTTGCGAGAGAGCGAAGCCGCCGACCTTGACATCACCGCTCAGTCTGACATCTGCCGAAGAAGCCGCCGCCATAAAGGTATAAACGCCGCCCTCGACGATCATTCTTTCAGACCTGACATCGAACACACGCAGTATATCGTGAGGTATCTCTATCGTGACCCTTTTGCTCTCGCCGGCAGCAAGGTGGACTCTCTCAAAGGCGCAGAGCTTCTTCTCAGGGCGTGAAACGGCGCTGTTTTTAACTGTAAAATACATCTGCACGACCTCATCGCCGGGGATAGCCGAATCGTTTGTGACGTTAAGCTGTGCGGTGACGCTGTTTTTATCAGCTGTCAGGGTCATATCACTATACTCAAAGTGCGAGTAGGAAAGCCCATGCCCGAAGGGGTAGAGCGGCTCGCCCTTAAAGTACATATATGTAGCACCTGCCGACTCGATATCATACTGCATTATATCCGGCAGGTCGTGCTCTGATTTATACCATGTAAGGGGCGTTCTGCCCGAGGGGTTATTCCTGCCGCTTAAGGTATACGCCACAGCCCTGCCGAGCTCTGCGCCTGCGTGGGAGGTATAGATGACCGCCGCTGCCGCCTTGCTCTCATCAACTACCGAATAGGGATAGCTTGAAATGACGGTCAGCACGGTGTTTTTATTTGCCTTGCAGAGTGTCTGTGTCATGCCCGGCTGGATATTGAGTGCGAGCGTTTTTCTGTCATAGCATTCCTTAGCCGTCTGCACGGGGTAGTTGCCTGTGCAGTATATCACGGTGTCGGCCTTGGCGGCTATGTCGGCTGCCCTGTCTGCACCCTTGCTCACTGTCTCTATCACAAAGCGCATATCATCGCTCACGCCACGCTGTGCGGTAAACTCCAATCTGCCGTCAGCACCGCAGACAAGTCTCTTATGGTGGAGATATTCCTCAATAAGCGTGCAGCCGCAGTAGTCAAAGAGGTTGAATGTCTCTCTTGTGAACCAGTCATAGATACGCCTGTTATGCAGCTTAAGGCTGCCGTCTTCACTCAGGCGAATATACTTTTTATACTTGCATGAGAAAAGGTTCTGCCAGTTCTCGCCCCAGTCCTGAAGCTCAAAGAGTGCGCCGTCCTCGGGGGTGTCGGCATCTGCTCTTACGCTGCCGTCTTCACAGGCGCAGAGATACTTGCCGTTTGGGGCTTTTACTGCTACTATATCCCAAAGCGAGTCATAAAGCACCTCGCCGCCGAATTCCTCCCTGACACCGTCAAGCACGGTATGCTCATACGAGCTGTAGCCTGTATACCAGTCCATAAGGCAGTCATCAGCCAGAGCGCCGACAACTGCGAGCCTTCCCTTTTTATCGGCAAGAGGGAGTATGCCGTTATTTTTGAGCAGCGTTACCCCCTCACAGGCGGCACGAAGGTTCACTTGCTTGCTCTCTTTAGTGTCTATCACGCTCTTGTCGATACCGTCAAACTCGGTCTTGTCGAGCTGGCCAAGGCGAATGCGTGCATAAAGGGTATCCAGTATGCTCTCATCAATATCCGCCCATGTGATGAGCCCGTCAGCAAGCGCTGCTTTGGCGGCGGCCTTTACCATTTTATCCTCGTCGGTCATGGTGTTGCAGCCGGCTTTAAGGCTAAGCTCATAGGCCTCGCTGTGTGTTTCGGTGAATTTATGAGCAAGGACGTTTTGCGAGAAATCTCCGCCGTCGCTGACTGCGAACCACAGCCCCCACTCGTCCTTGAGTATATCACGGATATCGGTGTTCATTATAGCAGGCAGGCCGTTTAGCTCATTATAGGCCGCCATGATGCTTTTGGCACCGCCGTTTCTTATGGCGTTTTCAAATGCGGCGTAGTAGTATTCGTGCCGCTGGCGTGGGGTGAGGTATGCCGAGCAGCTGCCCCTGTCTGCTTCGTTATTGTTGGCGCAAAAGTGCTTAAGGGTGGGTATAGTCTTATAATACCCATCATCATTTACGCCTGCCATGCCTTTAGTGTAGGCAGCAGAAAGCTCGCCTGTCAGGCAGACGTCCTCGCCGTAGGCTTCCTCAGTTCTGCCCCAGAGAGGGTTTCTCACCATATCGACAGTCGGCCCCCAAAGTGCAAGGCCGCCTTTTTTGTCGGCGTTATAGTAAGCCCTCGCCTCGTTGCCGGCTATCTCGCCGAGCTTATACATAAGCTCCTTGTCAAAGGTCGATGCAAGCCCCACCGGCTGCGGGAATACGGTGGACACTTTCTCCCTTTCCCTGCCGACATAGCCTCTTGCGACCTCTGTGCCTATAAAGAATTCCCCGAGCCCGAGCCGCTCGACAGCCTCGTGGTGGGTAGTGAGCAGGCCGAGCTTTTCCTCCTCGGTGAGTTTATCCAAAAGCTCCCTTGCACGGGATAAGAATATATCATTTTCAAGCATAGCAGGTGCCTCCCAATTATTTCTTTCTAACATTTTACCACATTTCGTCACGCATTTGCAATAGCATATCCTATCGTCAGTTTATCAAATCAAAGCCTTATGCGCCGTTGCTAAAAGAATAAAGAAGAAAGAATAAATAAGAAATAAAAATATAGGTATCGGCTACGCCGATGATTTTAAAATATCATCGACCGAAGGTCGATACCTTTATTATTTATTATTTATTATTCATTATTCTTTTTTCTTTATTCTTTATTATTTTAGCGACAGCGCATACAACTGTTCACTGCTTCGAGAGCTTGTCCGAATGCAGGATGATTATATCCCCTGTTCTGACCTTAAGCTCGCCACGAGCGATAAGTGTCAGGTCATCACGCAGCACCATGTATATCCTTGCGCCGTGATCCCTCTCGATGTCGGAAATGAACATACCGTCAAGCCCGCTCTGCTCATCAACAAGTATCTCGCCGAGCTCTCTTATGTCGGTGAAGCCCTTTTCCTTGTTGAGCTCTCTTGAATACCTCTCGACAAATCCGGCGCTGATGATACCTGTGGGTATAGCCACGACCCCCACACCAAGCAGGGCTATTATCATGCCCATTATCCTGCCGGCGACGGTTATCGGGTAAACATCGCCGTAGCCGACGGTGAGCAGCGCTGAGATGCTCCACCACATACCCGAGAATGCATTATCGAACGCCTCGGGCTGCGCTTCGTGCTCGACGCTGTATATGCCGAGTGATGATGCTATCATAAGCACGACGATTATAAACAGCGACGAGAGTATCTGGTTTTTCTTCTCCACCAGGACGCTGAGTATGACCGCAAAGGAATCGCTGCCGGTGTTTATGCGGAACAGGTGGAATATCCTTGCGACCCTGAGTATACGGAAAACGATAAAGCCTGTGAAATACACCGACGGCAATATAGTCAGCAGATCGACCACGCCGTCAAACGACACTAAAAACCGCAGCTTTGCCTTGCCGGGTGAGAGGTCGGGATACAGCAGCTCCGCTGTCCAGATGCGCAGTATATACTCTATCGCAAAGAAGACGACCGTTACTATCTCCACGCCTCTGAAAAGCGAGGAATACTCCTCAAAGCCGTCAAAGGTGCTCAGCAGCATGACTGCTATGTTTGCAAGTATCGTCAGCACTATTATGATGTCAAATGCCAGGCTCGGCAGGTCTTCCCTGCTGCCTATAGAGATTATCTGGAATATTCTCTTTTTTGCCTTGTTCAAGCAGTCACCGCCCTTCTGTTATATTCTGTCGGCTTTAAGGCAATACCGCACGACCATTGTGCGTCAAATGCGTTGTTTCAGCAAAGCTGAAACGTCAGATTTTTCGTCAGATCGCATAGAAAATTCGCAGGCATACTACCGTATGGCAAGAATTTTCTGTGTGATATGACGGAAAATATGCAAGCAGATGGCGTACAAAGGCGTTAGCCGGTGGTCGTGCGGTGTTGCCTTAAGTAAGGCCGCCGTTTACGCTGATATTCTGTGCAGTGATATAAGATGCTGCATCTGACACGAGAAATGCCACGACATCTGCCACCTCATCTGCCTTGCCTGCACGCTGCAGCGGCACGTCTTCAAGAAACGCCTTTCTGTCCTCGGGTGAGATAGATGCATTCATCTTGGTGTCTATAAACCCGGGGGAAACGCAGTTTACTCTGACACCGCTCGGCCCGAGCTCCTTGCCGAGAGCCTTTGTAAAGCCGATAAGCCCTGCCTTTGCGGCAGAATACACCGCCTCGCAGGAAGCCCCCTGCTCGCCCCACACGGAGGATATGAAGATGATGCTGCCCTCCTGCTTGTTTACCATGCGTGAGACAAAAGCCCTCGCTGTGAGTATCGAGCCTGTAAGGTCGGTATCTATCAGCTTTTGTATCCTCGAAACAGACTGCACCGAGAAAACGGATATGTCGGCAGTCCCTGCTGCGCACACTACGACTGACGGTGACGAGAGCTGCTCTTCTATAACTCTTTTTGCTGAGTCTATCGAGCTCTGGTCGGTCACGTCGCACCTGACGCTCATAGCCGTGCCGCCGTGCTGCCTTATAAGCTGTGTTACTATATCTGCGGTGGTCTTGTTGGTGTTATAGCCGACTACCACTGCATAGCCGAGTTCAGCGAGCTTTAAGCACACAGCCTTGCCTATGCCGCCCGAGCCGCCTGTTACGAATGCTGTTTTCATACCCTGTTCAACTCCCCTGTCATGGTCTTTGGTGAAATGATTTTGTAACCCGGTGTTATTATATACAGATATCACATTCATTATATCACAATAACTTCATAATTGCAAGTATATTATTGCTTTATACGCCGCCGTAATCGTTTTACTTTTTAACCGGGTATTAATAAAAGCAAAGCCTTGTAAAAAAACTATTAAATGCAGTATAGGCGCTGTTATCTGTTGATTTTCGGGCGTAAATATGGTATAATATACTTGATGTTATCAACTTTATCTGGGCAGGTGAAAATCATGAATATAAAGCCTCTTGAATATATCAATGCACTTAACAGCTTCAACAGATCTATGGACACAATACAGAATACTTTTCACCCTGACAACAAGACGATATACAAGCCGATAGCCGACGCTCTCGGCATAAGCAGGATAGAAGTCACATTCACCGAGAGTGACAGCAAGCCGCAGAATGGCACTATTTACGGCGCTGAAAACCCGGTGAACAACACGCTTTTCAGGCAGACGGAGCACGCACAGAACGGCTCGGTGGCTGATTACAGGCTCTACAAAGACCCCTCCTTCCCCGAATGGGACGATGAGGACAGGGAGATAATATCGGGCTTTGTAAAGATAATGTTCGTCTACAACGGCAGGGCTGAGATAATAGCTATGGCCAAGAAAATGATGTTCGTTGACTGGGCTATGGAGACAGGCACGATAAAGGCATTCTTCTTCACTTTAGGTGAGATGATAATAAAGAAGGAGCTTGCTGACTACGGCATATGCCGCTTCAACATCAAGCGCTTTTCTGTTGTCAACCGCAACTACGGCCGTGATAAGGGCACAGAGATAATGAAGCGCTATGTCACCGGCTTTATCGAGAAATACCCAGGCAGCTCGGTGTTCAGAATAGGCGGCGACAACTTCATTCTCGTATTCAGAAAATGCGACTATGACAATGTCGTTTCCGGCATGAAGTACACATCAGTCGATGCAGGCATACCCGGCGAGCCGGCGATAAGGATATCGTCAAGTGCAGGCATCTATCTCTGCAGCGGCAGGGAGAAAAACGCCGACGAGATAATGACAAAGATAACCGCAGCCAACGCAATGGCAAAGACTATGAGCAAGGACGGCATATTCTTGTTTGACGAAAAGGCCGAGGAGCGCATAGACCACCGCAAGATGATAGAGGCGCAGTTCGTCGCTGCTCTGGAAAACGGGGAGTTCGCTGCATTCTACCAGCCGAAGGTGGATATAAAGACCGGCAGGGTCGTAGGGACTGAGGCTCTCTGCCGCTGGATAAAGGACGGGCGTGTGATACCGCCTATAGAGTTCATACCTATACTGGAGCAGTCAAACGCCATATGCAAGCTCGATTTCTATATGCTCGACAAGGTGTGCCAAGACATAAGAAACTGGCTCGACAAGGGCAACATGGGCGTGAAGGCTTCCGTAAACCTTTCGAGGATGCACCTTGGCGATGACAGGCTGCTCGAAAAGGTCATAAACATAATCGACCGCAACCGTGTGCCGCACGACCTTATCGAGATAGAGCTCACCGAGACAACGTCTGATGTTGACTTTGACGAGCTGCGTGATATAGTAAACGGCTTCCACAAAAACGGCATAAGCGCATCGGTGGACGATTTCGGCGTGGGCTATTCATCGCTCACACTTATAAAAGACCTCCCCTGGGACGTGCTGAAAATAGACCGCAGCTTCCTGCCGGACGGCAGCGAGAACGACGGGCAGAAGCTCATTATGCTGCGCCATGTCGTATCTATGGCACAGGGGTTAGGCCTTCAGTGCATAATCGAGGGCGTTGAGACTCCCGAGCAGGTGAGCCTGCTTATGGACATAAACTGCTTCCTTGCGCAGGGCTTCTACTTTGACAAGCCGCTCCCGAAAGAGGAGTTTGAGAAAAAGCTCGTATCGCTTTACAACGTATAATACATTCCCGGCTTCTTGATACATTCGACCGACTCTGCGAAGGAGCTTACACTATGGATACATCTACTTTTGAAACGGCACACACGGCGGCTGCAAATATGCACGCCGGCATAAACATCGGCAATTCCTTTGAAGCACACGGCAGCTACACAGGCGACGACATAACACAGTACGAATTGCAGTGGGGCGAGCCGGCTGTCAGGAAAGAGCTCTTTGAAGCTATGGCAGCCGAGGGCTTTGACGCTATTCGCATACCCGTGACCTGGAAGCACCACTTTGATGAGCAGGGCATCATTGACAAAAGGTGGCTCGACCATGTGGCAAAGGCAGTTGACGACGTGCTCTCGCTCGGGCTCTACTGCATAATAAACATTCACCACGACAGCGGCGAGGGCTCGTGGATAGTCGCCTCGAAAAAGGGCTTTGAGCAAAGCGGCGGGCTTTTCGGCAAGCTGTGGGAGCAGATAGCAGAGCGCTTTAAAGACTACGGTGAAAAGCTTCTCTTTGAGGGCGTGAACGAGCCGATAAACGACGCACGCAACTGGACAGCCAACGACCCCGATTCGGTGAGCGGCGTGCTGCTGTATAATCAGCTTTTCGTTGACAAGGTGAGGGCAACAGGCGGCAACAACGCACAGCGAAACCTCATAGTGATGCCATACGCAGGCGCATGGTCATACGGCAGGCTGGAGAGCTTCAAAATGCCCGATGACACCGCACAGGGGCATCTGATGATAGAGATACACAGCTACGACCCCGAAGGATTTTGCTGGTACAAAGCACCCTGGACGACCGTTCGTGACAGCTGGGGCACCCCGGAGGACTACGGTCAGCTTGACACCCTAAAAAGCGCCCTGTCGGCCTTTATCGACAAGTGGGACGTGCCTGCGATAGTCGGTGAATTCGGCTCGCAGGACAAGCAAAACGAAGGCGCAAGAGCCCTGCACGCAATGGAATTTATCAAGGCCATGAGAGAGATAGGTGCCACCTGCTTCTGGTGGGAATGCGGCTCCTACTGTGTATTTGACAGAAAAAACTGCACCGTGCGCTTCCCTGAGATAGTCAGGGCACTGACCGGCAAATCAGGTAACAAGTAACAAGTAACAGGTAACAGGTAAGGTGTGCGCCAAAGGCGCACGGATATTAGAATACAAACAGCCCCCGAGGTTTTATCAAAACCCGGGGGCTGAAACTATTCAGATAATATCGTGTCTTATCGGCGAAAGCCGATAAGACACGATTCATCAACTGTTAACTGTTAACTGTTAACTGATCACTGCGGTACGCCCTTCATAGTCAGGGATATGCGGCCTTTCTGCACGTCAACGGAGAGCACCTTGACCTTGACTATCTGGCCTACCTTGACAACATCGAGGGGGTGCTTGACATATCTGTCTGCAAGCTGCGAAATGTGTACAAGGCCGTCCTCGTGAACGCCGATGTCTACAAAAGCGCCGAAGTCGATGACATTTCTCACTGTGCCGACAAGCTCCATGCCTTCCTTCAAGTCCTTAAGCTCCATAACGTCTGCACTTCTCATGAGCGGAGGGGGCAGCTCGTCACGGGGGTCACGGCCGGGCTTTACAAGCTCGCCGATTATGTCTTCAAGCGTCGGTATGCCTGCGCCTGTCTGCTCCGAGAGGGCTTTAAGGCCTATCTTCTTGGCTTTCTTAGGCAGCTCGGAGAGAGCGCCTATGCCGTCAAGCGTATAGCCGCAGCTTTCAAGCAGACCCTTTGCAGCATCGTAGCTCTCGGGGTGAACGCCTGTGTTATCAAGCGGGTTCTTGCCGTCACGCACACGCAGGAAACCTGCGCACTGCTCGTATGCCTTGGGACCGAGCTTTGCGACCTTTAAAAGCTGCTTGCGGTCGGTAAACGAGCCGTTCTCCTCACGGTATGCGACGATGTTTTTAGCCACCGTCTTGCTGATGCCGGATATGTACGAGAGCAGCGAGTAGGAAGCTGTGTTTAAGTCAACGCCTACAGAGTTTACGCAGTCCTCAACAACGCCGGTGAGCGCTTCGTCCATTCTTGCCTTGGGCATATCGTGCTGATACTGGCCTACACCTATCGCCTTGGGGTCTATCTTTACAAGCTCTGCAAGAGGGTCCTGAAGTCTTCTTGCTATAGACACTGCCGAACGCAGCGATACGTCGTATTCCGGGAACTCCTCAGCTGCGAGCTTTGATGCCGAGTAAACGGAAGCGCCTGCTTCAGACACCACCATGTAAGATACTCCGCCGCCTATCTTGCCAAGCAGCGATGCGGTAAACTGCTCAGTCTCTCTCGAAGCCGTGCCGTTGCCGATAGCTATAGCTGTGACGTGGTGCTTTTGTATCATGCCGCTTATCACACGCTCTGCCCTTGCTGTGTCCTTTCTCGGGGGGGTTATGTAGATTATCGCCGTGTCGAGCACCTTGCCTGTGTCATCGACTACTGCGCACTTGCAGCCGTGTGCATAGCCGGGGTCAAGGCCGAGAGTGACCCTACCCTTTATCGGCGGCTGCATAAGAAGCTGTCGCAGGTTCGATGAGAAGACCTTTATAGCGCCCTCCTGAGCTTTTTCGGAGAGCTCATTCCTTATCTCACGCTCGACCGAGGGGTAGATAAGGCGCTTATAGCTGTCAAGAGCGGCTGTCTCGACATACTCAGAGCACCTGTTCTTTGCATTTACAAAGCGGCTTACTACCGCACGCTCTGCAACGCCCTCAGGAAGCGTCACGCTCACCTTAAGGAAGTTCTCCTTCTCGCCCCTGTCGATAGCAAGTATACGGTGGCCGGCTATCTTTGAAACGCCCTCGGAAAACTCGTAGTAGTTCTCGTAAACGCTTTTCTGTGTCTCGTCTGCCGCTGCGGAAACCACCTTGCCCATGTCGTTAAAGAGCGCACGCAGGTATTTTCTGAGCTCTGCGCTGTCAGAGATATCCTCAGCGATTATATCCATAGCGCCCTGTAAGCAGGCTGCTGTGTCGGCAAGCTCCTTTTCCTCGTCGATGTAGCTCTCAGCTTCCTTTTCGATATCTGTGCTGTCCTGCTGTGCAAGCATCAGCTCTGCCAAAGGTTCAAGACCCTTTTCTCTTGCGACAGATGCCCTTGTCTTGCGCTTCTGCTTATAGGGCAGGTATATATCCTCTACCTCGACAAGCGTCATAGCCTTGTCAATAGCGGCGGCGAGCTCGTCTGTCATCTTGCCCTGCTCGGTGATGGAGTTTGTTATCTCCTCCTTGCGCTTTTGCAGGTTCCTTAAATAACCCAGCCTGTCAAAAAGCTCTCTTAAGGCCGTATCATCAAGCGAGCCTGTGAGCTCCTTACGGTATCTTGCTATAAAGGGTATCGTCATGCCCTCGTCTATCATCGAAACTGCGTTATCCACCTGCTCGGGCTTAAGCGACAGCTCCTGTGCTATTATCCTGTTTATCTCCATATGATTTCTCCTTTTGGTTTGATATATCTTGGGGTAACATATCTATTATACCACATCTGATAAGATTTTACAAGTGCAGCCGGGCGGTGTGGGTATCAGGGGGCGTTATCCGTTATGCAAAGTCTACAGGTTTGCGCCACCTATTTTGTGCAAAATATAAATATTTAAAGTAATACTTTAAATTCTTATTGACAGGCTTGAAAAAGTATGCTATTATACACTTACAGCAGCTGCAAAAGATTTAAAAACTTAAAGTGAGACTTTAAATCAGAGGAGAGGATATTATGAAAAAGACAGACAACAACGAAACACGCTCGACAAGATTTATAAGAACAGTCGGTATATGTATGCTGCCGTTTTTTATAGTCTGCCTGTCGCTCAACATGGTCAAAGACCTTGTAAAAGACATCATTGCAGACAGCAACAGCTACGAGCTGAGATACGAGGAAGTCACCGTGACGGACACTGACGGCAACGAGACAGACATGAGCAACGGCCAGAAGGTATACGCCCTCTACCGCAACGGCGAATACTTTGACGAGGTCGATTACAACGAATTCACTCTCAAAGACGAAAACGGCGACACCGACCTGAGATACTGCGTACTCATAAAAGACGCAAGGAGAGTTGCATACACAGCGATATTTGCAGCCATCACGATAGTTGTGATAATGATAACTATAAGCATCACAAACGGCAGGACTCCCTTCACACCTGCAAATGCAAAGCGCATAAAAGCAATAGGCATACTCCAGCTCTCGCTTGCTATAGTTCCCGGGCTGGTAGTGCTGATAATGAAAATGGCGAGGTATTCATACATCCACTCGACATTTGACATAGGGTCTGTTTATATGTTCATCATCGCCTTTGTCATAATGATAATCGGCATGGTATTTGACTACGGCGTGAAATTACAGCAGGACAATGACCTGATAGCATAAGCGGAGGTTATCAAAATGGCTATAATCGTAAGACTTGACAGAATGATGGCTGACCGCAAGATGTCCTTAAACGAACTTGCCGACAAGGTAGGCATGAGCAATGTCAACCTATCGAACCTAAAGACCGGCAAGATGAAAGGCATACGCTTTGAAACTATGGAAGCGATATGCAAAGTCCTCGACTGTCAGCCGGGGGACTTATTTGAATATATCAAAGAGGAATGAACCGCCGTTTTTCAGTTAAGAGTTAACAGTTAACAGTTAACAGTTGAGGTGCGGCTTACGCCGCTTATGGCCATTCGGCCGTTCCAACCTGACGATTTCAGCTAAATCGTAGGACTTGCACCCGAAGGGGGTGGCGGCAGCTTCGCTGCCGCAGGGGGGGCGCATGAGCTGTCTGCGACAGCTCGAAAGCCCCCCTACAGTAGCGTGAGATAAGTGAGAGACTACCCTTGAAGCTATTCTGTAGGAGAGATTTTCCTTCAAGGCGGCTCTCTCGTTTCCCAGGCGCACCTCAATTATGCATTCTTAATTCTTAATTCTGCATTATAGAAAAAGCCCGGCAGCTAAGAAAGATACTCATATAGAAGTTTTGCCCCTGAGTGTTACAAAGCACTCAGGGGCATTATAAATATTCATGTTGCCTTAATGCTCTATGATTTTAAGGTCAATGCTATTATTTACCGATAAACGAACTCTTCCACCGATAGGAAAAGAGATCATCGGAAATACATGACCGAAATCTACACCAAATACAATTGGAATGTCAGGAGATACTTTGTCCTTGACGATTGCTTTTACAATATCTTCGGTCATTTTGCAGCTTTCATCAAATCTGCCGAACACGATTCCTCTTATCGTGTCTGCTCCGCTGATTTGAAGAAGCGATTGCAGATTACGGTCAAATTCGCACACGAAGTAATCGCCCATGATATTATCATCTTCAAGGAACAATACTCTATTTTCAATCTCAGGCATATAAGGCGTACCCTGCAACAGATTCAACGTACAAAGATTTCCTCCTATTATCTCGCCCTCACATTTTCCTTTCTGAATAACTGTATAACTTTGCGAAGCTACTGACGGTGTGACAGCGAAAGAAGCGTCACTCATTATACATTCCGAAAAGTATTTTTCCGTATATTCACGCTCGTTAAGAAATCCGAGTGCCGCAAGGTGAGGTGCATGGTATGTCACCAAGCCCGTTTTTGCATAAACTGCATTAAGTAAAGCTGTTATATCCGAATATCCGCAAAGTATCTTCGGATTTGCTCTTATCAGCTCATAATCAAGATACGGCAATATTTCATTTGCATTAAATCCACCGATACAAGCCATTACTGCCTTGACGTTTTTATCTGCAAATGCTTCATGTATATCATCGACACGAGAGCGAATAGACGAAGATAAAAACATATTAGTTTCTCTGCAATTTTTGGAAAAGGTTACATTGAAGCCCTTGTCCTTCAGAAAAGTGAATGCGCTGTCATAAATATCAGGACGAACCCTCGTCAAACTGCTTGACGGAGCGATAATGCGAATCTCATCTTCTGGGTTCAATTTTTGGGGTATCATTCTGTCACCGCCTTATTAAGGCAATACCGCACAACCACCGGCGGATACCTTTGTGTGCCATCTACTTGCGCATCTGACACACAATGGTCGTGCGGTATTGCCTTAAATTCCGATTTTCACGAGCAAGCCGTGTGCTTGCTCTTACTTCTTTATTGTACCACACCTCCCCCGAAAAAGCAATACTCATTTTCATCAAACATAAACTTGAACAGTCACACAGCTCCAAATGCTCTGACGAGCGAGAGAGCGACTATAAGAGATCATTCAGAAATATTTTCATAGAAACGATGATAACAAATCATCCCGACCTGAACGGTCGGAAGAATATCAAAATCAAACCCAGCAAGCACGGTATTCATGGGGTACATTTTGAAAAATGACCACCCTGAATACAACAGCTTGTCAGAGGGTTTTGGCTAACCGCCCCGTCCCCTCTGTCTCGTTCCTCGACATCTCCCCGCACTGTGGGGAGTCACCCCTAAGACCCCGCTTGAAAAAGTGATATAATAGACAATGAAAATGGGCGAATACTATTATTTTGGAGGTTTGTCTATGAATGTAAAATCAGACGAGGAACAGAAGTCAAAGGTGCTGAGAGTCCGCTTAAATGACTGTGAGTTTGCCAAGCTGAAACAGTACACGGAGGAAAGCGGAGTGCGTATACATTCAGCTACTTCACTGGCTTGACGAGTGCAGTGATGAGGACGAATAATCAGCAGGGCAAGCTGTTTCGGCAGCTCGCCCTTGCTATGTCCTGTGACGAACGGAAATGCCCATCAACGCCGTTCGAGCCTGCGGAGCGAAACTATACTAAACGCATAAAATCACCCTCAAAACGCTTGTAAACGCTTTGAGGGTGTGCATTGAAATCAATATTAGATATTTTGGGGGTTTCATAATCTTTCGACGATCGGTACTACATTCTTTTCTATGAAATCCACTCGGTCGAATATCCTCGGTTTAAATGTGCCTGTGATACCTACCGATATTCTTTTTTCGGGGTCGGCATAGATGATATTGCCGCCGTCACCGATAGCTGCAAATATCGGTTTATCCTTATACGGTCTGTACCAAAGATAACAATACCCCATATTGCCAAACATCTCACCCAGCTGCAATTTTGGCGAAGTCATCTGCGCTACCCATTCGCCTGACAGCACTTGAATGTCACCGTATCTGCCCCCGTTCACCAACATCCACCCTATCTTCGCCATATCATAAGCCGAGAGTGTCAGCCCCCATCCTGCGGTGACAGTATTCTGTGGATCGGAATACCACTCATTTCCACGGGGGTTCTTATTCATCAGGAAATCAAACTGGTCGTCCTTGTCGCTTGCGCCGTGTATCTTGTGCTTTGGAATATCCATAGGTAAAAAGAGATACTCGTTTGCAAAGTCTATGCACTTCATTCCCGTTGCGTTTTCGATGACACCTGCAAGTATCTGGATACCAAGCGTCGCATACTTAAATTCACCTGTTATTCCCGATCTTCCACCGAGCAGATCAAGTGCCGCCTTCGTCCAGTCGTCTGAGGTGCAGACCTTTGTCCACGGCTCTGAACGATATTTGTATGGTGCGGTCATTGTCAGCAAATGCTCAAGGGTGACATTATAGATAGTTTTTTCTCCTTGTTTAACAGTGTAATCAGGAAAAAAATCCAGCACCTTCTGCTCTGTGCCTTTGATAAAGCCCTTGTCAACGGCTATCCCTGCAAGTATAGCCATTACTCCTTTAGTGACAGACATTACATTTACAGCACTGTCAATATGAAAGCCGTGCCAGTTGTCGCTGTATACAATTTCACCGTTTTTTATAGCACATATCTGACAGATGTTGCTCTCGTTTCCCTTGCTTTCCTCTACATACTTATGAAGCTCGTTCTTTGTCATAACATACCTCCGACAATAAGTTCTGTATATTCGATCGAAGTTTCATACAGTATCTTTATTGTATCAAATCAAATTTTTAATGTCAACAGCTATTTAAAAAAGAATTGACAGGATCCTGCAAATGCCTGTATGAAAAGAGAAAGCTCTCTTAAAACGCTTACGGAGCATTTCCGAGAGCTTGCAGTTATTCGTTCCAATTGGGATTTGAGGGTTTGTGTCCCGATATGATATGAAACTTGTCCACATTATCAATGATATTAGCAGTGCAATCGGAGCCGTTTATCGCAGCGCTTTGCATAGCAAGACCGTATATCTCCTGAATGCTGTCATACTGTTCGATAATATCCTCGACAGCACTCATGTGAACAGCCGTTTTTGCCGAGCCAGCCGTTCATATCAAGCACGATACCGCCGAACACTGTCAGAAACGCCGCTATGAGGCAAACCGCAATATAATGCCGCTTACTGCTCAACAACTCTCTTACCGCAAGAGAAATGGTCAGACGTTTAAGGTCAAGGGTATGCTTTGAAACGGTCTGACGACTGTTTTCTCTGTCAAGTATCGCACTGACAGGCGTTATCCTGTCAAGTCTGCGGCATGGCAGAACTATGATGATTGATATTATGACTATCCAAACAGCCGTAAATATTGCTGCAAACGGCAGGGATATTTCAGCAGGCACAATAATTCCCAGCGAGGTCACAGCATTTGCGGAAACCATCTTAGATACGGGCATTGATATTATTATCCCGAACAGCAGCCCAAGCATTGCCGCTGCACCGTATTCACAAAGATACACACGCTTTATAGATCCGCTCGTGCAGCCGATTGCCTTTAGTATGCCGATATTGCTCTTTTCCTGCCCGATTGTAAATGTGATCGTGTGGGATAGCCTATAATGACATCCGGCTTGAAATTGGAGAGCTTTTTAATAAGCTCATATGTCGGTATCTGAACATCAAGCACCAGTTTTTCAAAGCCGAGATCGTCAAGCCCGTCACCGACAGCCATTGCTCCGCCATACCTGCCGTCTGCTGCGGCTATATAGAGTATCTTTGGCTTCTGCTGCTTGAAACGCAGTATTTCAGGCATTGACATATTCCACAGCGCCGCACGGATAATGCCGATCAGCATTGTATCCCACGCCTTATCATCATAAAGGAAATAGGCAGGCTTTCCCGTACTGCCCGAACTGTGAACGATGTGATATTTACCGCCGAGATTTTTGCCTGCGTTTTTTTCGGTGTCAAAACGGCGCATCTTTTCCTGTGTGATACCCTTGACGGTCACTATATCCTCAAAGCGGTCGATAAGTACCTGCTTGTCGATAGTCGGGAAGCGCTCTATCGGCATTTTGTCAATGTTCTGTCCGGTTATTCCTGCCGCACGAAAAGCCGCCCTGTAATAGCGGGAGTGCTCAAAAGCAAACCTAAGCATTCTGCGAAGCCGCCTTTGCTGTATATCGAGCACCGCTTTTCGTGGCAGCCTTGCAGCTGCCTTTGCCGCTGTCAGCCTTAAAGCGACTTCTGCAAATGTCATAGCTATTCCTCCTGACCATTTATGCTGAATGTGTATTTTTTATCATAGTTTTCTCTGTGGCAGTATACTGCTTCACCTGTCTTCTGATCGAATACTGCGCTCCATTCAGTTGTCTCGCCGTCATTATAGTGGTGCTTTGAAACGCTTTCAAGTGCGCTCATTACACTTTCCGAGTCAAAGCTCTCGGTATCGGAGATCGTCTTCATCAGTATATCGTACCTCTCGTGAGACTGCTGCGTTCCTTTGCCGTTTTTCTCGCCCTCGGCAAAATAGAAATTCGTCACAACGGGAGTGTCAGTAACTATCATCTCATCGTTCAGATATTCGACAGCCACGCATTTTCCGCTGTTATCCGCAACAGCAAAATGCACCGTCATTCCCTTTGAAGCGTGCATATCGTACTGTCCGAGAAGCTGTATCGCTTCATCAACAGTTGCTGCCTTGTCAAGCAGCAGCCGCACCGCTGTAGTCGTAGTTATATCGGGCTTATCTGTATTCTGATCTACCGCTTCATTGTCCTCGATCATGTTGACCGATACGCACAAGCCCTTTTCATTCATTCCGTCGAGGGGCGCATATATAGCTGCTGTAACAAGCGACTTATCAGACAGCAGACCGTCAATGCCGATAAAGTTTGTGTTGGTCGTGCATATCGAGGAATAGCCGCTGTCGTGGTGTGAAATGACAACAAGAGCATCACAGTTATACCAATCAAAATTGCGCCCGAAGTAATATCCGTTTTCACCCTTTGCAGAAAAAGCCGAGCAGCCGAAGTTATCACCGCCAAAGCTGCCTGTGATATCTCCGAGCATATTTTTGCTTAAGAAGGCAATAACGCTCATGTCGCTTTCTGCACCGCCCTCGGATAAGAACTTATCAAACCGGTAGTCGCCTTCAAACTCAGCATAGGACAGACCGCTTTCAAGCTCCGTTATATCACCTGATACAGTTTCTTCAATTTTCACCGTTTCCGCCCCCGAGGAATCCGTTTGGATATCCGTGGTGACGGAGCTGCTGTTTCCGCTTTCTGGTGAGTTACCGCAGGCGGTCAGCATGAGCGTACACACTACCGCAGTAATCATCTCTTTCCTCATTATGTTCTCCTATTCTGCCGAAAAGCGCACCGTAACGCTCCCTGTGCCGACTGCATTTTCAAGCCCCTCAGTGTTTTCTATGTACCCAAGTTTTGTATAGCTGTAAGGTGTTGAAAAGCTGTCATAGAACAGCACTACACAGCTGTCGCCGTACAGCAGAAGCTCGCCCTTGCTGATATATTCTACAGCTTCGGCAGAGGTGGTAAAGCTCGTATCGGTGTAGATGTATTTCTCATTTCCGTTAAGCTCGCTCATCTCAAAAGAAAGCGGAAGCATTGATTTAAACTCCTCTGCTGCGTGTGTGTCGTAGAAACTTGCAGAAAATGGTGTGCCGTTTACGGTTATTATCAGAGCTTCTACCGCAGTAGCTTCCTCGGGAACGGCTGTAGTAGTCGTTTCCGGTGGTACTTCGGTTGTTATTTCAATTTCCTGCGGAGTAGTTATTATATCAGTTTCTGTCTGCACAGCAGAGCTTGATATTGTTTCTGCTATACTGCTTACAGGCTCATCGCCGTCAGTATCTTCCATATTCCCGCAGGCTGTAAGTATCATTGCGGCTGCAAATAAGAGAAATAAATATTTTTTCATACCTGCCTCACTTAGCTTCAAAAGTCATCGTAACGCTGCCGCTCCCGAGGGCTTCTTCAAGACCGTCAGTGTCCTCGATATATCCGATGTTCGTATAGGAATAACCGCTTGTGAAGCTGTCATAGAACAGCACGATGCAGTCATCACCGAACAGCTTTATATCTCCTTTTGAGATATGCCCGGCAGGAGAACTTTTGCTTGGGAGTGATTTATCAAGATCACAATACTTCTCATTGCCGTTGAGTTCACGCATATCAAGCGTCAGCGGAAGCCGGCTATAAAGCTCATCAGCCGTTTTATTATCATACAGTACAGCCGCAAAGGTCTTGTCACCGACAGTAACTGTCATATGCTTGTCGCTCTTTCTATCCTTCGGAATAAACATAAATATCACCACACCTATCAGCAGTACAGCTATAACTGTCAGAACGATCTTTTTCTTTTTGCTCATATCATTCTGCCCATTTCATATGCTTCCTTCAGCTTGCCGCTGCTCTCTATCTCACCTATATTTGTTACTCCTCCGCAGAACAGCGAGCCTGCAAGCCTTGCCTTTTCAAAGCATTCTATCCAGCCCTCGATACCGCTGACTGCACGTTTCGGAACATTCTCATCGTCCTCTGCGGCAGTCGTCAGAACGTAGATGTCTCTGAATGCGTAGTCTGCCGTAAACAGCGGATTACCACGGTCAAGCATTGTCTTTAGCTGACCGCTCATCTCGTAATAATATATCGGCGTTGCGAACACAAGCACATCGGCGGTCAGCATCTTCTCACGGATAGTGTCTGCATCGTCATGTATCACACAGCGCTGCGTTTTCTGACAGGCAAAGCAGCCTTTACAGAATCCGATCTGCTTGTCGTGAAGTGAAACAAACTCGACCTCATTGCCTGCTACCTTTGCGCCCTCTGCAAAACTAAGTGCCAGCCTTGCGGAATTGCCCTTTGCCCTCGGGCTTGACGATATGATAAGTACCTTTTTGCTCATTTAAAACAGCTCCTTTATTACTTTGATATATACTGCTGCTCCGAAGCCGATCATTATCAGTCCGAACAGCCTGTTCATTATTGCAAAGCCTTTCTCTCCGGCTTTTTTCTTTATAAGCTGCGACAGAAATGATAGTGTTATCCACCAGATCTGTGTTCCTGTGACTATACCAACAACAAGCAATGCTCCGTTAGCTGCACCCAGCGTTCCGTTTATCCCGAAATATGAGAATGCAAACAGATATGTTACAACAGCCGCAGGATTAGTGATACAGACTGCAAAGGCTGACAGATACATTCCTGCATATCCGGCTTTGGCATTATCCTCCTGCTGCTTTGGCGCTTTCAGAATCGTCATAACACCCATTGCAATAACAAGTGCTCCGCCGATGATATTTATAACTGTGCTGTGCCGTTCAAGGAATCCCGAGATCACAGTTATCCCGAAAGCCCCAACTATCGAATAGAAAAGTTCGGCAGTTGAAGCACCAAGCCCTGTCACGATACCGCTTTTCACACCATATTGCAGACTTCTTGAAACGCACAGCGTACCCACAGCCCCGACAGGAACGCCGAAGATCAAGCCTATCAGCAGTCCTTTTATAAGGTAGATCATAGTGATAGTGTCCTGACTGCCTTCAACAGCCGTTCAAGTCCGTCCTGCACCATAGCTCTCGGGCAGGCGATATTCATTCTTAAAAAGCATTCCCTGCTGCCGTAGATGTCTCCGCTTGAAAGATAGAGTCCCGTGCTTTTACGGATATGCTTTGCAAGTTCCCTTGATGTGATACCCAGCGATGTGCAGTCCAGCCACATGGGCAGTTCACCTTCGGCAATGTCCCACTTGTAGGAGTTGGTGCCTGTTCTGTCGATCACTTCATCAAAATTATACTTCATATCACACCGCCACACTAACGCTTTTGCTGACAATTTCGGTCTTGCTCACATCGACCTTGTCTTCCTCCATGATAAGCTCACCAATGCCGTCACATTTGATGACACCGCCCGAGGGATTCTTGATACTGTCCACCGTTCCGATAATATCGGCATTTACGGTAGAATACTCAAAGGCAAGGGTCGTATTCACGAGCCTGCAATTTATGAGCGTCAGGTTTTCGCAGAAACAAAGCCCCTGCAAGCTCTCGATCATGCAGTTTATAAGTGTGAGATTTTTGGAGTTCCAGCCAAGATATTCTCCCGAAATATAGCAGTTCTCGGCGGTGATATTTTCAGAGTTCCAGAATGCGTCCTTGCTCATAAGTCTTGAATTACGGATAGTGATGTTTCGTGCTCCGTCAAAGCTGTAATTGCCGTCAAGGTCGAGATGCTCTATCTCCATATCCTCACAGTTCATCGCAAGATAATCGCCCTTTGCAGTCACGTTTTTCATTCTGACGTTTCTGCACTGCCAAAGTGTTTCGGAAGCATTCGGGAAGTTCACATTAGTGATCGTCACACCGTCACATCTGCGGAAGCCCTTTGGTGCGATGTATTCACAGTCGCTTACAGAAATATTTTTTGTGTACCAGATGCCTGCTCTGCCCATTTCAAAGAATGTGCAGTTTTTGACAATAATATCCTCGCTGTACCAGAGGGGGTACTTCCATTTGAACTGTGAACCCTCAACCTCAATATGTTTGCTGTGCTTTAAGGGCGACTCGCCGTCTTCAAACACGCTGTCCTTTATATGCTTATCCTGCGCCATAAAGAGAGCACGCTCACCTGTGAATATCCCTGTTAATATATCTTTCATTTCAAGCCCTCCTTTTTCATCATAAACACCAGATAGTCAAGACAGCTGATGTTGTCCTCTTTTTCGTGTACCTCGTCAAGCAGCTCACGCCTGTGCTGTGCAAGGAGCTTTTCGCATTTGCTCCTGTCGCAGATACAATCCTCGAATCTGCGTATAAAATCCTCATCACAGCCTGCATCTATCAGGTTTTGCCTTATGCTGTCGTTCATTTAAGAACCACCTCTTTTTCTTTGTTGTATCCATTATACCACAGATTCTGTTTAATTACAAATACTTATATTGAATATGCGTTTATGCTTGACAGTAATATGAGCTTGTGGTATAATAGATAAAAAGGGGGCATTACAATGGATATTCGTGTACTCAGATATTTTCTTGCCGTTGCAAGGGAGCAAAGCTATTCGGTCGCAGCGGAGCGGCTTTATCTTTCACAGCCCACGCTATCCCGTCAACTGAAAGAGCTGGAGGAGGAGCTTGGAAAAACTCTGCTGATAAGGTCAAACAAGGGTGTTACGCTCACCGAGGAGGGCATGATACTCCGCAAGCGTGCCGAAGAGATAGTCGAGCTGCTCGACAAGGCAGAACAGGAGGTCAAAAACAGCAGTGACAGTGTGACCGGAAAGGTCTATATCGGTGCAGGAGAGACCTATGCTATAAAGCTCATCGCTGACACCGCAAAGCATTTGCAGGCTGACAATCCCGGAATTTCCTACAACCTTTACAGTGCTGACGGCACTGACGTTCTGGAGCGTCTTGACCGTGGACTTATCGACTTCGGTATCATCTTCCAGCCCTATGACAGCACAAAGTATGAGGGTATAAAAATACCGCTTAAAGACACCTTCGGCGTGCTTATGCGCCGTGATATGCCGCTTGCGGAAAAAGATATCATAAAGCTCTCTGACCTAAAGGGTCAGCCCCTTATCGTTCCGAGACAGCAAAATCACAGCACACAGCTGTCACAAAGGATCGGAATAGCAGAGGAGGATATAAAGATCGCAGCCGAATACAATCTTGTGTATAACGGCTCTGTCATGGCGGCGGAGGGTATGGGCTACTGCCTTTGCTTTGACAGGCTTATAAACACCGAGGGCGGCAATATGTGTTTTAAATCTATAGAACCCAAGATCGAAGCGGAAAGCACTTTTGTCTGGAAGCGCTACACCGTTTTCACAAAAGCCGCAAGCCTGTTCCTGTCGCAGTTCAGGCAGGATATTGATAATTACAGGGAATAAAAAGCAAGCGCCACACCTCATGAAAAAGGTATGGCGCTTATCTTATTTATACTCCTCCCACCAATGCTCGGTGAAGGAAGAAATATCATCATAGCTTACGGTCTGGCCGATTCTCGGAGTTGCAATGTTGGCACCCTGCTCCTTGGCAGCTTTTACTGCAAGCATTAGATCTGTTTCGCCGAAATGCTCATATACCTGTGAAAACACCTCATAATAACCGCTGTCGCCTGTGTAGTAAAAACTGTGCTTGTCGGTCTTTATGTACAAGCCGCCCCATTCAGTTGCATTTTGCTTCATAGGATTTCTGCCTGTGTAGTGCTGTGAGGGAACGACGGTATATGTCACGCCGTCAAGCGTGGTGCTCTCCCACCAGCCGAGTGGGTGGAGCTTGCTTTCATCAACGCCCCAGCCCTTCAGTATCACGTCAATGCCAAGCGGTGTTACATAGTGGCTCACCTTGCTGTCAATGTCCTTGATAGTCTGATAGTCAAGGTGGTCGTAGTGATCGTGGGATATAAACAGCACATCAATATCGGGAACATTTTCGGCATCTAATGCTATATCCGAAAAGCGCTTCGGCCCTGCAAAGCTGACGGGAGAGGAACGTTCGCTGAGCACAGGGTCGATAAAGATGTTTTTCTCGCCCATCTGTACCAGCGACGAGGAGTGACCCAGCCATGTGACCTTCATTTCATCAGCGCCTGCACGGTCTATGCTGTCGATCTTCTGCACAGGGATACGGCTTTCGGGCTCGCTGCGTTCACTTTCCTTGGAGGGAGTGCCTGTCATGACCTCAAAATCCTTCTCGTTATGGAACCGCTTGTCATAGTAAAGCTCCGTCAGCTTTTCATATTCTTTCTGCTTTTCCTTGTTGGGGGTATCTCCGATCGACGGATAAAAGTTCAGAAACAGCAGACCGATGATAAGTATTATAATAACGATGATTACAAGTATCAGCAACACTTTGCCGCATATTTTTAAAGCCTTCATAAGATCACACCTTTCTTTTCTATGATCTTATTATATCACTGGTGCAGCCGAATTACAAATACTTATATCAAATATACTTCTATGCTTAAACAGAATATAAGTGAGAAGCCCTGCTCAAGAAAAGCAGGGCTGTCTATTACATATTTTCCTTGAAAAAGCTCTCCAGTTTATCAAACGGTATCTTATCCACCTGATCGTAGAGGTCGATATGTTCTGCATCGGGGACGGAATACAGCTCCTTTGGTTCGTTTGCAAGGGCATAAGCCTTTTCGCTGAAAGGCTTGGAGTGAGCTTTGTCACCTGTAACAAACAGTATCGGTCTCGGAGATATCTCACTGATATACTGGAGTGCCGAAAACTGCATCATGGCAAGCATCGAGGTATCAGTAAAGCCGCCGCTTCCGCAAATTCCTATAACACCTATTCTTTCACGGTCAACATAGGGAACTTTCGCTCCGACTCCTGTTATTTCAGCATTCCGTAATCCTCGTCCGAAACAGGCTCGCACCACTCGGTGCTACCGTCCTCGCCCTCAATTTCAATTGCAAGGTGAGAAAACCACGAATCAGGTGCGGCACCGTGCCAGTGCTTGACATTTGCAGGGATATTCACCACATCGCCGGGACGGAGCGCTCTTGCTTCTTTGCCCCACTCCTGATAGTAGCCCCGACCTCCTATGCATATAAGCATCTGACCGCCGCCGCTTTTAGCATGATGTATATGCCAGTTATTTCGGCAGGAAGGCTCAAAGGTCACGTTGTAAATCGCAAGCTGTTCGGTCGAAACAGGCGCAAGATAGCTCTGTCCGACAAAGAACTGCCCGAATGGGTTTTTCTCGCCTATGGGGAAGAAGATGGTGTTTTGATACCTGTCTTTGTCGGTAAGCTCCTCGGCCTTTTCGTTCCATACCTCTTTTGCAAGGTTAAACACTGCCCAGGCGTGCGGCCAGCCTGCATAAAAGGCTGTGTGCGTGATGACTGCTGCGATCTCCTTCTGCGAAACGCCGTGATTTTTCGCATTCATCAGGTGGAATTTCAGCGCGTCACTTGTCACGCCCTGCGACATCAGAGCGACCACCGTGATGATGCTCCGAGTTTTCAGGTCAATGTCGGTGTTGTTCCAGTTTTCCCCAAACAAAATATCATCGTTGTAACGGGCGAATTCGGGAGCAAACTCACCGAGGGCATCTCTGCCTGCGGTCTGTACTATCTTTTCTGCCATTGTATATTCCTCCTGTCACATACTTGCTTTCAGTATCTTTATAACTTCGTTTCTGTCAAGCACCTTATACCCGCCGTTTAGGATTAGAGTTGCATCGGCAATCCCCTCTATCATTTCATCGGTCGCTCCAAGCTCGGAAATTTTCATCACAAGACCAAGCTCGTTCATCCAGCTTTCCATAGCCGATAATCCTTCATTTGCAAGCTGTTCATCGGTCTTACCGTCGGGAGAGATGCCCCATACGTTCACTGCAAAGCGTGCAAACTTCTTCAAGCCGTAAGGCATGATATATCTGTAATACGGCAGGGAGACAGCAGCCAATGTCATACCGTGGGTAGCATCGGTGTAAGCGCCCACAGCCTGACCCAGCATATGCACCATCCAGTCTGTGGATTTTCCCCTTGAAACAAGGGTGTTCAGTGCCCATGTTGCCGTCCACATGATGTTTGAACGTGCCTCATAGTCCTGCGGATCAGTGACAGCCTTTCTGCTGGAAACGATAAGCGAGCGCATAAGTCCTTCGCTGATATAGTCGGAAGTGTTGTCGTCCTCGCCCGAGAAATACTGCTCGCAGATGTGGTTCATGATATCGTAGATGCCTGCACACATCTGATACTTCGGCAAAGTCATGGTGTATCTGGGATTGAGTATGGAGAACTTAGGCATTACCTCATCGCCGAAAACGTGCCCGATCTTCAAATGCTGTTCGTGATTGGTGATGACAGCTCCGCCGTTCATCTCCGAGCCTGTTCCTGCCATTGTGAGGATACAGCCCACAGGGATTATCTCGCAGTCAGGCTCCTCAAAGCGTGCGTAATATTTTTTCCACGGGTCATCATCGCAGTGAACGGAAACTGACAAAGCCTTTGAATAATCGCAGACTGAGCCGCCGCCCACAGCAAGGATAAAGTCAGTGTTATGCGCCTTGGCAATTTTTACTCCCTCTCTGAGCTTTTCTGCTGTGGGGTTTGGCATAACGCCCGATACCTCAGCCACGTTTTTTTCGCACTCCGCAAGTACAGCGATTATCTCATCATAAATACCGGTTTTCTTGACAGAACCGCCGCCGTAGACAAGCAGAACGTTTTTGCCGTAATTTGCAAGCTCATCATTCAGATAAGAGAGCGAGCCCTCGCCGAAATAGAGCTTTGTGGGGTTGTGATATGAAAAGTTACCTAACATGGGTGTACCTCCTGATCTTTATTTTCTTTATTATAACACACAAACGAGGCTATGACAAATACTTATTGAGAATAAAGGATTATTACAAATACGCATATAAAAACAGAGCTATGCTTTCCGTATGCGGTCACGGAGGACATAGCCCTTTCCTTATGCTGTGATTATATCAGTCCTTGATCTCCTGCATCATAGTTGCACCGTCCTTGAAGCCTACCTTGTAGGCAGCCCTCATCTCAGCAGCGGCGGTATCGATCACGCAGTCGAGGAGCTTGTGGAAGGATGTGAGATGTACTTTGGTCAGCGACTCCTCGAACGAGATAGCAGTCTTCTCTCACTCATCAGAGAAATGGCAGGTTTTGATAGCACCAAGCCTGCTGTATAGATCTCATTCGGTTACTCTTTGCACCTGCTTTCCTATTCATATTGCCATTATTATAGCATCGAAAGATGAGAGAGAAACACAAAAAAGTCGCACAGCTTCCATTCTCGATACACGAGAAATGATCCGAGCTGAAAAGCTCGGAAATGCAAATCGCCCCAGAGGGGCGAAAGAAGAGTAGCAACGCTGAGCTGATATGTGCGCTTTGCACCGGACTGGTTTTTGAAATTGCTTCGCACTTCACAAAAATGGTTACGATCACTTCGCAGAGCCGGACTCCGGCATGATTTTGGGGCAACACCGCTGGGCCATTGTACGTCAGACACGCAGTCAAATTTTTCGTCAGATTGGCTAAATTTACCGCAGGAATACTAACGTATTTCAAGGTAAATTTGGGTAATATGACGGAAAATTTGCAAGTGGATGGCGTGCAAAGGTATCCGCCGGTGGTTGTGCGGTATTGCCTTAAATGGATAATAGAGGAAAGCTGTGAGAAAGCTCATAGCAGGACACATGATCGTGACGGTCGCACAAATAATGGCAGTCTCAAAAATGAACGGGTGTGTTGTTTTCATATCGAATATCCTGCTTGCGATCTTGAATGAAAAAGGACTTCCTACTGTCACTTCCAGCGTATAGGCAAGGACGAACTCCACAAGCACGACTGCCCATATCGGCAGATCGTGACCGAGCATATACACGCCGCCCATTGCGTCGATCGCTTTTAGCACTCCCGTCTGTTAAGGACGATCTATCCGTGTTTGATTCGATCATTACTGTACAGACTGTCTTTTCTTCATTCTCTGCCAGCTTATAAAGCCGTATATGTCATTGACAAGGAACACGACAAAGCATATTAGAACCGAAATATAATGTATATCTTCTATACTTGCCAAATTCCAAAGTACAATCAGCACTATATCATTTGCTGCGTAAGCGACCGCAAAAAACGGTATCCTGCGAAAAGTAAGATAAACTGCTATAAAACTTGTTGTTACGGATATTGTACTCGGAATGAGATTGGCTGTATGAAAATGTCTCAAGATAAAGTAAAACAGCACAGTAACCGAAGCAGTAAGGAACAGCATAAAAACAGTTTCAGTCTTGCTGATACTCCCGACCTTAACTTCAGATTTCTTCCCATTAAAAGGATTATTGAGCCATGATACCAAAGCAATGACTGCCATAGGCATTGTCATACCGACATAGGTTATCATTTCGCCGTAATATGAGAATGAGTACGAAATGATACCGTAAAGCACGCTGAATGTGACCATTAGAACCTGACCTATAGGATTTCCCTTAGCGTTGAAGATCAATGAAGTCGCACCAATCAATGAAGCAACCAGCGATAAGCAGTTCGTCCTGTCGAAAGCGAAAAAAGCTGTTATAACAAGCAATACTGACGAAAGCCATAATGCTATTTCAAATCTCGAAAAATAGGCAGTTATTCTGTTGAGCATATCGTTTCCTCCCAAAAAAAGCATCCGAACACACATCTTCTAAGACCTAACGATGTGTATCGAATGCTTACGCATACTACCCGGTGGCAGTTTATAGTTATTTTTTTCGCAGTTTTTTGACCGCCTATTCTTTGTTATCCATGTTATTTGCTCCTTAGTCCGAAATCGGATACTGATATTATAGCACAGGGCAGTCGCTATGTCAAGTCATAAGTCCTGCGCCTCCGGAAGTATTGCAAGAAAAAAAGACAGATACCTCTTGGGAAGTATCTGTCTTTCCTTGTTATAGCCTGCTGTATAGGTCTTTACATAATAGTTGCCCTAAAACTTCTATATTAGTACCGACCTTAAGCTGTCGGGCTTGTGTTATTCAAGGTGTATTATTTGCCTCTCTTAACGTATGTTGTGTGAAGGAGCTCGTGTGCCTTGTGTGAACCGGGCTTCTCGAAGTACTCATCATAGAGGAGCTTCATAACAGGGCTCTCGTGAGACTTTCTGAGTGTGTTTGCGCTGTCAGCGTCATAGAGTGCCTTAGCTCTCTCTGTCTTAAGGTCAACGTAATTTCTTACGCTGTCGCTTACTACAGGCTGACCGCCGCCGTTGATGCAGCCGCCGGGGCAAGCCATGATCTCAACAAAGTTGTAATCCTTCTCGCCGCTGATGATGCCGTCAACGATAGTTCTTGCATTAGCAAGACCGGAAGCAACTGCTACCTTGACATCCATGCCGCCTACCTTGTAGGTAGCTTCCTTGATGCCCTCAGTACCACGGACTTCCTTGAACTCTATAGCCTTGCACTCGCCATCGAGCTTGACAGCAGCTGTTCTGAGAGCTGCTTCCATAACACCGCCGGTAGCGCCGAAGATAGTGCCTGCACCGGAAGCGATCTCGAACGGATCGTCAAACTTCTCGTCCTCGAGGTCTGTGAATACGATGCCTGCTCTCTTTATCATTCTGCCGAGCTCTCTTGTTGTGAGTGCTACGTCAACGTCCTCTAAGCCGTCTCTGAACTGCTCTTCTCTTGTTACCTCGAACTTCTTGGCTGTGCAGGGGATAACGGAAACAACGAACAGATCCTTAGGATCGATGTTGTTCTTCTGAGCATAGTAGCTCTTTATAACTGCGCCGAACATCTGCTGAGGTGACTTGCAGCTGGAGAGGTGGGGCAGGAACTCAGGATAGTAATGCTCACAGAACTTTACCCAGCCGGGGCAGCAGGAGGTGAACATAGGAAGTGTGCCGCCGTTCTGTATTCTCTCGATGAGCTCGTTAGCTTCCTCAACGATAGTAAGGTCAGCAGTAACGTCCATGTTGAATACCTCGTCAGCGCCGAGTCTTCTGATAGCGTTTACCATCTTGCCCTCAACGTTTGTACCAACGGGCATACCGAATGCTTCACCGAGCTGTGCTCTTACGGAAGGAGCTGTGAAGAATACTACCTTCTTCTTCTCGTCAGCGATAGCGTCCCATACAGCCTGCTCGCTGCTCTTTATTGTGAGTGCGCCTACGGGGCATACTACTGCGCACTGGCCGCAGCCTACGCAGGGGTTCTCTGCAAGAGGAGTATCGAATGCGCAGCCAACGTGTGCATTGAAGCCTCTCTGTATAGAACCGATAACAGCGATACCCTGTACCTTCTTGCAGACAGCTGTACATCTGCCGCAGTTGATGCACTTGTTGTTATCTCTTACGAGGTATGCAGAAGAATCGTCTATCTCCTTTGTCATTTCCTCGTGCTGGAACTTGTCCTCATCTACGCCGTAAGCTGTGCAGAGCTTCTGGAGCTCGCAGTTCTCAGCTCTTTCGCAGGAAAGGCACTTCTTGTTGTGGTTGGAAAGAAGAAGCTCTAAAGTTGTCTTTCTTGACTTTCTAACCTTAGGTGTGTTTGTCTGAACCTCCATACCCTCAGAAACGGGGTGTGTGCAGGCAGCCACAAGGCCTCTTGCGCCTGTAGCCTCAACAACGCAGATACGGCAAGCGCCGATACAGTTTATATCCTTGAGGTAGCAGAGTGTAGGTATCTCTACCTTAGCCACCTTAGCAGCGTCAAGTATAGTAGAGCCTGCGGGAACCTCAACGGGGATACCGTTTATTTTACAATGAATCATCTGATTTTCCATTAGTTAATAACCCTCCTATACCTTACTTCTTGACAACAGCCTTGAGCTTGCAGTTAGCAACGCAGACGCCGCACTTGATGCACTTGCTCTGGTCGATCTCGTAAGCTGCGAGCTTCTTGCCGGGTGCTACATAATCTGTCTGAGTGATAGCGCCTGCGGGGCAGTTCTTAGCGCACATACCGCAGCCTACGCACTTATCCTTCTCGATCTGATAGCTGAGAAGATCCTTACATACACCGGAAGGACAGCACTTGCCCTCGATATGAGCAAGGTATTCATCCTTGAAGTAATGGAGAGTAGAAAGAACAGGGTTAGGAGCAGACTGACCGAGAGCGCAGAGAGAGGAGCTCTTCATGTGGTTTGCAAGCTCGTCTATTGTGTCGAGGTCTTCCATTGTAGCCTGACCCTTTGTTATCTTTTCAAGAAGCTGGTGGAGCTTTCTTGTACCTATACGGCAGGGAGTACACTTACCGCAGGACTCATCAACTGTGAATTCGAGGTAGAACTTGGAAACGTCAACCATGCAGTTGTCCTCGTCCATTACGATAAGACCGCCCGAGCCCATCATAGAGCCGAGCTTGGAGAGTGACTCATAGTCGATAGGTGTATCTATATGCTCAGCAGGGATACAGCCGCCGGAAGGGCCGCCTGTCTGAGCTGCCTTGAACTTCTTGCCGTTCGGGATACCGCCGCCGATCTCCTCGATGATCTCACGGAGAGTTGTACCCATAGGTATCTCAACGAGACCTACGTTTGTGATCTTACCGCCGAGAGCGAATACCTTAGTACCCTTGGATGTCTCTGTACCCATGGAGTTATACCATGAAGCGCCGTGTCTGATGATCTGTGCGATATTTGCATATGTCTCAACGTTGTTGAGAAGTGTAGGCTTGCCGAAAAGACCCTTGACAGCCGGGAAAGGCGGACGGGGTCTGGGCTCACCTCTGTTACCCTCGATAGATGTAAGGAGAGCTGTTTCCTCACCGCAGACGAAAGCACCTGCGCCGAGTCTTATCTCGATATCGAAGTTAAAGCCCTTGCCGAAGATATTCTCGCCGAGCAGGCCGTATTCTCTTGCCTGGTCTATTGCTACCTGAAGTCTGTGTACAGCAACAGGATACTCAGCACGAACGTAAACGAAGCCCTTCTGAGCGCCTACTGTGTAAGCAGCGATAGCCATAGCCTCGATAACAGCGTGGGGGTCACCCTCAAGGATAGATCTGTCCATGAATGCGCCGGGGTCGCCCTCGTCAGCGTTACAAGCAACATACTTCACATCGCCGGGAGCGTCCTTTGTGAACATCCACTTTCTGCCCGTGGGGAAGCCTGCGCCGCCTCTGCCACGGAGGCCGGAGTCGAGCACTTCCTGAGCCACCTGGTCAGGTGTCATGGAATCGAGTACCTTATAAAGAGCCTGGTAGCCCTCTGTAGCGATATACTCCTCGATATTCTCAGGGTCGATAACGCCGCAGTTACGGAGAGCTATTCTCTTCTGCTTCTTATAGAAGTTTGTCTCATAGAGAGAGATGATAGAGCCGTCTTCCTTAACGGTCTCCTTATAGAGAAGATCCTTGCATACCTCACCCTTTACAAGGTGCTCGTCAACGATCCTCTTAATGCCCTCGGGAGTAGCCTGTGAATAGAAGCTGCCCTCAGGGTAAACGATAACGATCGGGCCAAGTGAGCAAAGGCCGAAGCAGCCTGTTCTTACAACGAGTATCTCGTCCTGAATGCCCTGAGCCTTGAGCTCATCGTTAAGAGCGTCAAGTATCTTCATGCTGCCCGAAGAAGTACAGCCTGTACCGCCGCAGACAAGGATCTGCTTACGGTACTGAGTCTCTTTAGCGAGCTTTTCGCCTTCCTCAGCTATTATAGTTCTTACCTTAACGATATCCGCACGGGAATCTCTTATTTTATTAAGCTGTTCAATTGTCATAGCGCTGTATTCCCTCCCTTATTCCTTGTAGCTGTCGAGTATCTTGCCGACTTCTTTAGCTGTGAGCTTACCGTAAACGTCCTCATCGATGGTCATTACGGGTGCAAGGCCGCAAGCACCTACGCAGCGGCAGGAATCGATAGAGAACAGGCCGTCCTCTGTGCATTCACCGCTCTTGATGCCGAGCTTCTGCTCTACTGCCTCGAGCACCTTATCGGAGCCCTTTACATAGCAGGCAGTACCAAGGCAAACGCTTATCTTATGCTTGCCCTTAGGTGTGAGTGAGAACTGGGAGTAGAATGTAGCTACACCGAATACCTCGGAGAGCGATACTCCAAGACCGTCTGCGATCTTTGACTGTACCTCGACAGGAAGGTAGCCGTAAATGCCCTGTGCCTCCTGAAGTGTAGGCATAAGGCCGCCGGGCTGGTCATGATGCTTAGCGATGACTTCCATCAGCTGCTTTTCCTGCTCGGGTGTACCGTTAAATGGAACCGAGTTCTTTTCTGACATAATATTCCTCCTCAATAAAATAAAATGTACAAAAATGGTATACTTTTATGCCCATACTCAGGCACAATTATATAAATCTATTATATAACAAAATCCGCCGAATTTCAAGCGTTTTTAGGCACTTATTACAGTTTTACAAAAATTTCAGCACTTTGACAAAGTTTTGTCAATATTTTTGTGCAAGACTCTGTTTCGAGTAAGCAGCCGCTAACTGCAAAGCGCCTATCTACGGGCATTTCTATGCTTTATCACCTTAAATCGGTAAACAATATGGATAGAATCAGTCTGCTTTAGAACAGGTAACAGTTAACAGGTAACAGGTAACAGTTGAGGTGTGCGGCGACGCCGCTTATTGCAAGTTTCGCTTTGCGAAACTTGGCTGTGAAGCGCAAGCAGACGAGCCCCATATCGGGCGGAAACGCTGCGCTCAGTGAATAGTGAAGAGTGAAGAGTGAAGAATGAATAATTGAGTGAACCTGTATAATAAAACTACACATTTGAAGTTAATAATGATATAATATAAAAAAAGGAGTTGGCTTCAAATGAGCACACATGGAGAAAACAGTCGGGAATTCAAATTTAAGATCATGGAACTGCACTTCAAAGATAACATATCTGTGAAAGTGTTATCCGAAAAATTCGCAATACCGGAGCAAACGATCTACACATGGCGCAGAGAGTACAGAAAGTACGGCGAGGATGCATTTGTAGGCTGTGGGAAACAGCGTCCGCAGGATGCAGAACTTAGGCGATTGAAGAAAGAAAACGAAAAGCTCAGGATGCAGGTAGAGATCTTAAAAAAAGTTGCGGCATATCAGGCAGAGCAAGAGTCAAAGAAAAGATAGATGACTTGCGGGCGAGAGGATTGGATAAATATCCGATCAATCTGGTATGTCAGACTCTCGGGATAAGTACAAGATCATATTATGACCGAAAGGAAAACCCTCGCAGCAACAAAGAAAAAGAAGATCTGGAGCTTGTAGAGAAAATGCAGACGATCTTCGCTGAAAGCTATGAGGAGTATGGCAGAGTGCGTATGAAAAAAGCACTTGAAGAAGCCGGATACCCGATGAGTGAGGGGAAAGTCGGAAGGCTGATGCGTCAAGGAAATATGTACCCGAAAAAATGCAAAAAATATAGGGCAACGACCAACAGCAGGCACAAGTATCAAGTTGCAGAAAATCTTCTTGACCGCAATTTTAATGCTGATAAGCCAAACCGAAAGTGGTGCGGAGACAGCACTTACATATGGACAGACGAAGGCTGGCTGTACGCAGCAGGGATAATAGACCTATGTGCACGTGATTGTGTCGGATTAAGCTTTAGCAGCAAACACACGCAGGAACTGATGATCGATTCGCTTGATCAGGCATTCAAAAAATACAAGCCGGGCGAAGGACTGCTGTTCCATTCTGACCGAGGCGTGCAATATGCTTCCAATGCATACAAAAACAAGCTTCATAAGTACAAGATGATCCAAAGTATGTCTCGAAGCGGTGTGCCATATGACAATGCACCTATGGAAAGCTTCTGGGCAACGGTCAAAAATGCCTGTGTACATGGCTGTAGGTTCAAAACGAGGAAGGAAGCCGAGCTAAAAATATTTGAATACGTCTTTGGCTTTTACAACACACATCGTTATCACAGCTCAAACGGCTTAAAAACGCCATATGAGCTCAGAAATGAAAAGCTTTCTATTGGCTGATATCAATAGTTTTATTAACTTTATGTGTGCAGAAAACTTGACAGGTTCAGAGGTGCGCCTGACGGCGATTATGCCCATTCGGGCAATATGTGACCGAGGAAAGGTCAGTCCGAAGGGGGTGGCGAAGGCGAAGCCGGAGCAGGGGGGCGACCGGAAAGCCCCCCTACCGTAGCGTAAGAACAGTGAGAGCCTACCCTTGAAGCTATTTTGTAGGAGAGATTTTCCTTCAAGGCGGCTCTCTCGCTCCCAAGGGGTACACGAGGGGCTTTCCGGTCGCCCCTCGACCCTTCGGAAGCACGTCCTGCGGTTTTAACAATACCGTCAGGTCTGCACGCCCGAATGGGCATAAGCGGCGCAGCCGCTCCTCACCTGTTACCTGTTACCTGTAACCTGTTACCTGAAAAAAACCTCCCCCGAGGAAAGCCTCAGGGGAAGAATAACTGTTTTATATCCATGCACCGTAAGGCGCATATCTTTGAACCTGTCAAGTTTTCTGCACACATAAAGTTAATAAAACTATTGATATCAGCCAATAGAAAGCTTTTCATTTCTGAGCTCATATGGCGTTTTTAAGCCGTTTGAGCTGTGATAACGATGTGTGTTGTAAAAGCCAAAGACGTATTCAAATATTTTTAGCTCGGCTTCCTTCCTCGTTTTGAACCTACAGCCATGTACACAGGCATTTTTGACCGTTGCCCAGAAGCTT
Organism: Ruminococcus sp. NK3A76; assembly: GCF_000686125.1. NCBI lineage: Bacteria > Bacillati > Bacillota > Clostridia > Eubacteriales > Oscillospiraceae > Ruminococcus > Ruminococcus sp. NK3A76. The sequence continues at coordinate 2,863,096 of NZ_JMMA01000002.1, forward strand.
TCCATAGGTGCATTGTCATATGGCACACCGCTTCGAGACATACTTTGGATCATCTTGTACTTATGAAGCTTGTTTTTGTATGCATTGGAAGCATATTGCACGCCTCGGTCAGAATGGAACAGCAGTCCTTCGCCCGGCTTGTATTTTTTGAATGCCTGATCAAGCGAATCGATCATCAGTTCCTGCGTGTGTTTGCTGCTAAAGCTTAATCCGACACAATCACGTGCACATAGGTCTATTATCCCTGCTGCGTACAGCCAGCCTTCGTCTGTCCATATGTAAGTGCTGTCTCCGCACCACTTTCGGTTTGGCTTATCAGCATTAAAATTGCGGTCAAGAAGATTTTCTGCAACTTGATACTTGTGCCTGCTGTTGGTCGTTGCCCTATATTTTTTGCATTTTTTCGGGTACATATTTCCTTGACGCATCAGCCTTCCGACTTTCCCCTCACTCATCGGGTATCCGGCTTCTTCAAGTGCTTTTTTCATACGCACTCTGCCATACTCCTCATAGCTTTCAGCGAAGATCGTCTGCATTTTCTCTACAAGCTCCAGATCTTCTTTTTCTTTGTTGCTGCGAGGGTTTTCCTTTCGGTCATAATATGATCTTGTACTTATCCCGAGAGTCTGACATACCAGATTGATCGGATATTTATCCAATCCTCTCGCCCGCAAGTCATCTATCTTTTCTTTGACTCTTGCTCTGCCTGATATGCCGCAACTTTTTTTAGGATCTCTACCTGCATCCTGAGCTTTTCGTTTTCTTTCTTCAATCGCCTAAGTTCTGCATCCTGCGGACGCTGTTTCCCACAGCCTACAAATGCATCCTCGCCGTACTTTCTGTACTCTCTGCGCCATGTGTAGATCGTTTGCTCCGGTATTGCGAATTTTTCGGATAACACTTTCACAGATATGTTATCTTTGAAGTGCAGTTCCATGATCTTAAATTTGAATTCCCGACTGTTTTCTCCATGTGTGCTCATTTGAAGCCAACTCCTTTTTTTATATTATATCATTATTAACTTCAAATGTGTAGTTTTATTATACAGGTTCACACAATTATGCATTATGCATTCTTAATCTGCAAAGTACTCATTGTACCATACAAGGAATGTGTATATCGTCCAGATCTTTCTCCACAGGTCGGAGTTGCCGCCGACGTATTCGTCCCAGATCTTCTTTACTTCATCAGCATTGAAGAACTTGTCGGCTGTCTCGGAAAAGAGCATATTCTTTACCGGGGCATTGTATTTCTCGTCGGACATCCAGTATCTTATCGGAACGACAAAGCCCAGCTTCTTGCGGAATGCTATCTCCTCGGGGAGCACCTTTGCGGCAGCTGTTCTGAATGCGACCTTGTTCTGCTCCTCGTTTACCTTGAAGCGTGAGGGCATACGGGAGGCTATGTCAAATATGCGCCTGTCGGTAAGGGGCATTCTTATCTCTAAGCCTGCGGCCTCGCTCATCTTGTCAACGTTTAAGTAAATGTCGCCTTCGAGCCATATCTGTATGTCAACATCGCTCATCTTGGTAAGCGGGTCAAGACCCTCTGTCTCCTCGTAGATATTCTTGACAAGGTCTATCGGGAGCACGCCCTCGACATAGTTTTTGAGCAGTGCCTTCTTCTCGTCTTCCTTCATGATGTTGGTGTTGCCGACATAGAAGGTCTTTAGATTGTCGCCGTAGCGCTCGGCGTTGCGGTACATATTGTAGCCGCCGAAGAATTCATCAGAGCCCTCGCCCGAGTAGCAGAGCTTTGTGTGCTTTGCTGTCTCCTTGCAGCCTATAGCGAAAACTATGGCCGAAGCATCGCCCAAAGGCTGCTCCATGCCCTTCATAACGTAAGGCACTGCATCAAAGTACATCTCAGGTGTTATGCGGCAGCGTGAGAAGCCACGGCCAAGCAGCTCGGCTGTCTTTGCTGCGAGGGGGGATTCGTCAAAGCGCTCGTCGTCATAGCCGCACGAGTCGGTCATCTGAGCGTCGCTCATAGCAAGCACATAGGAAGAATCAACACCGCCCGAAAGGAAGCTCTCGGCAGTCTCCTCAGGGAGCTTTACCTGCGGCATGATAGATGCAAGGGTGTTGTGTATCTCGTCAGCCCAGTCTTCAAGCGACTTGCTCTCATCGGGCTTGAAGGTAGGTGTCCAGTAGCGTGTTACTGTAAGCTTTCCGTTTACAAATTCAAGATAGTGGCCGGGCATGAGCTTTTTAACGCCCTCGAAGAAGGTCTCCTCGCCTGCCACATAGGTGAGTGTCATATAGAGCTGGAGCGACTTAGGGTTCAGCTTTTTCTCAAAGCCCTCACCCTCCAAGATGCTCTTGATAAATGTACCGTAGAGCAGCTTATTATCCTTAGTCACATAGTAATAGAAGGGCTTAGTGCCGAAGTGGTCACGAACAGCAAAGAGCTTATCGCCGTCCTCGATAGCGAATGCGAACATACCGTAGAGGTGGTCTGCGATATCCCTGCCCCACTTCTCATAAGCTGCGACTATAATAGCCTTTTCTCTGTCCTTAGGTGCGAGTTCCTTAGAAACGCCGAGCTCCTCACAAAGCTCCGCCCAGTTTCTGATATGACCTCTGTATTCCTTTAATATGATAGCCATAAAATATCCTCCGTTCAGGTGTGATTTTGTACCTTTATTATTATAGCAAAAAAAGTATATGCTGTCAACAACATAAAAATGCACCTTTGTCAGGTAACAGGAGAAACGCTGCGCTCAGTGAATAGTGAAGAGTTACCGCCCGAATGGGCATCTCGTCGGCGTAAGCCAAGTTATGCGAAGCGAAACTTGCGTCCTTTAAGCCTTTGGCTTAAAGACAATACACCACAACTGTTACCTGTTACCTGTTAACTGTTAACTAAAAAAAGCTCGCCCCCGGCAGATGCTCGGGGGCGGTGTGTGGTACTGATGTCAGTACACAGAGGTGTTTTATTATGGGGCTGCCGCAGCGTCTGCCTGTGCCTGTGAAGCAGGCGAGATAGTGCCGTGCTGCTGCTGCCTTGCTATCCTCTCGGCTTCCTTGAAGGTCTTGCCGAGGTCGGATATCATGGGTATGACCTCTTTGATGAGGCTCACGTCCTTGTGAATGTTGCCTGTGGTTATACGCCAGATGAAGTAATCATAAAGCCTTGCATAATCCATTGCTATCTCGTACTGCATATCAAGCGTGCTGTCAAGATAACGGATTATCCGCTCTGCTTTTTGCAGGCTCTCGTTTGCCTTGGCGTAATCCTTCTCCTCGATGTATATAACGCCCTCATTAAGACGCTTTACACAGGTCTCGAACAGCAGGACGAGCATCTCACCCTGCGTCATTGTGTTTATTGACTGTTCACGGTACTTCTTGTATGGGTTTTCAGCCATAGCCTAAACACTTCCTTTTATAGTTTTTTAGAAGCCCATCATCTGACCGAGATATGTGCTTGTAGAATTCATGTTTGCAAGTGCTGTCTCCATCGAGTTGAACTGCTTCCAGTATCTGTCCTTGTTGGAGTCGTACTTTGCCTGAAGACGCTTGATGTACTCGTTTATCGTGTCCATCTGCTTCTTCATGTTGTTGGTCTGCTCGCTTACCTTGCCCTTGACACCTGCCATCTGAACAAGTGTACCGGGTGAAGCCAGCGACGTGCTCGCCGTGTTCTTGCAGGCGGTGTTGAGCTTTGTGGCAACGTTTGTGAAGGTGGATATAACGTCATCACCGTTCTCCTCTATCGCCTTTCTGAGCTTATCCTCGTCTATTTCGAGCTTGCCGTAGTCCTTCCAGTCGCTTGAAGAATCTATGCCGAACATCGAAAGCGAGAAGCCGTTGTCAGCCTTTGAGTAGAGCACCTTTCTCATGTTGGTGAGGAAGGAATTTATATCGCTGTCGCCGCTTAAAAGACCTGTCTTGGATTTCTCCTCCCACTTCTTTATCTCGCTCTCGCTCATCTCGTCCTTCTGATCGTCGGTAAGCGGTGCGTAGTCCTTGTAGGACTTTGACTCGTGGGTGAGCTTGTTGAGGTCTCCGATAAGGGTGTTATAATCATCCACGAAGCTCTTTATCGTCTTGACTATCTCGTCGGTGTTCTTTGAAGCCGTGAGCGTTGCCGCCTTGTCCTCAGTGCCGTTTGCAGCCTGGAGCTTGCCGTCAGGCGCTGTGAGCAGGTTGCCCCGGCCGTCAAAGTAATCGCCCGTAACAGCCTTTGCCTGGAAGGATATGCCGTTTACCGAGATATTGTTTGACATTCTCTCGACAGTCACGCCGTCGATATTGACGATAGCGTTCTTGCCCTCACTGAGTGTCGCACCTGCAAAGAACTTCTGTGCAAAGCCGCCCTCAACGTTTATGTCGAAGCCCTCGCCTGTCTGTGTGCTTTCAAGAGTGAAGCTGTCAGAAAGCGAGTTGTAGCTCATCTTGACACCTGCATCGGACGAGTTGACCTGCTTGATGACATCAGCGATCGTGGTGTTCTTATCAAAGGTGAATTCCTTGCCGTTCACCGAGAAGGAATAGTCATCCATACCCAAAGCGCCGAGCTTTGTCGATGTGGTAAGTCTCGTGCAGGAGCCTGCCTCGATACCTATCGCCTTGCTGTCGCCCGAGAAGCTGAGCGTCTGGCCGTTTCTTGCACTTATAGTGTCGCCGTCAATGGTGACGTTGTTGCCGAAAGCGCTCTTAAGGCCTGATGCAAGGCTTGCCTTTACCTCATTGGCCGTGCCGTTGGTAATAGTTATATCCTTGCTCTTGCCGTCAAGAGTAACTGTTATAGTTGCGCTCTCCGGCGGTGTTGCCGAGAGCTTGGAAGCGTCTGCCTCGGTCTTTGACTCATAGGAGTAGCTGTTGCTCTCGCTGAGTGTCATAGCCTTAAGGCCGAGCGTTGAAAGCGCATTTGACGTGCCGCCTATCTCAACATTGCCCTCGACAGTGCTATCAGCCTTGACGGTTATCTTGCCCTCTTCGCTCTTTTCAAGAGTAACGCCGCCGAGGCCTTTTGCTGCAAGAGCATCGTTTATCTTGGTTATCATATTATCGACACTGTAGTTGCCGTCCTCGCCCTTTTCGGAATCAACGAGGTCAACATCTACCTTCACATCGCCCACAGTGAATGTGATATTCTGTGTAGGTGTCGAGAAATACGATTCAAGGCTGCTGCCGATATCATTCATCTGAATAGAGCCCTGGCCTATCTTACCGGTCGTGAGCTTTGTAGCAGATGCCACCTGAGCGACCTGGATATTCATCTCCTCAGCCGCATCAGACGATGCACTGATGATCTTTACAGCCGAGCTGGAGCTCTCAGTATTCATCTTACTATAAGTAGAGGTAAGGCGAAGGCTGGTGCCTGATGAGATATCAAGGTATTTGCTCTGGAAAGAATTTATCTTTGAGATAACGTCTCTGTACGCATCCTGCTTCCATTCAAGCTGCGTCTTCTTCTGGTTCTGCTGGTCGATCTTGGTCTGTATGCCTGAGAGCATGGATTTGACCATACTTTCGGTATCAACGCCAGATGCAAGGCCTGAAAGTCCCGAGCTTGAATACGAATAATTAGAAGAAGTACTGTTATTATCCGATGAAACTTTCATACTATCACCCTTTCGTAATACTTTAAAACTCTTATCCTCCCTGACAAGAGGCTATTATCCTTGTAATATATATCGGCACCACATTTTTAAATTAAATAGCCGGAATAAGATTTTTTAATAAATTTTTACAGGCGCTTTTTCAATGCAGAATTAAGAATGCATAATGCATAATTGAGGTGTCGGCTTATGCCGACGGATGGCCATTCGGCCGGTTGGTCGGACGATTTCAGCTAAGCCATAAGATAATTGCACCCGAAGGGGGCTGTCTTCGTCTTCGTCCTTGTCGTAAGTGTCAGGCTATACCGAAGGGGGGTGCGGCAGCTTCGCTGACGCAGGGGTGGCGCATGAGCTGTCTGCGACAGCTCGAAAGCCCCCCTACACCGTAGCGTAGTAATAAGCAAACAGTTGCCTTACGCTGTTTTGTGGGAGTGCTTGCCTTCAAGGCGACTCTCTCGTCCTCAGGGGGTACACGAGGGGCTTTCCGGTCGCCCCTCGACCCTTCGGTTCGCCGCCTTCGGCGGCTCTGCCCGAATGGGCATAAGCGGCGCCAGCCGCACATCAACTATTCACTATTCATTCTTCATTATTCACTATTCACTGAGCGCAGCGTTACCGCCTTCGGCGCACCTTAACTGTTACCTGTTACCTGTTACCTGTCACCTGTATTCTACGCCATTTTTCCGCCTGAGCCCATGTAGCGCTGGTGGCCGTCGTTGGTGCCGACAATGAATTTCACTGCCTTTGCTCCGGCACCGGTGTTCTCGGCCTTTATCTTGCCGAGCAGCGCTTCCTTTTCAAGGCCTATGCGGTCGATAGCCTGTACGTCGCTGTCCTTTATGCGGTTTATCAGCGAGCCTATCTCCTGCATCTTGAAGTATATCGCTTCCTCGTCGGGAGCTATCTCGGTCAGGTCACGGCTCGACCTGACTATGCGCCTTACCCTGTCGCCGTCCTCGTCCATTTCGCTGCAAAGCAGCTCGATAAGACCGAACAGCTTGTCGAGCTCGGCGGTTATCTTTACCCTGTTGTGGCTGTGCTCCTCGATATCGTCAACGTCACAGCTCATTATATCTATCGTCTCCTGCTCGAAGACAAGCAGCTTCTGCCTTATCACTTCAAGCAGCTCGATTATTTTCTTTTCATACAGTTTGTTCATTTTATCATTCTCTCCAATACGCTTTCCAATACACTTGAAAAAACTCAAAAACTATGCTATAATACATTTAAGGCAACACCGCACGACCACCGGCTCTGGCCTTTGTGTGCCATCTGCTTGCCGAATTTCCGTCATAATACCCAATTTCACCTTGTTTTACGCCAGTAAAACTGCGGCAAAAATGGGCATTCTGACGAAAATTCGGACGGCGCATCTGACACACAATGGTCGTGCGATGTTGCCTTATAAGACTAAAAAGGAGTGAGCGCTTTATGAATCTTTCTCACCTTGAAGCAGTTCTGTATTTTGACAAGGTGACTGTCAAGGGCATAGCTGACATATCCCTTTCCGACCGTTCATGTGCATTCAGAAGTGACTTTGTACCGATACTGCATTTCGGTTCTGAGGTAACAGTCGTCACAAAGATAGGCGGCATACCCTTTTTAAAGGTCACAGGCTCGGTATATCTCTCATCAAAGCGCTTTATGAGAGTACAGCCGATAACGCTTGCGCTGTTCAAGAACGCCGAGCGTTTATGCGAAGTGCCTGTTGAAGTCTACGCCGAGAAGATATCAAAAGGCTTTCTCTCAGGCAGAAAGCGCACCGACTGCACGATAGTCGCCTGCTCTGCCAAAACGATGGTACTCACGGGGGACGTTTATCCCGAGCGTGGTGACAACACGATAGAGCTGATAATCGCCGACCCGATGTTTTACGATGAAACGAGCGTAAGGCTCAAATATTCCGGCGACGGAATGCTCTTTGGCAAAGGCAGCAAGAAGACCCGGTACATTTACAAGATAGTCAAGATAGAAAAGCGCAGTTACAGTGATTATATGCGTTTTATCCGTGCCTGCACGATTGACAGGCTGGCAAAGAGCCTCAGATGACAGGTAACAGGTAACGGGTAACAGGTAACAGTTGAGGTGCGCCTGACGGCGGTTATTGCAAGTTTCGCTTTGCGAAACTTGGCTGTCTGCGTAAGCAGACGAGCCCCATATCAGGCAGAGCCGCCGAAGGCGGCGAACCAAAGGGTCGAGGTGGCTTTGCTGCACACCTCAACTGTTAACTGTTAACTGATAACTGATAACTAAAACAAAGCAGCAAGCGAAGTGATTCCGCCTGCTGCTTTTTTGTCATTATAAAAGCGAAACGCCTTGCGTCCTGCGGGCGCTATTTTTTATTGAGAAGACCGGCAAGAGCCTCCGGTGTGAGCACCTTGGCCGCTGAATCCTTGTTTTCATCTGCGGTCAGCTTGAGCTCTGCTCTTAATACGGAAACATCACCGGGAGCCTTGATGCCGAGCCTTACCTTATCGCCTGCAACATCTACGACAGTGATCTCGATATCACCGCCGATGATGAGCGACTCGCCTTTCTTTCTTGAAAGAATAAGCATTCCCTGTCACTTCTCCTTTCCGCCGAAAATTGCAAAGCGGAAAGGAAGATCATCTTCACTTACAGCCTGAACTGCGGTAAAGCTGTTCATATTGAAAAGAAGCGGGCTCTTGAGGTTGACAGTCGTCTTGGCGACCTCCTCCTTTATAGATGCCATGAGCCACATCTCGGTATATTCTCCGCCCAGTGCATCGAGCGTCTCCTGATCTACCGAGGGCTTATAGCCTTCTATAAGTGCTGCATTTGCGATTATGAAGCAAAGCTCCTTTTCCTCTGTGCTCTGGAGCCACGCAAAGCCCTGGATATCCTGATCCATTATCATCACAAACTTTGTGTACTCCTCAAAGCCGAGTATAGGCTTAACAAAAGTGACAACGTCCTTTTCATCTATCTCCGCCAAGCCAAAATCTCTGGTTTCTATCTGCATACAAAAAACCCTTCTTTCTTTGTTAATTTTTTTATAAAGGGCACTCATTTCCTCCCCAGTGCAGCACCGCCGTGCGCATGACAGATAAGCAAAGGTTTACAAGCAAGCGCCATTTTAAACGGTGTTAAAGCTGCTCGGTCATATCCTGATCGCCGAGATATTCTATCGTGACCTTGGGATACTGGGTTATCTCCATCTGGAAGCGGCCGGGCACAAACTCCATTTCCCGGCGTGAGCTGTTCCATTCGGTGTTCCAGTCGTTCTTTACGCTGCTCTGCATAAGCGACGAAAGGTCGAACTTGGTCACAAAGTCCGAGCTGTCATAGTCTGCAAAGTGCAGCACCGAGGTGAACACGTTATCAAAGCTGTTCGAGTTAGCCTGAAGCTGGTCATCGCTCGTGATGCTCTGGCCTGAAAATCTGGTTATCTCGGCAGAGGTGGTGCTCCTGACACCCGAGGAATTCACTCTTGCTCTTGCAAGGTTCTTGAAATTCTCGTTAAAGCGTGCAGCCTGCTGTGCTTCCTTGACTATCGACGGGTCGCTCTTATATTCGGCGGACTGCTGTTTTCTTATCTGCGCCGCCTGAGCTCTTTTTATCTCAGCTACGTCCTGCTCCTTGGCACGCAGCTTGGCACGCTCGATCTTTATCTCATATTCGATCGGCGTTGTTGTGATCTTAAGCAGTGACATATCTTTTCCCTCCCTCTTTAATTCAGGTAACAGTTAACAGGTAACAGTTAACAGTTGAGGTGTCGGCTTACGCCGACGGATTTTGAAACTCCTCCGCAACGGCAGCCTTCCTTCAAGGCATCTCTCGTCCTCAGGGGCTGCACCGAGGGGCTAAGCGCTGTCTCGACCCTTCGGTCATGCGCTGACATAATTGACTTGCTATCTTATATAATCCAGCAAGCTCTGCGGGAGTATCTGGCTGCCGAATTTAAGGGTGAGCAGCCAGGAGTAGTTATACTCCTGCATCTTGGTTATCTCCTCGGTATCGTTTATGCCTTCGGTGTTGGCTCTTACGATATCAAGCTCAGTTGCCTCGTCCTCGAGCTTCTCGCTCTTGACCTCCAAAAACTGTGAGCGTGTTCCGAGGTTTGCGATACCCACGAGAAGGTTGTCAAACTGGTCGTCAAGGTGGTCTCTAAGAGCGCCTAAGCGTTCGTTGTCGTTAGCCTTGATAGCCTTCTGCATCTCTGTGAGTATATCGTACATATTATTTGAAACTGTCTCTGTGACCTCAACGCCGCTTGCGTCTTCGTAGGTCATCTCAGACTTGCCGTAGCCCGTCCATTCAAGGCCGGGGAAGCTCATTTTAAGCACCGAGTTCTCATCAAAGCTCTCGCCGTCGGGAGTAAGCCGCAGCCCCAAGCCAATATCCACATAGGTATCGCCGCTAAGGTCCACCTGCTCGCCGTTTGCGTCATAATACTTGCCGTCAGTCCTGGTTATCTCGCTGGCCTTTACGCCGTTATATACAAGCTCGCCGTCTTCGTTGGGTATATAGGGCATCTCGCCGTTTGTACCGCCGAGGATATACTTATCCATATAGAGCGAGTTCATATTATCAACAAGGCCACGCTTTGTCTCCTCCAGGCTCTCCTCGAAGATAGCTCTTGAAGTCGGGTCGGTATTTGGGCCGTTTAACGCCTTCTCTGCGAGTGCGGAAACGTTCTGCACCTGCTCGTTTATCGTCATGAGAGCGTTCTCGGCAGCTGTCATCTGTTCTCTTGCGGCCTCTACGTTTGCCTTGTACTGGGCGTTGCGGTAGATAGCCGTGCGGTTTCTCAGAGCCTTTTTGCCGAGTGCCACGTTCTGCGAGAGCCTTTTGAAGCCCTTGCCTGTTTCGAGCTTTTCAAACTGCTCGGCATATCTGCTCATAGTATTATTGGCATTGTACAAATAGGTATTCGTCATCTGCCTTGAAGTTATCCTCATAAATTATCACCCCTTAGGCTCAGACGGCCATCTGGTTGATGATGACATCAAGCAGGTCGTCCATAACAGTCATCATTCTCGAAGCAGCCTGGAAAGCACGGTTATACATAAGCATATTGGCGGTCTCCTCCGTCTCCGAAACGCCCGTTACGGAATCACGCATCTCAGAGATATTGTTGCCCACGGTCACTGCCGCCTCATAGTTCTCGTTAACATAGCTCAGGTCGCTTCCGAGCGTTACCACATAGTCATCCACGAAGTTTTCAAACGTACCCGTATAGCCGTCAAACTCAAACTTGGAGTTGGTGAGCTTTGCGGTGAGGTTCAGAAGCCCCGTGTTGTCTATATTCTTGCCGTTGTCGTTCAGCAGGTATCTTGCGCTCTCTGAGAGCTCATCGGTTATCCAGATATTGTTTGCATCGACGTGCATATCGGGATACACCTCGCCGTCTGGCATCTCACAGCCGACGAGCTTCTTATAGCTGAGCACTGTGCCGTCGGTATCCACCTGGTCGGGGATAGTATTGTTACATATCGCCGCAAACTGCACTGCGAATGAATTTATCTTATCCTTATAATATAGTATACCTCTGTCAGCGCTCTCGGTATTGCTCTGCATATTCACGCCACGGCCGTTTAACATCTTCTGCTCGGCGCTGAGTATGCCCTTGCCGGTGTCAGCAGGCTGTGCAGAGGATTTCCAGAGCACGTTTACTGTGCCGTCGGTATTCTCGCTGTACATAAGGTCATCGACTTCAAGCCCCTTGACAGCGGTCTTCGAGCCGAGCGACACGTTGATAGTGCCGTCGCTGTTATACGAAACGCCTATCTCGCCGTAGGCAGCGAGCTCATCGAGCACCTTGTTTCTTGCATCCAACAGCTCGTTGGGGCCATACTCTGAGGTATAGTCATTTGAAACGAGGGCGTCTTTTATTCTTCTGTTATAGTCAGCTATCTCCTTGAAATACTGGTTGACATCGTCAACGTCAGTCTTAAGGCTGTCCTTATACTTATCAGACAGGTTATCAAGAGCCTCGGTAGTCTCACGGATACTTCTCACAACGTTCTCAAACGCATCGCTTGTAACAGCCGCAAATGTCGGGCTGCCGGCGTCTGTCGAGAAATCCTCCAGAGCTTCAAAGAGCTCGGACACAGCGTTTCTCAGGCCGTAGCCGTTGCCGTCAACGCCCGTATCGAATTCCTGCAAAGCGTCCTCGATATCCGTCATGATAGCCGAACGTGTAGAATAGTCGCCGACATCAGCGCTCTGGTTACGGAAAGCCGTATCGAGCAGCTTATCTCTTGTCTGCCCTATACCTATAACGCTTGTGCCCTGGCCTGCTATAGCCACCTGATTATGCAGGTAGCCTGCTGCTGTGCTGGTATTCATATAATTGACAGAGACTTGATCGACACGCTGTCTTGTATAGCCTATCGAATTGATATTCGCAAGGTTATTACCTGTTATATCGAGCGCTTTCTGGCTTGCAAAAAGCGCAGTCTTGCTGGCTTCAAAGCCCAAAAACGTAGGTCTCATTCAGATCATCCCTTCTTATCACACATGTGCTTTGGAATACACCCCGAAGCATCATGCGCCAAAAACAAAATTTTACACTCGGATCCGCTCAGATAGATTTATTGAGCAGGTTGGAATTTGAAAGGTGGCTGTCTGCAAGCCCCTTGGTATTATATATCGCCGAGATAGACGCTGCCTGCTCTATCTCCCCGAGCTGAACATTCACAAAGTCCATAGATCTCTTATTGAGATACTTTATATTCTTGACAATAGAGGTGAGTCTGTTCTTCTGCTCGGTGAGCTTAGTCTTCTCATCATCGTCAAAATGCCTGAGCACTTCCGAGAACGCCATATTTTCAAAGCCCAGCTTCTTACAAAGCTCTATGCGTTCTTCCTCATACGCCTGAGCCTTCTTTATCACAGACTGGTAGTTGTTCATAGCCTCCTGTATACGGGGGAGCTCGCAGCTCATGAGCGCATCGAACTTTTCAAGCTCGCACTTCTGCGCCTCGATATAAAAGGCTGTAAATCTTTCCATAAAGCCATAGTATTCCTCAAACGCTGTCAAAGCCATCACCTCTTAACAGCCTTAAGCAAGGCGTTCGAGTATGCTGCCTGCTATATCCTCGGAGGACACGAAATAGCTTCCGTCAGCGATACTTGCCTTAAGTGCATTTATCCTGTCAGCAGAGCTTAAGGAGTTGACATTGGCAGCGATAGTGCTTCTCACCTTTGCTGCTGCAACGTCTGATGCGTCTGCCTTGATAGACACCACATCGTTTTTGAATGACGCACCCTGAGCCCTCACATCACCGGAAGGCCTTACAGGTGCCTGAGGGGTCTTGAGCCCCTGAGTGCTATAATTACGCATTGCATCAAATCTGATATTCATAACATCACATCCATCTTTAATTAACACAAGATCCGCCGCAAGGCCTGAATGGGCATTACGGTGCTATCGTTCACAATACATATCGGTCATAAATGAAAATATTAAACTTATAACACGCCCCTTAAAACCATTTTCGGCGTTTTGCACAAAAATGTGTACTGCTTTTATTCAGGTAACAGTTAACAGGTAACAGGTAACAGTTGAGGTGTCGGCTGGCGCCGACGTATGGCCATTCGGCCTGTCGGTCGGACGGTTTCAGCTAAACCGTTGGGCGTGCATACCCGAAGGGGGTAAGCGGCAGCTTCGCTGACGCAGGGGTGGCGCATGAGCTGTCTGCGACAGCTCGAAAGCCCCCCTACCCGTAGCGTGAGCATAGCGAGAGACTACCCTTGAAGCTAAACCGCCGGATATGCCCCCCCGACGACTATCTGAAAGAAAAATACTCCCGACACTCGACGACAAGACGACGAAGACGACATGGACGACTGTCATTGTCTTCTTCATTTTCATCTTCATCTTCATCTTCATTGTCATAGTCATATTCATTTACATTATCATATTCATTTACATTATCGGCATTTTTGGTATGCAGTCGTATGCGGCCGCATACATCTTCGTCTTCATTTACAGTGTCAGATACATTTACATTTACATTAACAGCTAGTTTTGCTATAGTTTGCTTAGCATTGCCTAGCATTACTTAGCATTGCTTAGCACTACTTAGCATTGCTTAGCATTGCTAACCTTTGCTTGTTTTAGTATCCCGGAAAAACCGGTGGGTTTTTAGGGGCTTGCTTTCAAGGGGACGCTCTCCCTATCCCTACGCTACGGTTTAGGGGGGCTTTCGAGCTGTCGCAGACAGCTCATGCGCCACCCCTGCTTCGGCTTCGCCTACGCCACCCCCTTCGGGGATATCCCCACACGCTGAGTTGAGGACGAAGACGACGAAGACAGCCCGAATGGGCATCTCGTCGGCGCAAGCCGACACCACAACTGTTACCTGTTAACTGTTAACTGACCAAGCGGCGCACCTCAACTGTTACCTGTTACCTGTTACCTGAGATACCTGCATTGTAAAAGCGCTTGACAAGCGGCGGTCGGGTATGCTATAATATGATGATGGATAGGTATCATTGATTGGAGGAAATAAAAATGGAAAAAGAACAGTTTCTGGAAGTTTACAGACACTCGCTGGCTCATATACTCGCAAAGGCAGTTATCGAGCTTTACGGCAAGGAAGTCCAGTATGCGATAGGGCCGCAGATAGCTGACGGCTTCTACTATGACTTCACCTTCCCCGAGGGTGTGACTGTGACTACCGAGGACTTTGCAAAAATAGACAACAAGATGCACGAGATAATCAAAAGACGTGAGGACTGGAAGCGTGAGGAAGTCTCAAAGGCTAAGGCTGCTGAGATGTTCGCTTCGCAGAAGTTCAAGATGGAGATAATCGAGGGTCTTGCTGATGACGAGACTATCATCGTTTACTATACAGGCGAGGATTATGTTGACCTCTGCCGTGGACCTCATGTTGACAATTCGCAGGAGCTTATGGGTGCGGCTTTCGAGCTTCGTGCTGTTTCCGGCGCTTACTGGAAGGGCGACGAGAAAAACGACAGCCTGACCCGTATTTACGCATACGCATTCCCGGACAAGGCAGCTCTTAAGGCTCACAAGCAGCTTATAAAGGAGGCTCTGGAAAGAGACCACAAGAAGCTCGGCAAGGAGCTTGACCTCTTTATGTTTGACCACACAGCACCCGGTATGCCCTACTGGCTGCCAAGAGGCTGGAAGCTCTTTAACTCGCTCCTTACCTACTGGAGAGAGGTTCACGAGCGCCACGGCTACACAGAGATAGCAGGTCCTGTGATCTCGAAGAAGGAGCTTTGGGTAACATCGGGTCACTGGGCACACTATATGGACGGAATGTTCGTTATTCCCGGCGAGAATGAGGACGACCCCGACACATTCGCACTAAAGCCCATGAACTGCCCCAACGCAATAAAGGTATACATGAGCAAGCAGCGCTCATACAAGGAGCTGCCTATCAGGATAAATCAGGTAGACACTATCCACAGAAAGGAAAAGTCAGGCGAGTTAAACGGCCTGTTCCGTGTTCAGCTTTTCAGGCAGGACGATGCGCATATCTTAGTTACCGAGGAGCAGATAGCTGACGAGATAATGGATATCTTAAGCATAGCTACCGAGCTTTATGACACATTCGGCCTTACATACACAGCAGAGCTTTCAACACGTCCTGACGACTACATGGGCGACATCAATGTATGGAACAAGGCTGAGGCTGACCTTAAGGCTATACTTGACAAGGTATACGGCGAGGGCGGCTATGAATTAAACGAGGGCGACGGCGCATTCTACGGCCCGAAGATAGACCTTAAGATGAAGGACGCTTTAGGCAGAGAATGGCAGATGGGTACTATACAGCTTGATTTCCAGCTGCCGCTCAATTTCAAGATGAAGTACATAGCAGCAGACGGCTCAGAGAAGCAGCCTGTAATGATACACCGTGCTATATTCGGCTCGTTTGAGAGATTTATCGGTATCATAATAGAAAACTACAAGGCACTGTTCCCCTTCTGGCTCAATCCCTTCCAGGTTGGCATCGTGCCGATAAGAACAGAGCACAACGAGTATGCAAAGAAGGTATTTGACCTGCTCACAAAGAACCATATCCGTGCCGAGGTGGACTATACCGACGACAACATGAAAAACAAGATCAAGAAGTTCAAGAACTACAAGGATCCCTACATCATCGTGCTCGGCGACAGCGAGGCTGAGAATGAGACAGTTTCGATAAACATCAGAGGCAACAAGAAATTAAACGACGTGCCGCTTGACAAGTTTGTTGAGATGTGCGTAAAGATGAACGAGGAAAAGCCGCTGGAAATAACAGACACGCTCCTATAACAGCGCAGGCGCATTAGCGCCTGCTAAAAGAATAAAGAATAAAGAATAATGAATAATGAATAATAAAGGTATCGACCTACGGTCGATGATTTAAAATATCATCGCCGAAGGCGATACCTCTATTTTTATTTCTTATTTATTCTTTATTCTTTATTCTTTATATAAGTCTCAGCAGCAGTTCCCCTATATTGCCTATCTCCCCGGTGCCTGAGACGGTTATAATGCCGTCACGGCGCTTTTGTACGTTGGCGGTGTCGGTGTCGGTCACAAACACGGTCTTTAGGTTCACCCCGGCGGCTGTTTTGCAGGGCTTTGCCAAACGGTCTGTGCCGCATTCTACAAAAAGTGCCGAGAAGCCCTTTGTGAGCACGCAGTCGGGCGTTATGCCGCCTATCTCGCCACGGCTCTTTACATCGTCAAAGCCGCCTGTTTCCTTTGCCTTGTGGTAGGTGTAGACACCGAGCACCCTCTCGCTTTCCGAGAGCAGGTCTTTTATCTGCTCTGACGCAAAGGTAAAGCTGACACTCCCCTCTGCCTTGCTTACGGTGAGGTTTGTAAGATACCCCATGCGCCCAAGCCCGTCAAGCAGCTCATACACATCTGCCGGAAGTGTAGAGAGGTCAAGTGCTCTTACTATCAGGTCATTATATATCACACGGACAGCGTGCGATGCAGGGTCAGTCTCGGTGCTGACAAGGTCTGTCTGCATAAGTATATCCACCCGTGAGAAAAGCTCATCGAACGCCGCCCTGTTGCCGTGGTCATCGCTGATACTTATCTCACACGAGCGTGTGGTAAAGCTCCTGACAGTGCCCTGAGTGCCTGTAAGCCCTGCGGCAGCGAGTGCGCCGAGAATGCGTTCGGCACTCCTGCGGCAGGCGGTGGGTATGATATATCGGCAGAAGCCTTTTTTGCCTGCACGGCGCTTAAAAACTGCGGCTGTGTCGTTTGCCTGAAAGTAGCTTGAAAGCTGCGAGCAAAGGCCTTTCCACGCATCGGTGTGGGCGCAGTAGAGCTCCCACAGTGCTGAGATATCGCCGTAGAATTCAGGGGCGGCGTGTGTTTCGCTGTCAGAAGATAAAAACATATCCTCCGCCGTGATGAAGGGTCTGGCTTTTATAAACCCGAGCAGGTCGCAGCCGTTTATCAGGGTAAAGCGCATCTGTGCCGGGTCATAGCTGTAGGAGTCAAAGCGCTCATAAAGCCCTGCGCCCTCCATAACGCAGGAAAGGGGCGTAGAGTTCAGCTCCAGCATCAGGTCATCAAAGCTCTTTCTCCGTTTTTCAAGCATTGCCCCGAGCGTGGCAGCAAAGTCCTTTCTCGACCCGGCTTCTGTGAGTTTTACTTTTGTGACACGACGGCTTTCTGCATCACAAAGCTCCTTCTCTGCCTGCGACACACTGTATGGCAGCACACCAGGGGTGAAGCCTATAATGAGCTCGACCGAGGCTGCGAACTGCTTTTTCTTCATATAGGCGCAGATGCGTGGCAGGCTCTGCCTTATGCTTTCAAGCTCATCGCCGCTCCGGCAGTAAGCCGTGTATATTATGCGTGAGGGGTTGACGACAGTCGGGGCTGCAAGGTCTGAAAGGTCAAGGCTCGCCCCGAGTGACATGGGTATCACCATGCAGACAGACTCAGAGTATGTGAGAATGAACGGTATGCCGTCAACGAGCGCTGCGTCGTCGAGCTTATAGTCACGGTAGACGCAGCAGGCAAGCACCGGGTAGAACCTGTCATACAAAAGCTCGGTCAGCCGCCTTGCTGTGCGCCTGTCGCTCTCGGAGAAAGCCTTTGATGCCTTTATGCGCTCACAAAATGCACGCTTTAGCCCCTCGCAGCGCCGCCACTGTTCATTGCCGCCGTGCCACACCGCCCTCATGCAGGCGATAAGCTCACGCAGTGCCACAGCACACGCAGCGTCCTGCCCCGCAAGCCCTGTAAGAGCCGAGACTATCTCGCCGCCTAAAAGGTCAGTGCGTTTTGTCTGTGCGGCGTGCTTCATATGCATAAGGTGTAACTCAACAGACATTCTGTCGAGCTCGTCGAGCCTGTCAAGGTCTGCCGGGGTGGGGCTGTCCCACTTGCGCTTATTTATCTGCCCGTCAGGGGTGAGCCAGTCAAAGCCCGAGAGCCCCTTGTCAGGCGTGCTTGTGACTATGCAGACATGGCGTTTGCGCTTTTCGTCACGCATAAGGCCGCCTGCGCAGTCATCGAGGTCTTTTATCTGCCTGTAGCCAAGGCAGAGCTTTTCTGTAAGCCAGCGGCGGTGTTCGAGGTATATGAGCATATCCCTCTGACCCTCGTGGGTACCAAGAAACTCTGCATACTGCCTTGCCAAAGCGGCAGGGTCGGCACTGTCGGTGTCGATTCCAAGGCCTTGCAGCTTATACTTCATCGCCAGCACGAACGACACGCAGGAGTCATGGTTATAGGGCTTTTTGAATTCACGCTTTACCTCTGCGAAGTTGATATTGAGGTTCTTGTTCCAGATAAGGTGGACATTGAGCGCCATTCGCTCAAGCTCTGCAAAGAAGGGCAGAGCGCTCATATCCTCGCAAAGGTCTATGCACTCAAACGCTGTCTGCTCTGATATATGTCCTCTGTCTACAGCTGCAAAGGTATGGCAGAAGCTGCTTACCGTGCCTGCTATGAAGGCGTTTTTCTCATCACGGCCGCACGCCACAAAAGCCCTGTCCGGCTTCGGGTCGCCAGAAAAGAGCTTATCAAGATATTTCGCATTTTGCTGTGCATCATTTTCAGAGAAAGTGTGCGTTACAAAGCGCAGCTCACCAAAGCCCTTACCGCTGCCAAGCGAGCCGTCTATGTCAAAGAACCTGCAAAGCTCCGGCCTTTCGGCAAGGTAGACTGCCTTATCGTCAGCCGATGCCGAGATTACCGTGACACGCAGCCTTATCCCCGGCATCTGCATTATCTGAAGTGCTAAATCTGCATATATCTGCCCGTATCTGCCAAAGCCTATGAGCAGCAGGTCGAGCGTGTCCCTGCCCTTCTTAAGCGATGAGCAGAGCGGCTGTGTGTAGAGGTGATACTGCATAGCAAGGGTCGAGTTTTTCTCCTTGTCCGCATCAAAAACGTCGAGACTGTCGGCATCTGCAAGCACCCACTGCTCGCCGGCGCTTCCCCTGTCGGCAAGCTCTGCCGGCACGACGTAGTAGAGGGCTTTCTGCACGTCTTCAAGCAGCTCCTCGCAGCACTGGTAGCGCTCGTCACGGCGGCAGAGGGTCTTTTGCAGTATCCTTGCAAGCAGCGCACGCAGGTGCGGGTGAGAGTTCATCTCGCAGGCGCAGATAAGCTCTGAACCGTCAACGAGCTCCTTTATTCTCGGGTAATACGAGGGGTTATAAAGATAGCCCGAAGCTGCCGTTTCGTCGGTAACTATTACAGCATAGAAAAGTGTAGCGCCTATGGCGTAGATATCCGTCAGGTTATTTGCTCTGCGGCTGAGTGCTTCCGGCTCCATAAAGCCCTCCGAGCCCCTTGCGAAGTCAGCCGGCACGTTATACACCGAGCATACAGTATCGACATCAAACAGCGATATCGTCTGTGTCAGCAGCTCGCTGCCACGCTTTAAAAAGCCGAAGTTCGAGGGCTTTATGTCTCTGTGGATAAGCCCCTCGCCGTGCATGGCGCATATGCATTTTACAAGCGACTCTACAGAATAGAGCACTCGCAGCAGGTTCACGCCGGGCTTGTCTGCCGCATTCTCGTGGATACTGCGGCACACCGCATCAAACGTTTCAAGGCATGGCTCGGGCGTCCATATATACGCAGTCGCACGGCTGTCATTCCCCGTCACGCCGTAGTATATCTCGAAATTCGGGAGGAATGTCGCAAGCTCGTCATGCTGCCTTGCTTTTAGCAGCATCTCATACGGCTCGGTGTATTCCTTAAGCAGCCTGTCAAATCTTTCATTCTCCTCAGGCGCCCCGGGGTCGCAGACAAGCTGGCCGTCATCCCTGCGGTAAAGCGAATGCACCGTAAGCGGATAGAATTCCTTTAGCACGCCGTTGCCGCTTTTTTCGTGCCTTGCCTTGTAGCAGACAGCCGAAGCCCCCGATGCACTTATCATTTCCTTTACGGTAAATGTCCTTAAAAAGCTGCCGTGGCCGCTGTCTGAGCACAGCGTCACAGAGCCTTTCAGGCAGCTCCTGTCGCTCATTGAGTGTTCCTCCCTGATAGATTAGTTTTATCCATTATTATCACGGTGCAGTCATCAGCACGCTCCTGTGATAAAAGCGCTTTGCCAAGTGCGGCGCAGTCGCCTTTTTGCAGCAGCTTTCCAAAGGCCGGCAAAAGCCTGCTGCGGCGGTACATTATCCTCCACGCCCCGTCCGAGCATAGCATGACAGAGCTTATGCCGTGAGCGTCGATCACCCCTGACTTTGCCGCCGATGCCGCATCTACAGTAGTCGTCACACAGCACCCCTCACGGCTGTCAGAGGGCATGGCGACGATGTACAGATCACCGTTTCGGGCGGCTGTGATAAGGCTGTCGCCGACGCTGAAATAGAGGATATTATCATCTTCCCTGTCAAGCAGCACGCAGGCCAGGGTGCTTGAATATTCCTCGCAGCTTACACCGCTTTTTGCCGACAGCTCCCTTAAGCTGTAGAGCACATAGTCGGTCAGCGTGTGCGAGATATCCTGCCCTGTCATTTTAAAGAGCCTTTGTGCATGAGCGAGCATAAACTCAGCCGATGCCCTGCAGGCATTCTCAGCGCCCTGCTTTGCCTGTATGCAGGCCGAAACGCCGTCTGCAAGGCATATTACGCTGTAGCGCTCATCGTGGCAAAAAAGAGCTGCGTCCTGATTTTCGGCGCTGTCATGCCCGTGGCGGCTGCCGGCGGCGGTGAAGATGTTTACCTGCGGCTGTGTATACCCCTTGCCCATATCACACCGAAAGATATGCGTATGATGAGAACATCACAGCAAGGTCGAAGATATTCCTGTCGTTTACCGGCTGATAGCCTGCCGCTTCAAGAAGGCTGTTTAAGCCTGTGGAGGGGTCGGTGTAATCATCAAACACCTCGGTGAAGCACTTTGTCCTGCCGTGGTGCTCGTTGGTGTGGTTATACCAGTAGTAGTAGGCCGTCACGAGGGCTGTCCTTGTCATATCCGAAGGCGAGGTGATATCCATAGTCCTTATCACACGGGAGGATATGGCGTTGTGCTGCTGGTTCTCATTAAGCTCGCTCTCCTCCTCCGAGAAAAGGTGGCCTATGAACATATTGATGCCGTAAAGCAGCTTAAAGAACCTGTCCTGCCTGTCCTTGTCATCATCATCTGCAAAGGAGCCGTCAAAGGCCGCTCTGCCCGACTTTTTATCCATAGATATATCGGTAAACCACAGGCCGTAGTTGCAGTTTTTCCTTGAAAACTCGCTGTCCTCTACTCCGTCCTGCCACATATCCTGCTCCATGTCGTCTATCAGCCGTCTGTATTCTCTGAAAGCCGTGTTCTGCGAGGTCTGCACCTGCATATCGCCCATGATGCCCGAGTGCTTCCTGCCGTCCTCGTCCTCATACTCATAGGCTACGCTGCAGTCGTAGTTATCTGCTACAAACTGCTCAAACTCCTCCTCGGGCATATCGAGTATATCCTCGGTAAAGAGCGTCTCATAGTATCTTGTTGAGGTGTCGTCTGACAGCAGGGGGCTTTTTGCGTTTTGTCTGAGCCTTGCTATCATATCGGTCGAGCGCCTGAGCTTTTCGGTCGGGCTTAATTCCTTTGCGATGAAGTAGACATACACCATCTCTGCGAAGTTTTTATAGTTTATGCCGTGCCCTGACGGGTCGAGCTCGTAGGCATTGGGGTTCCCCTCGTATGCCGAGGTGATAAAGCGCATGAGGTTGTTGGTGTAGTAGTCTTCAAAGAGGTTTTTTTCTATATCCGAGCTGTAGTCGATCATCCTTGTCGTTTCAAGCGGCGCATTGCCTGCACCTGTCGAGTAGGTCATATCAAATGCCATTGCGAACATATAAAGGTCACGCCTTGTCGAACCGTTTGACCTGAACCTGCCCTGCGCCAGGTCATCTGCAAGCCTTACTATGCCGTATCTGCTGCGGATATCCTTGAGCTTTCCCTTGGCGCTCTCTGTCTGCTTGTTAAGCTCTTTGAGCCGGCTCTCTTTGCCGGCAAGCTCTGCCTTTATCCGCTCTGCCTCTGCCTTGTCGGCAGTCTTGCCCTTCTGTGCGGCTTTAAGCTGTTTTTTTTGCTCCTTTATCTCGTCACGCAGTCCTCTGATCTCGGGGCGCTGCTGGCACTCATTGAGCGCTGCCTGCAGCTTTGCGGTGTTGTCATAATATTCCTCGAATATCCCCTCGTCTACAAGCTGCGCCGCATCGGAAATGCTCTTAGGTTTAGCGCCTGTCTTCTCCTTGACATACGCCTTTATCACCTTTTCCCAGCCGAACACCGAGACTGTCTTGCCGGCGGAGTTTTTATATGTGCCGCATTCAAGATATTTGACAAACCGTCTGAGTATGCGAAGCCGGAGCGGCTCGTCGTCCCAGCCGTCACCGGGGTCTGAAAGGCGGTCAACTATTCGCTTCATATAGTCTGCCGGCGTGGGGTATTTATCAAAGCAGTCGTACATGACCTTCATTATGCTGTTTTCTACATCTACAAAGTCAGGCAGCTCAGTCTTGTCAACGAGCTCGTCGTAATACTCAAACTCTCTGCCGCCCTCGCACTCCACACCTATCGCTCTGAACATCTCGCACAGTGCCGCACAGGCAGAGGGGCGCTGCGAGCCTTTGGCGTTTCGCAGTGCTGCGAGCTTGTTTTCAAAGTCATCTCTTGTCAGCAGAGCGTTATAGACCTCGCTCCTTGTTGACCTCATTCTTCTGGTTATAGTTCCCTGATACATAATATCACTCCCGTAAAAAGGCTGCAAAAGACGCATCTTCTGCTCACATATATGATACACCCCCACGCCTTTGCCGTTTGAAGGGGGGCAGATCCAGAATAAATAAAAAGGAACAAAAGAGGTATCGACCTGCGGTCGATGATCTTAAATATCACCAGCATAGCCGATACCTTCATTATTCAGTATTCATATTTTAGGGCAAGCGCCCTGTTTTATCACTTGAACCATTCCTTTACAGGTCTGCGGCCGTTTAACTTATCGACGATGATAGGCAGCTCGGCATCTATCTTGTCATTGTCGAGCTGGCAGGTGCCTGCATTGGTGTGACCGCCGCCGCCGTAGGTAAGGCAAAGCTCGCCTATATCGAACTTGGAGCTGCGGTTTACTATCGACTTGCCTATCATAACGGCTGTGTTCTGCTTTCTGAAGCCCCACGCAACGTGTACCGAGAGCTCTACCTCAGGCCACATAGCATATACCATAAAGCGGTTGCCGGCGTATATGGTGGATTCTTTTCTCAGGTCGATAACTGCCACCTTGTCGTCTATCTTGGTAAGTCTTCTGAGCTGCTCCTTGAAAAGCTCCTGCTGCTCGAAGTAAAGGTCAACTCTCTCCTTGACGTCGGGTAGCTTCAATACGTCCTCTATCGAGTGGTCAACGCAGAACTTGATGAGCTGCATCATAAGGTCATAGTTTGAGATACGGAAGTCATGGAAACGGCCAAGGCCTGTTCTTGCGTCCATAAGGAAGTTCATGAGCACCCAGCCGGTGGGGTTGAGTATCTCATCGACTGTGAAGTCAGCACTGTCGCCCTTGTCAACAGCGTCCATTATCTCCTGAGAAACGTTTGTGAAGACCATTTCGCCGCCGTAGTAGTCATAAACCACTCTTGCAGCGCTTCTTGCTGTGCCGTCGATTATGTACTTGCCGAGGTAATCCTCGAGATTGTTTCTTATAAGCTCGCTCTCGTGGTGGTCAAAGGCAAGGCCTACCCTCTTGTCAAAGGGGAGGTTGGTGGTGATATCGTTCTCGGTGAGCTCTATCTTCCCGTCCTGCACGTCCTTGGGGTGAACGAACTTTATCTCGTCTATTATACCTATCTCGTTGAGGAGCATTGCACATACAAGCCCGTCAAAGTCGCTTCGTGTAACAAGTCTTTTCATTGTCAAATCCTCCGATCAGTTTATGCTATAGGCGGTATTGCCTCATATAAGGCTCTCGCCCACGCCCATGACTGCTATATCAACAGCCGTGGCGTTTTCAAGGTGGAACACCATCATTTTATTCCCGGTCTTTTCATTGTATATATCTCTAAGATACGGCATCATGTCAAGCATAGCCTCGGCGTACTTCTCATCTGTCTCAAACACAGCCTCACCTGTATATCTGAGCCAGTGGCCGTCAGGCTTTGCTGCGGCTATCTCGCACTTCGGGTTGCCTACGAGCTGCCTGTAGACTGCCTTGAAATCGCCCACTCCAAAAAACAGCCTGCCGTCCATCTCCATATGCGCGCCGAGAGGACGCAGCTTCGGCTGGTCGCCGTCAACTGTTGCTAAAAAGAACACCTTGGCCTCGTCAAGAAAATCATTTATCTTACTCATTTCAGACCCTCCGATAATAAATGTCTGACTTTTATCTTTTTTCAGCGGCGGAATATCTATATATACGCCTACCAATATATTATATCATATATTTTTCAAAATTTCAAGCATTTTTACCATAAATATTTAATATTTCTTTTGATTAACTGTGTAAACTGACTCCGGGTATTTATACCCCTGTTTTTTGCATAAATGACCTGACATATCCTTTGTATTCTTCGGGGGCTGTGAGTATGCTCTCGGCGTGGGCAGCGCCCTTTATGATATGCACCTCGCTGTAGCCGGCGGTGGCGTCTGCCATGCGCTGTGAGTTCGAGGGGTCTATCAGTTCATCGTCCTCGCCGTGGATAAAGAGCATCGGCACCTTGTTGTCTGTCAGCTTATCGACAGGGCGCATATCCGAGAGCCTGCAGCCGTAGCGAAGCCTTGCGCCGAGGTTGCCCAAGTTATACAAAAACGCCGGCAGGTGGGCTGCCTTAAAGCCGCCCTTAAGTACATTCTCTATGTCAGCAAAGCCGCAGTCGCACACTGCAAAGTCCACCTGCGGCGAATAGCCGAGAGAAGCTGCCGTAGATGCAGCGCCGAGCGATTCACCGTGCAGCCCGAGCAGGGATATGCCGCCGAAGCGTGAGCGTGTGTCCTTTACAAGCTCTGCTATGTCCTGCCCCTCACGGATACTGTAAGTGGTGAAGGTGCTTTCATTCTCGCCATGCCCCCGCAGGTCGTAGATCACGCAGTTAAAGCCGAGCTCAAGATACATCGGCACATATTTCAGCGCCCCGTATCTGTTGTCGGTGTAGCCGTGGGAGATCATAATGTATTTATCAGTCGGCTCGGGGTTTTTGAGAAGCTGTGCGTGCAGCTCGTAGCCGTCATAGCTTTGCACAGTGTAGTCCTGCTTTTCAAGCCCCTCGTAGAATGATGTGTCGTAGTGCTCGCTCTGCCATTTCATAGCCTCGTCAAGCGTCTGCCTCTTGCCTGTCATCACCAGATACGGCAAACACGCCGCAACTATCCCCGATGCGACAAGTGCCGTGATACCCAGAGCTATCGGAAGCCTTATAAGCCTTTTTTTCATACGTGGGGTCATATATCTTCTCCTTTCTTTACCCATTCAAGCAGCCTGTCTCTTGAATCGGGTATGTCGTCGCAATAGATGCTCATGACCTCCGTCACCTCAGCGCCGGGGGCGAGCTTTTTTATAGTAGCCGTGCTCGAAGAAAAGCCGCTGCTGCCCTGCGTGGCTATAAGGAATATCCTCTTGCCGGAAAAGTCATTGCTCTCCAGGAATGTCGCCACGGGCATGGGGATATCTCCCCACCACAGCGGATAGACAAGTATTATATCGTCATAGCCGCTTATGTCTATCTGCTCGATATCAGGGCGTGCAGATGAGTTCTTTTCGTCCATTGCTACGCCTATGGTGTCGTTGTAGCCTGAAGGGTATCTCTTGCCGGTCAGGGTTATCGCCTTGCTCTCGCAGCCGGTGATACTTGACAGCATAAGTGCAAGCAGCTGGTCGTTGCCCATAAGCTCGCCGTCAGCAAGCATGAGCGATGCGCCCGACACGGCATCAACGTCCGCCTCAAAATCTGTGTTGCCGACTCTTGTGAAGTATACTGTCAGCATCCTGCCGCCCTGCCAGTCGGCCTTTTCGCCGCTAACCTTATCTTCAAGATCTATCTCGACCTTTTTCAGATGCCTGTTCATATACGGCACGAGGGCAAGGCCTATAGCCGCCGATGCTGCAACTGCCAGCACGGTGAGCACGACCTCCCTTTTGCTGCCCTCCTTGGCACGGAGTATAAAGCGCATACCGCCGTGAGCCGATGCCAGCGAGAGCACGGCCGTTGCGAGGTATCTGTGCAGGTCGGCACTCCCGAGGTGGTCAAACCACGGAAAGAGAAACCTTGACACACCCATACTGCTGAGTGCCAGCGCAAAGCAGCAGGCTATCAGCAGCGCTGTGATGATATCAAAGAAAAGCCGCCCCTTTGAGCGCTTGCTGCTGCGCTTTTTTATCAGCGAGGGCAGCCACCAGCGCTTGATGACGCAGTGGGTCACAAGGCAGGCAAAGAACGCCATGCCGAGCAGCTCGTGAACGATATTTCCTGTGAATATATAAAGCATCTGCACAAGCAGAATAGCATACATCATCACATCTGCGATGATGCCGAGAGTTTTCTTTTTGTTTTCCAATGCGTTTGCTCCTTATGTATTGTCGGGTCGTTTGTCTGATGATATGATAAGTATAGCATATATCCTGCCTTGTTGCAATATTTTTACGGTAATTTGCACAAAAATCACTAAAAAGCATATTGACTTTGGGGCAATATAGCGATATAATGTTATCATAACGACCCCATAAGGACATTCAGACAAGGAGGAACCGACCATGAACGAAACACTGAAAACTTTACAGCAGCGCCGCAGCATAAGGTCATTCACAAACGAGATGCCAAAGGCTGAGGACATCGACGCCGTGATAAACGCAGGCCTTTACGCCGCAAACGGCAGAGGCAGGCAGGCGGTCATCACCATAGCAGTCACCGACAAGGCTATGCGTGACAAGATATCGGAAGACAACCGCAGGATAGGCGGCTGGGACGAGGGCTTTGACCCGTTCTACGGCGCACCTGTGATACTGATAGTGCTCGGTGACAAGAGGGTCAACACCCACGTCTACGACGGCGCACTTGTCATGGGCAACATGATGAACGCCGCACAGTCTTTAGGGCTTGGCAGCATATGGATACACCGTGCGAAGGAAGAATTCGAGCTGCCGGATTACAAGGAGCTGCTTAAAAAGCTCGGCATCGACGGCGAATGGGAGGGAATAGGCCACTGTGCTTTAGGCTTTCCGGCAGGCGACATACCAAACGCAGAGCCGAGAAACGAGGGCAGGGTATACCGCATCTGAGCTGAGGGCATTGGTTTTTCCCACGCTTTGATATGACCGGCCGGGCGGCGACTCTTGGGCAACACCGCACAAAGACCGCCTGAAGGCTTTGTACGCAATTTGCGCACAATCTTCGTGCGGTGTTGCCCTTGTTTTGCTTATCTGCCGGCGATACAGCAAGGGAAATGCTCACATACGTTCACACAGCAAACTGCCAAGAAAGGAGATATCTTATGTTTTTATTCGGAAGGAAAAAGGACGAAGACCCCGACACCGTAACAGACGATGATATCATCGTGGTACACAAGCCGCCCCCGAATGCCTGCGGCGGAACATACGCCACACAGAGAAAAAGCGCCCCGACTGAGATAGAGTCTGAGGATATGGTGTCTTTCTTCGCTGAGTGCTCATTCAGGGTGTGCTCCTTCTCGGACGAGATAAGCGAGGACGAGCGGATAACCTTTATCTCGGCATCTGCCGAAAAGGCTGCAAAGGGAACGCTGCTCGTGCTTGACAAGAGCATAGGCTACGGCAGCGAGCGCAGCAGGCCGCAGTGCGTGCTGATAAAGGAGGATATTTTCCCAAGGCTCGTGCAGCTTGTTCGTGAGCAGCAGCTTGCCAAGGGCAACGGCTATCACTCAAACACCGCAGGCCTGCCCGAAAACTTCGGCGGCAGCGTTGACATTCGCTTCTCAAGCGGCGAGAGGATAGACTACTCAAACAATCAGTGCCCCATTTTCGGCTTAGATACGGCAATAGCTATAGCAAATGTGTTTGACACTGCCATGCAGGGCGAAAAGGTGCCGCTGCCTGATGTTAAGGATATCGAAAAGATAGTATATGACGAGGAGAGAGAGAACGGCGGCTTTACAAAGGCGACTCTCACGCTGCTGCCTGACGGCACAGGCACAAACGCCAAGACCAGCCGCTATGAAGACGAAAAGGTCTATGAGAGCGAAAAGCCTGTCGATGCCGAGACTATACTGAAAATGAAGCAGAACATCACAAACTGCCTGCTTTTTGCATGGGAAGGTCTGCCAAAGAGAGAGCCTGTCATCAGCAATGTAAGCAAGAAGCTGACATTCCTTTTCAAGGACGGCAGCGAGCTGACAGTGCATGACAACTGCCGTCTGCCCTACAGCATCAGCAACGGATTTTTTAACATCGAGCTTGAAATGACTACAAAGCACTAAGCGCTGGCGCTAAAATAAAAAAGAATAAATAATAAAGAATAATGAAAAATAGAGGTATCGGCTGCGCCGATGATGTTTTAAATCATCGACCGCAAGGTCGATACCTCTATTATTATTTCTTATTTATTGTCTATTCTTTCTTCTTTTAGCAGGTGCTGAAAGTCCCTGCGCATCAGTCTTCCTTATGCTGAATATCCTCGATCGACTCTATCTGGCCGTCAACGAGCCTTACGAGCTTTGTGCCGTACTGAGCGGACTTCTCGGAGTGAGTTACCTGTACTATAGTCTTCTTGTACTTCTGGTTTATCTCACGGAAAAGCTCCATGATGCTCATACCTGTCTTTGAATCGAGGTTGCCGATAGGCTCGTCAAGGAAGATTATCTTGGGGTCGAATACCAGCGAGCGTGCTATGGCAACTCTCTG
This sequence comes from Ruminococcus sp. NK3A76, assembly GCF_000686125.1. NCBI lineage: Bacteria > Bacillati > Bacillota > Clostridia > Eubacteriales > Oscillospiraceae > Ruminococcus > Ruminococcus sp. NK3A76. Next base: position 2,891,932 of record NZ_JMMA01000002.1, read on the forward strand.
CTGCTGACCGCCCGAGAGCTCACGGGGGGTCAGCTTTCTCTTGTCCTCCATGCCGATTATCTTTAAGCACTCATCGAGCTTGTCGGCATAGTCAGAGCGCTTTTTGCCTGCTATCATAAGAGGGAGCGAGATGTTGTCCTCAACGCTCAGGTTGGGAACGAGGTTGTAGAACTGGAACACGAAGCCCACTTCTTCATTTCTCATCTTGCAAAGCTGCTTGTCTTTGAGGGAGCTCAGGTCTGTACCGTTTATCTTTACAGAGCCCGATGTCGGCATATCAAGGCCGCCGAGCAGGTAAAGGAGAGTAGACTTGCCGCCGCCCGAAGGACCCATGATAGATACGAACTCGCCCTCCTCGACATTAAGGTTTATATCCTTTAAAACGTGTGCTATCTCCTTGCCGTTTTGAAACTTTCTGTTTACGTTGGTAACTTCTATAACATTCATTTTCTCTTCCTCCTGTTCTTATTCGTACTTAAGCTCTTCTACTACCTTCAGCCTGCCTATGCTCTTCATCGAGCCGATAGATGCAAGGAAGATAACAAATGCAACTACTGCTATGTATACAGGGAACTTAGCCCATGCAAAGTCTATATCGAAGCCCATGCCGGAGCTTGTGAGCAGCTTCTGGGAAAGGATACACAGAAGTATCGTGTAGGGTATAGATGCGATAGCGCTCCATACAACGCCTGTGATGCTCTCGGTGAGTATCATCCTGCGCCTGTTGGGTATGTCCATACCTACAGATGCCATTACAGCGAATTCCTTCTTGCGCTGTGCAAAGCTGATGGATATGTTGTTAAATATACCTATTGATGCGATAACGAGTGCGAGGTAAGTGAATATCGAGAGAATGTCGATTATCATCTCGTTGCTCTTTACGTTGTCGTCTACCATTTCCTGCTTGGAGTAGTAGGTAGCGCCGAGGTCGCTTATCGACTTTTTGAGTTCCTCCTCGACCTTGTCGGAGTCTGCGCCGTCCTTAAGGAAGAAGGTTATAGAGCCTGCCTCTTTGAGCTTGTAGATCTCCTGTATCTTGTCCTCGTGCATAAGGATTATCTTGCCGCCGCTTAACTGGCCGCCGTCAAACTCGCCTATGATGTGGAATGTATCCTTGATGCCGTCGATGTCTATGTCGATATCATCGCCGACGCTCTTGTCTATATCCTTAAGGAAGCTGGTGGATACCATAGCGTCCTTGCCTGTCGATGCAGTGTAGTCCTTGTACTGCTCGCCCGTCTTGCCGACTGTGAGCTTTAAGTATTCGCCCCACTCGGCAAAGAGTGTCGGGTCTGCCGCCATAACGACAGCTTCCTTGCTGTTTACTGTTGCCAATGCATCTGTCTGTGTGCAGAGCCTTGTTGAGTCGATGCCGTCTATAGCCTTTAGCTTGTCAAGAAGCATAGAAGTTGTCGTCACATCTGTGTTGCTGGGTATTGGGTTATTTACCATGTAGTCGTAGTGCAGCTCCTCATAAGCGCCCTTTACAAAGTCTGTCATGCTCGAACCTATTGAAGCTATGAGCATTACAGAGGATATGGTGAATACCAGCAGTGTGATGTTGCCTCTGAGCAGCTTGGAGGTCTTGATAGCATTGAGCGAGAGGAATGTCGTTGTGTGGCCTCTGAAAGCGCCTGCTATCTTGCCGGAAACGAGCTTGATGAACTTTCTTGACATCATAAGCATACCCACCATAGCAAGTGCCATGAACAGGCCGCTGAGCTTATCTATAGTCTCGTTGTTTACAAGTGCGCCTATTACTGCAAGACCGAGGAAGATGATACCTACTGTAAATCTTACAGAGCCCTTCTTGTGCTGTGTCTCCATGCGGTTTAAGATAACGTCCTTAGCCACGAGCTTTCTTATGCTGCGTATCGGTATCCATGCAGAAACTACCGACAGGACGCAGGCAAACAGAACACCTATAAGAATATGCTGGCCGTTTATCCTCATCGGCATATAGATGCCGTATTCCTTAAGAGGAGATACGAGCCTTGTGAGCACTTTCAGGCCGCCAAGACCTGCGCCCACGCCGAATGCCGAGCCGAAGAGGCCGTAGAGCAGCGCCTCTAACATAAGAATATGCTCTATCTTCTTCTTTGTAGCGCCCTGGCTCATGAATGTACCGATAACTGTGATACGCTCGGTGATTATGAGCTTGAATGCGCCGTAGATGATGATCATACATACAACGCACACGATAGAGAGCATTACATAAAGACCCATAGTTATAGTCTCAGAGCCATCCTTGCTGTCGTTTACAAGGGCAGATGCTGCGACCTTTTCGTTAGCGTCGTTGAAGTCATCTATAAGACCCTTGATGTGGTCATAGCTCTTGTCATCGCAGTCGAGCTTGGCTGTCATGCCGTTGTACTTGCCGTTTGCGCCGAGCAGCTGGTTAAAATACTCATAAGGCACAACGACCTCGAAGCTCTTCTTTGTATCGGAATAGAATATGCCGTTGTTCTTGGCGATACCCTTGATCTCGAAGTCTGTCTTCTCGCCGTTTACAGCGATAGTGAGCTTGTCGCCCATCTTAAGACCTCTCTCATCAGCGATACGGTCAGAGATAACGCATATCTTTTCATTGACGTTTTCCATACTGCCCTCGGCCATATCTGTGTCATAGCCCTTGCGGCCTGCCATTCTGACGTAGATTATCTCGTCCTCATTCAGAACACCCGTAACGCCTATAGTGCCCTTAAGATCGGATATGCCGTCAGTATTGATGTCCTTTTCATCAAAGAACTGTTCGTCGGTCGCAGAATAGATAGTGATATCCTGCCCCTCGGCGGCTATCCTTGCCGGCTGTGTGTAGCTGTCGAGCAGCACGTCAACGAGACCCAAGCTCATTATCAGCAGCGCTGTACAGCACATGATCGAAAACAGCAGCAGGAACAGCCTGCCCTTTTTTTCGAGCATATTCTTTGAAATGTACTTTAAGAAAACTCCCAAACCATTTCTCCCCTTTCCAAATTGTCCGATATATCAATGATATCACGGAAATTCTTAAATAATCCTTAAGACAATACCGCACAACCACCGGCGGATACCTTTGTGTGCCATCTACTTGCGGATTTTCCGTCATATCACACAGAAAATTCTTGCCATACGGTAGTATGCCTGCGAATTTTCTATGCAATCTGACGAAAAATCCGACTGCGCATCTGACACACAATGGTCGTGCGGTATTGCCTTGAATCCTTACGGCAGGCACATGAAAAAACATCACATTCCCGTCCTTGTTTTATATTATACAACGTATAATATTGTTTGTCAATACAATATATCGCATTTTATAATATTTGTCGGAATGTAATAACCCGGAGCAGTCTATCGCTGCCGGATTTGGTAAAACATTGCAATAATGAAAACATTTTACTGTTTTTTAAGGCAACACCGCACGAAGATTGTGCGCAAATTGCGCAGTCAGCTTTTTCGTCAGATCGCACAGATTTTCCGAAGGAATACTACCGTATTTCAAGGAAAAAATGTGTAATATGACGGAAAAGATGCAAGTAAGTTGCGTACAAAGCCTTCAGGCGGTCTTTGTGCGGTGTTGCCTTAAACGTTTTCACTGCCTAAGAGCACCTTTTGATTATACCACATCTTAATATATTTGTAAAGATGTTAGCAAATGAATAATAAATTGTTACTAAAAGTCATATAAATACTCCCCTGCATATTTAGCATATTAGGCAACACCGCACGGCCGCCGACCGATGCCTGAATTGTAAAAACAAAAAATATTTGCGAAAACCTCTTGACAAAGCAAGATATATTTGATACAATATAGTTGGAAAAGATATTTATCGACCAGACGCAGCAACACATATCCTGAAAGGAGAATGCTTTATGAAGACAGTCTACGATTTCACAGTTACCGACCGCAATGGCAGCAAGGTAAGCCTTGATGAATACAAGGGCAAGGTGCTGCTTATAGTCAACACCGCTACGGGCTGCGGCTTCACACCGCACTACGAGCCGCTTGAAAAGATGTACCGGGAGCTTAAGGACAAGGGCTTTGAGATACTCGACTTCCCCTGCAACCAGTTTGCCAACCAGGCACCCGGCAGCGAGGAGGAGATACACCAGTTCTGCACGCTCAAATACGGCACGGATTTTCCGCAGTTTGCAAAGGTCGATGTAAACGGCGACAATGCAGAGCCGCTGTTTGAATATCTTGCGACACAAAAGCCGTTTGAGGGCTTCGGCAAGGGCGTTAAGAACGCAGCGCTCAAAAAGTTCTCAGACCTGAACAACAAAAAATACGGCGACAAGGCTTACATCAGGTGGAATTTCACAAAGTTCCTCGTTGATGACAAGGGCAATGTAGTAGGCCGCTTTGAGCCGACCGTCGATATGCAGCAAGTAAGAAAGGCAGCAGAAGCACTGCTGGGGTGAGGAAAAATGGATGAGCAGACAAGTCGTGACAAGATAATAATAAGAACGAGCATAACAGGCATACTCGCAAACCTGCTGCTGGCAGCTTTCAAGGCGGTAGTCGGCATAGCTTCAAACTCTGTGGCTATAGTTATGGACGCTGTGAACAACATATCGGACGCTGCAAGCTCGGTGATAACGATAGTCGGCACCAAGCTCGCCGCAAGGCAGCCTGACAAGAAGCACCCCTTCGGCTACGGCAGGATAGAGTATTTAAGCGCTATGGTGATATCGCTTATAGTGCTTTATGCCGGCGTGACTGCGTTTGTCGAGTCGTTCAAAAAGATAATCGAGCCCCAAACGCCTGACTATTCGACCGCTTCTCTTATAATAGTAGCGGCGGCAGTCGTGGTGAAGATAGTTCTCGGGCAGTATGTCAAGGGCGTGGGCGAAAAGGTAAGCTCGGATTCGCTGATAAACTCGGGCGAGGACGCACGGCTCGATTCGGTCATCTCGCTCTCGACTTTAGCAGCGGCAGGAATATATCTTTTAGCTGACATATCAGTCGAGGCATGGCTGGGTGCTGTTATCGCCATTGTTATTATCCGTTCAGGACTCGGAATGCTCAAGGATACTCTCTCAAAAATTCTCGGCGAGGGCTTTGAAGCGTCCCTTGCAAGGGAGATAAAGGCCACCGTATGCAGCTTCCCGGAGGTAAAGGGAGCTTTTGACCTGGTGCTGCACAACTACGGGCCTGATGCTTATCAGGGCTCGGTACACATCGAGGTGCCTGATTCCATGAGGGCTGATGAGATAGACCACCTGACAAGGAGCATTTCCGCCGAGATATTTGATAAATTCAACATAGCCATGACGGCTATAAGCGTATACTCCTTCAACACCAAAGACCCCGAAGCGGCTTCTGCAAGGGAAAAGGTATCAAAGCTCGTTATGGAGCAGCCGCACGTTTTACAGATGCACGGCTTTTTCATCGACAGTGAGAGCAAGATGCTGCGCTTTGATGTGGTAGTCAGCTTTGATGCGCCCGACAGGGCTGCCGTACACGACGAGATACAAGAGAAGGTATCAGAGCTGTTCCCGGGATACACGGTAAACATCGTGATCGACGCAGACTACAGTGAATAAGGGCAACACCGTACAAAGCCTTCAGGCGGTCTTTGTGCGGTGTTGCCAAAGACAAAAGAACCGGCTCCGCCATTTATGACGGAGCCGGATATGTTTGTTTACTTTACTTTGATCTTCTTTACTGCTGTATAGCCGCTGTAGTACTTAACGCCGCTTACAGTCTTGTAGGTGCGCACCTTTACATAGTATGTCTTGCCCTTTTTGAGCTTGCCTATAGTCTTGGAAACGTTCTTTGCACCCTTGACGGTCACGGTCTTAGTGGTCGCCTTTGTGAACTTGGAAGATGTCGAATAGGTTATCTGATAGCCTGTGACATTTGACACCTTGCTGTAGGTGACCTTAAGCTGCTTTGTCTTGGGGCTCGTTACCTTCTTAACTGTTGTCTTCTTAGGTACTATCTTGAAGGTCTTGGAGATACTGCCTGTATAAGCGCCCTTGCCTGTGACAGTAACAGTTGCCTTGCCTATGGCCTTGTTGTTTTTATAGGCAACTGTATAGTCAGTGCCGTTTTTCAGCGTCTTGCTGCCTACCTTGACGGTGAGCGCCTGTGTAACAGCCTTGCCTGTGTAGTACTTGTTCTTGATGCCTGTTACAGTGGCAGTCTTGATGCTTGTGCCTACTATCTTATAGGTGAGCTTCTTCTCGCCGCCGTAAGCGCCTCTGCCTCTGATTATAACAGTTGCCTCGCCTATCTTGATATTATCCTCATAGCCGAGAGTATAGTCTGTGCCTTCCTTAAGCACTGTAGAGCCGCTCTTTACAGTAACGCCTGCCTTCACGGGGCTGCCTGTATATGTCACAGAGGTCTTGTCAAGAGTGATAGAGAGCTTTGTGATATCCTTGAGCTTATCAAGTGTGCCTTCCTTCTTCTCGCCGCATACAGCGCAGGTATAGGTTATCTTGCCCTCGCTTGTGAGTGTGGGCCTGACTGTTATCGAGCCGTTATCAAAGGTATGTGTATAGCCGGACTTCTGAGCCTTTAAAAGGCCATTTAAGTATGTCTGGTCATCGACCTTAAGCTCTGAACGGCGGATAAGGCCGAACTTCTCGTTGAACTTATTATCCTTTGCTGTGATATATGCGTTATTATCCCATACGCAGCAGGCAACGCCCATTTCAGCGAAAGCGCCTGTGAAGTCTGATGCCCACTTTGCTCTTTCCTCGGAGTTTTTCTTATTTGTAGCGCCGAACTCACCGATAACGACTGCATTGCCCTTATCAACGAGCTGACCCTTGACGCTCTTGATTATACCCATGAGCTCATTTCTTGTAGACTCGGTATAAACAGCAGAGCCGTTCTCATTCATAGCGAAGTTATATGGCGAATATGCATGAACTGAAACAGCCACCATATCTGCCTCGTCCTTGGGCAGCTTATAATAAGGTGTGGTAGCGCCGTCCAAAGATGCGTCATAGCCGGGGCACATGATAAGTCTGTTAGCGTTGCTGCCGCCGGAAGCTCTTATGATATCGACTGCCGACTGGTTAAGGTCGTTGATGATATCGATCGCTGTCTTTACCTTTGTCTGGGGGTTTGAGGCCGTGAACCACCACTCGTTGTTATCGCCGATAAGTCTCGGCTCGTTGAGTGTTTCAAACACAAGGTGCTCATCGTAGTCCTTGAACACCTCGCTCACCTGAGTCCACACGCTTGAAACAAAGGTCTTGGATATCTCCTCATGCTCCTTGTCCGGGAAGAAGTAGTTGTCGTTTTTATTCTTTATATCGTTGTCGTGGTGTATATTGATTATAACATACATACCGTCGTCATACGCATAGTCAACGACTTCCTTTACTCTTGCCATATAGCTCTCGTCTATCTTATGGTCGCTGTCCATATGATAGCCCCAGGTCACAGGTATACGGATAGTCTGGAAGCCCTGGTCGTGAACGAAGTCTATCATTTCCTTCGTGGTCTTGGGGTTGCCCCAGTAGGTCTCAGAGCTGCTGCCGCTGCCGTTTGTGTCGAGTGTGTTGCCTAAGTTCCAGCCCACACCCATAGCCTTTACCACATCAAACTTTGTCAGAGCCTTTTCCTCAGCAGCCGAAGCAGGCAGAGCGGTCATAAGCGAAGCAGCTATCGCCGCAGCAGACAGCCCGGCGAGCATCTTTCTAAAACTCTTCATTTTGCATCACCTTTCCTTAAATTATACATAACTTTTTATCACGACCCGTTATGGATCATAGGTCTATTGTATTATACCACAAAAAAGCCGCCCCGTCAAAGGAACAGGGCGACAAAATTTTTTCTTCTACTATTTTTACAAAGACTGCACTCTGTTTTTGTGCAATATAAGCGAGTGAATAATCAGATATATTAAAATATTATACTGATGCACACGGCTGTTCGTCATCGGCGATATCCCGCTCTATTGCATCTGCGATAACGCCGCTTATCACCTCGGCGGTGCTGTCAGATGCCGGATCAAGCCCGTTTACGGCCTGCCGGATATCATCAAGCAGCGAGCCGCCCTGAGTATCAGAAGCCTGGCGCTGCGCAGGCTCGGTGAGCGAGGGCTTTATCACAAGTGTGAATATATTGCTTTTTTTAACGAGGCGGCAGGTCTGCGTTCCGGTGATATGAGCCTTGGCTGCGACCTGGCATCTGACCTTGCCGGTGTGGCGGAGCACCTGCTCTGTTACGGTGAAATAGGAATTCTCCACCGGCACCTCTATTGTCACGCCGTCCTCATATTCGAGCAGGCAGGAGAAGCTGTCGGCTCCGTCAAGCCAGAGTGCGTTGAACACCACCCTTCTCGTGCCGAGCTCACCCATATAGCCGAGCAGCTCGGTATCAGGCTTTGCATAGAAGCCTTCATCAAGATATACGTTCATAGTTTTCCTCCTTTAGTTGGTATTATCAAGGATAAGAGCTCAGGCTCATGCCCCCTCCTTTCAAGACAAAGGTAACACGAAAACCGGCAGACATCAATAGGTAAACGGAACAAATTTTCGGTAATCTGATATGCAACAAATATACTGCGTGACCAAAAGTGATAAAGCTATAAACCCAGTAAATTCCAGTAAATGTAATTAATGTTAACATTTGTTCCGTAATGTGCATATTTTGTGATATCTCTTGCAAATGGGGAATGCATGTGATATAATATATGGTGTTTTATTTGTGAAACTTATAAGGAGTGAGACAATGCTTGAACTAAAAGGGATAAAGAAGGATTACCCTGCCGGCGACGGAACTGTCCATGCGCTGAAGGGTATAGACCTTAAATTCAGGAACTCGGAATTTGTGGCGATACTCGGCCCCTCAGGCTGCGGCAAGACCACGATGCTCAACATCATAGGCGGCCTTGACAAGTACACCGAGGGCGACCTTGTGATAAACGGCCGCTCAACCAAGGACTTCAAGGCAAGAGACTGGGACGCTTACAGAAACCATTCGATAGGCTTTGTGTTCCAGAGCTACAACCTCATACCTCACCAGACGGTGCTCAGAAACGTCGAGCTTGCGCTCACGCTTTCGGGTGTTCCAAAGAGCGAGAGGAGAGAAAGGGCAAAGAAGGCGCTGGAAGACGTTGGTCTTGGAAGCCAGCTAAACAAGCGCCCGAGCGAGATGTCGGGCGGTCAGATGCAGCGTGTGGCTATCGCAAGAGCTTTAGTAAACAACCCTGACATAATACTTGCAGACGAGCCGACCGGTGCGCTCGACACTGAGACGAGCGTTCAGGTAATGGAGATACTCAAAGAGATATCCAAGGACAGGCTCATAGTTATGGTAACGCACAACCCTGAGCTCGCCGAGCAGTACGCATCACGCACTATCCGTATGCTCGACGGTGAGATAAAGGACGACACACAGCCGCTCACCGATGATGAGGTAGAGGTATTAAGCAAGGAAGACGCCAAAAAGCGTGAGGAAGACAGCAAAAAGAAAATGCCTTCGATGAGTTTTGCGACGAGCTTTTCTTTATCGCTCAAAAACCTCTTTACCAAAAAGGGCAGGACGATACTTACATCTTTTGCAGGGAGCATCGGTATCATAGGCATAGCGCTGGTACTCTCCATATCCGAGGGCTTTACGACATACATCAACGAGGTGCAGGAGCAGACGCTTTCATCGTATCCTCTGACGATAAGAGACAGCGAGATGGACCTGTCTGACATCATGGAGACATTCATGGGCATCGACAACAAGGAGCTGACCCACGAAAAGGACGCTGTCTACAAAAAATCGGCTATCTACGAGATAATAGATGCATTCAATCACTTAGAGGCAAAGGAAAACGACCTGCGCACCTTCAAGAAATACATCGACTCCGAGCGAAACCGTGAAGACAGCAAGCTCGGCAAGGCTTTGAGCGGCGTTCAGTACAGCTACGGGCTCGATATGCTCGTATACACAAAGAACGTTGACGGCAAGATACTCCACTCAGATGTGAATGAGATCATGAACGATATCATCAAGGAGCATATGGGTATAGATATGCAGGCTATGAATCAGGCGGAGAGCCAGATGATGGGCGGCATGAGCTCTATGGATATGATGTCGTCAATGGGCGGCGGCGCATCACGCAGCTGGAAGGAAATGCTCCCGAAAGACGACGGCACGGGCATAAACGAGGTGCTCAAAAAGCAGTATGAGGTCGTTTACGGTCAGTGGCCGAAGGAATACAACGAGATAGTGCTTGTGCTCGATGAAAACAACGAGCTCGATGACCTGACACTCTATGCGCTGGGTCTTGAAACAAAGGAAGATGTTGACAACATCATGAAGGCTTCCATGAAGGGCGAGGAGCTCAACATGGATAACGCCGATATCAAGTGGAGCTACGAAGAGGTCTGCGGCAGGACGTTCAGGGTGATACTCAACTCCTCCTGCTATAAGTATGACGAGGAAACGGGCACATACACCGACCTGAGAGACACCGATGCAGGCTTGCAGTATCTCTACGACAACGGGCTTGAGCTGAAGATATCGGGTATCATCAGACCTGACCCCGATGCAACAGCCACAATGCTCAACTCCTCAGCGGCATACACCGCAGACCTTACAAGGTATGTGGTAGATGAGATGAAGGGCTCTGAGGCTATCAAAGCACAGCTTGCCGACGAGACAAAGGACGTTATCACAGGCCTGCCCTTCAAGGACAAGGACACTGTGCTCGATGACAAGCAGAAGACAGAGGCCTTCAAGGAAAATGCTTCCAAGCTCGACGAAAAGGGCAAGGCGGCTATGTATCACAAGGTGATGACCACACCTGACGAGGCAACGCTTGCTTCTATGGTCGAGGAGAACATGAAGGGTATGTCGGCTGACGACATGAAGAAGGCTCTCGGCCAGGTAATGAGCACCCAAATGGGCATGGGCGAGGACGAGATAAACGGATACCTTGGAAAGCTCAGTGAGAGCGAGGTAAGAGAGAGCTTTTCCAAGATGATGTCAGAGCAGGTAAAGGGCGAATACGCTTCCAAAGTAGAGGAGCAGCTCTCAAAGATGACACAGCAGCAGCTCGCAGCAGGGCTTGATGACATAGTAAAGGCTCTTGAAGACGAGAAGCAGGGCGCATTCCTTTACGACAACGTGCTTGAATTCTCCGACTCGGATTACGAGAGCAACCTGTTGAAGCTCGGCTACATCGACCTTGAAAAGCCCACAGCGATAAACCTCTACGCTGCGACCTTCGAGAACAAGGACATCATCAAGGAAGAGATAGACAGCTACAACGACGGCAAGGACGAGGTAGACCAGATAAAGTACACCGACTACATCGGCATCATGATGTCGAGCATAACAACTATCATAAACGCCATAACCTATGCGCTGATAGCCTTTGTAGGCATCTCGCTGGTGGTATCATCTATCATGATAGGCGTTATCACGCTGATATCCGTTCAGGAAAGAACCAAGGAGATAGGCATTCTGCGTGCTATCGGTGCATCGAAGCATGACGTTTCGAGTATGTTCAATGCCGAGACTATTATAATAGGCTTTATCTCGGGTCTTATAGGCGTTGTGGTGACATACCTGTTATGCATACCGATAAACATAATCGTTCACACGCTGACAGGCCTTAACAACCTGAGCGCACAGCTGCCGATACTTGCAGCGCTGATACTCATAGCCATAAGCGTTCTGCTGACACTCATTGCAGGCATCATACCTTCAAGAAGTGCGGCTAAGAAGGACCCTGTTGTGGCACTGAGGACAGAATAAGCGCCAAACAGCCAAACAGTTAAAAATACAGGTGCCGGCTGTGCCGATGATATTAAGATCATCGACGCAGCCGGTATATCTTTTTTATTATAACCATTTTCGCCCCTGCAAACCGGGGTGTTTTTGTGCTTACCGACAGAAAATGGCGAAAAAGCCTGCTGTCGGCTTGAAAAACAAGGGAAATAAGAGTATAATTATAATGTTAAGGACAAAGAAAAAGGAGGATATAAATGGAAGATAATTCACAGGTAACGAACATCATACCCGATGCCCCCGCTGACACGGCCGAGGCTAAGGAAAATGATAGCACGGCCGCAAATGAAGCTGTCACACCGGAGAATAAAAAACGGGCTGACAGGTTCAGCCTTATGTCGCCGTGGCTTTTCTATCTGCTGGCGGTATTTGCCTTCATATTCCTGCTCGGAGCGAGCGGATTTGCAGATTACGCAAACGAAAACAGCGGCCAGCTCGGCTTTGTGGCAGCTATCTGCTGCACAGCAGGCATCGCAGCTCTCGCCGGAATGGCGGTATTATGCATCAAAAAAGGCAAGCCGGGCATCAACAGATATGCTCTTGCAGGGCTGCTGGCGATGAACTTCTACTTCGTCAACGAGTTCTGTCTGTACATAATACCTACCGACCTTGCAAACGAGGGCGAGCATCTGAGGCGGTTTATAAAGCCATATCTGCCCAATATCCTGGTCGGGATACTTATGTACTTCATATTTTTCTTTGTATCGGTCGCTTTTATAAAGAACAAGATAGTCACAAGGATACTGCTGACACTTTTCTCGGCGTTCTTTGCGTTCTATGCGATTATACAGTATTACATCATACAGTTCCGTGGCGGCCCGATACGCTTCTCAGACCTTGCAAACATTTCAAGTGCCGGCGAGATAAGCGACGAATACAAGTTCAGGATATCATTTATCGTGGCCTTTGCAGGGCTTGACACGCTGCTGATGATAGCTGCGATATGGCTGCTTGATCTGAGCGAGATGAAAAGCCCCCTCAAAGCACGCTCGGCAGGTCTCGGCACGCTCGCTGCTATGTGCGTGGGCTTCTACTTCGCAGCAGAGGGCGTATACAGCTACGACATAAACAACAGGATAATGCTCCTCAACTTCTCTATGGGCGAGGACATCGACACATATCAGGACACCGGCGGGCTTTTATGCTTCTACTACGACGGCATAAAGAACCGTGTCATAGTGCCTGACGGCTACAGCGCAGACGAGGCAAAGAGCAGGCTCGGGGAATACCACACATCTGAAAAGACCTCTGACCGCAAGCCTACTATCATAGCAATACTCAACGAGTCGTTCTCAGACTTTGAGCATTTAGGCGACATTGACGTTAGCATGGACTATATGCCCAACTACCATGCGCTCAAGGAAAACTGCCTTAAGGGCTATGTGACGGTATCTCCCTACGGCGGATACTCCTGCAACTCGGAATTTGAGTTTTTGACAGGCAACTCGATGTACTTCCTGCCTTCGGGAAGTGCTGCATACACCCAATTTATGGACAACGACCAGCAGAGCATAGTGAGCCACCTTGACTCGCTTGGCTACGAGACTATAGCCTTCACCTGCTGCCGCAGAGGTCTTTGGAAGATAGAGAACGCCTACGAGCGTTTAGGCTTTGACACCTGCTTCTTCAAAGACAACATAAACATGAAGAACATAGAGTACGTTGACGGCAACATCGCTGACATCAGCCTTTATGAAAGGCTCTTTGAGGAGTATGACAAGAGAAAGGACGGCGACAGCCAGTTCTACTGGATAACCACCATGCAGAACCATGCCCCCTACACAGAACACCTGACCGAACCTGTCACCCTCAACTCGCCCAAGAGCGACCAGGCAGAGAGCTACTTAAACTCTATCTACGAATCTGACAGGGCTATAGGCGAGCTGATAAAGCACTTTGAGAACGTTGACGAGGACGTTGTCATCGTAATGTTCGGCGACCACTATCCGCACATCGCAGGCTACTACGACGAGATGCTCGGCCAGAACATCAACGACCTGCCGATAGAGGACTTCTGCCGCTCGCACCAGACACCTTACTTCATCTGGTCAAACTTCGACTCGGAGAGCCGTGAGGACAGCGAGATAAGCCTCAACTACTTAAGCCTTGAGCTTATGGACATATGCGGCCTGCCCAAGAGCGGCTACATGAACTTCCTTGAGGAGCAGAGGCAGAACCTGCCGATAATCACATCCTTCGGTTACGTTGACGGCGACGGCAAGTGGCACAAAAAGAGCGATTCGGCTGACGACGACACCGAGGAAATGAAGAAGTACCGCTACTTACAGTATTACAGGATATTTGATGAGAAGAACAACAAGGTACAGCAGGCTTCATAACAATTAAATACCGAACGTTTTGCCCCGGAGCATTTAAAAGTGCTCCGGGGCGCTTTGTCAGTTAACAGTTATCAGTTAACAGTTAATAGTTATGGTGCGCCTGCGGCGCAATATGCCCATTCGGGCGTGTTACCGAAGGGTCGCCCCGTGCCTGCGCAGCTGGCATCACCCTTTCGCAGCAGCGGCAATACCTCTGTAACCCCCGATTTGCAGAGGTAAAACAGGGCTTTTTTGCGCCTGTATCTATGAACTTTTTGTTAAACTTTCAAAGTATACGTTTACATCATTTTTTTAAACGTTTTCACCTGTCAGGGGGGGCTTGATTATTTTTTCAAAATATGCTTTAATAGTTTATGGAGATATTCCAAGGGAAAGATCTTACAAAAATTAAGTGATAAAAATTTATGAAAGGCGGAGTTAAAATGAGCGTAAAGATCATTAACGGCGAGTCGATACCGAACATCCCGTGGCAGGACAAGCCCGAGGGCTGCAACGATGTAGTATGGAGATATGATGCAAACCCGATAATCAAGAGAGATCATCTTAAGATGTCAAACTCTATCTTCAACAGCGCTGTTGTTACATTCAACGGCAAGTTCGCAGGCGTGTTCAGAGTTGATGACAAGCAGAGAAACATGGAGCTGCACGTTGGCTTCTCGGACGATGCTATACACTGGAACATCAGCGAGGAAAGAATAGTTTTCGAGCAGGCTGACAAGTCTACCGAGGACGTTAACTCCTGGGGCTACGGCTATGACCCGAGAGTTTGCTTTATAGAGGACAGATACTGGGTAACCTGGTGCAACGCTTACGGCTGGAAGCCTACTATCGGCGTTGGCTACACATATGACTTCAAGACATTCTATCAGTGCGAGAACGCATTCCTCCCCTTCAACAGAAACGGTGTTCTCTTCCCGAGAAAGATAAACGGCAAGTACGTTATGTTCTCCCGTCCTTCTGACTCAGGCCACACACCTTTCGGTGATATGTACATCTCGCAGTCGCCCGATATGAAGTACTGGGGCGAGCACAGGCACGTTATGGGGCCCCTCAAGGGCTGGGAGTCCAAGAAGATAGGCGCAGGCCCGATCCCGATCGAGACTGACGAGGGCTGGCTCTGCTTCTACCACGGCGTACTCGAGAGCTGCAACGGCTTTGTATACAGCTTCTCAGCTTGCATACTCGACAAGGACGAGCCCTGGAAGGTAAAGTACCGCTGCGCTGAGTACCTCATCAATCCCCGTGAGATGTACGAGACAGTAGGCGATGTTCAGAACGTAACATTCCCCTGCGCTACTCTCTGCGATGCTGACACAGGCAGGATAGCTATCTACTACGGCTGTGCTGACACCTGCGTAAGCCTTGCATTCACAACTGTTGACGAGGTAGTTGCATACGTAAAGAGCCATTCAAGCGTTTGATATTGCAGATGACGCCTAAATAATTATACACAAGCCCCCGGACTGTAATAAACAGTCCGGGGGTCTTGCGTTATAGGATATGTAAAGAGTGTAAATAATAGAATATGTAAAGAATGTGATAGTATAGACTATGTTTTTATCTTATGATGTATGATATAATACATAAACGTAATGACACGTTATTAGAAAATAAGTTAAGGTGATGCTATGTTCCAGTTCAAATGGCTATGGGAAAATATGAAGGGCAGCAGGAGAGGCTATATTATCGCACTTTGCCTCTCGATACTTTGCAATGCGCTTTATATCACCTCGCCGTATTTTCAGTCAAAGCTGATAGATACATTTATTTCAAACGACAATGCGATAGAAAACCTCAAAAACGACCGCTCGTATCTTTACTGGCTGCTTGCCGGCATGATAGGGCTCACGTTTATAAGGACTGTGTTTCAGTATGCGTGCAATATGTATTACGAAACAGCCTCGCAGGGCATGATATACAATATCCGCACAAAGCTTTTCCGCAGGATAGAAAACCAGGACATCGCCTTTTACGACCGCTTCCGCACAGGCGACCTTATGACAAGGCTCACAGGCGACCTTGACATGGTAAGGCACATGGTGTCGTGGGTCATCAAGGGCGCTGTCGAGAGCATTGCACTGTTTACTGCATCTATGGTGTATTTCTTCACTATCGACTATGCGACGGCGCTGTGCATACTGGCTATGACGCCGCTGATACTCATTATCAGGCGAAAGCTCTCGGCCTTCGCTGGGCCTGCTTACAGAGAGGTAAGAGAAAAGTCCTCTCAATTAAACACCGCAGCTCAGGAGAACATCTCTGGCAACCGTGTTGTAAAGGCCTTTGCAAGAGAGGAGTTTGAGAAGGAGAAATTCCGCAAGCGTGACGAGGAATACCGCAAGGCCAACATAAAGGCTGCAAAGGTATGGCTCAAATACCAGCCGTTTATCGACGTGCTTGCAGGGTCTCTGAGTGTCGTGCTGCTGCTCGCAGGCGGTTACTTTATGATACAGCGCCACCTGACAATGGGGCAGTATGTGGCTATATCAGGTCTTTTATGGGCGGTAAGCAACCCCTTAAGGAACTTAGGCGCTTACATAAACGACTTCCACCGCTTTGTGGCATCGGCAGGCAAGATAATCGAGATATACTACTTCGCACCGATGATAGTTGACCGTGAGGACGCAGACACGCCCACCGAGCGTCTTAAGGGCGACATAGAATTCAAAAACGTAAACTTCTCGATAGAGGGCAAGAGGATACTAAAAGACATAAGCTTCACCATAAAGGCCGGCGAGACTGTCGCTGTAATGGGGCCTACCGGCTGCGGCAAGACCTCGATGATAAACCTGATACCGAGATTTTACGACACAGACAGCGGAGAGGTGCTCGTTGACGGCAGGAACGTAAAGCTGCACCGTCTGCACTCGCTCCGCAAGAACATAAGCATAGCAACGCAGGACGTACTGCTCTATTCCGACACGATAGATTCAAACATAGCCTTCGGCGACAGCTCGCTTGACGAGGAGTATGTAAGAAAATGCGCAGAGCTTTC